>CAZSOV010000120.1:0-21673 GCA_964608505.1 uncultured Verrucomicrobiota bacterium
TCCGCGGGGAGGGCCACCGGCGCCGCCTGGTCGAGCTTGACGCCGTGCCGGCGTGCCGTCTCGGCGGGCATGGTCTCGGGCACGCGTTTGACGACGACTTCCGTGCCGTCGACGGAGCGCGCGCCATCGGCGACGGCATTCGCCAGGGTTTCGACGTGGCCGTAGGAGGAGTAGTAGAGGACGAGGATTCGGGTGCTCATGCGTGGTCTATCGGTAGGTTGGTTTTACTTCAGGTCAAAGAGGATCGCCTCGGTCGGGCGGACGGCGGTGAGCGTGAGGAGACCGGCTGCCTCGGTGCTGGCCGCGTCGCCCGAGGCCAATTCGACGCCGTTCAGTCTCAGCTGCCCTTCGGCCACTTGGAGCCAGACGCCGCGATCCGGTCGCAGGTCGTGGGTCACCGTCTGCCCGGCGGCAAGCCGCACCCGGAAGATGTCCGCGTCCTGATCGAGGGTGGCCGACCCGTCGCGACCGTCGGACGAGATGAAGAGCAGCTTGGGGTGGTCGGCCCGGGCCGCGTCAGGCTGCCATTCGGCGTAGCTCGGCGTCCGCCCCTTTCGGCGCGGACGGATCCAGATCTGGAGGAGATGGAGCGGTTCGGTTTGCGAGGGATTGTATTCGCTGTGGGAGACGCCGTGCCCCGCGCTCATCAGCTGGACGCGGCCCGGGACGATCCGCTGCACGTGGCCCAGGGTGTCGCGGTGTTCCAGCGTCCCCGTGAGAACGTAGGTGAAGATCTCCATGTCCCGATGCGGGTGCATCCCGAAACCCTGGCCCGGCGCGATCCAGTCCTCGTTGATCACGCGCAGGGACCGAAAACCCATGTGCCGGGGATCCTGGTAGTCGGCGAACGAGAAGCTGTGGGCGGACTTCAGCCAGCCGTGGTCGGCCTGGCCCCGGTCGCCCGCCCGTCGGAGGGTGAGTCCCGACGTCGTCGTGGTCGTCGTGGTCGTCAAGATCGTCATGGGGACAGGATGCAGCAGAACCGAACCGAACGCTCATGCGGAGTGGTTGGTCTGAGCCTGCCTTGCGGTAAGGCTGTCGGGCCCGGGGGAGGGTCGGGCAGGGCGATGGACAAAGTCGATGGGGGCCCGCGACCGGCTCCCCGCCCTAGCGTCTGCGCGACGGCGGGCCGGGTCGCGGGGCGATCGAAGCAGGCGAATCGAGAGGCGAAGCCTGCGACTCGGCAGTCGCCGGCCCCACATCGCAGTTCCACGCAGGACCTTTTCAATCGCCCTAGAGGGTCGGGGACGTACGTGGAAATGGGACTCGCCACGGCGCGGAGCTTTCGGCTTCGATGCGCCGGGCGCGGAGTTGGAGAGGCTGCCCAGGTACCCCCGGGAATAACTGGATCATGATGGAATCGACGCGGTTTTTCGCGCGGATGGCGGTCGCCTCCGTGCTCTTTGTCTGGACCCTTCTGGCCATGGCTCAATCGCCGGTGGACGGCACGTACGGGGGCCCGGGTCGTGGCGGGGTCTACTTGAGGACCGGGAACGGGCCGATTGACTTGCTCGCCGAGGCCACCCTGGTGGTGAGTGAGGGGGCCCTGAGCGCGACGGATCCCTTCGCGGGAGATGCCCTGGTCCTCCTCGGAGCCATCGCGGATGCAGGGGGTGGAGCGTACACCGCCCGAGCGTTTCAACTCGTGTATCCGCTCGACGCCCTGGGCATCCCCAGCGCGACGGTATTCCACATTCAGGACGGCTTCATCCGCGCGACGAACCGCGCGGGGGCGGAGGTGGTCTGGCTGGAGGTGTCGAAGGCTGGAGCACGTCCGCCGACGATCACGCAGGAGCCCCAGGACCTGGTGCTTTCGGGCGAGATCACGCAGACGTTGAACGTGGTCGCGACCGGGGCGCCGCCGCTGTCCTACCAATGGTACCGGAACGGCCAGCCGAGCCCGGACCTGACGGTGAGCCTGCTGATCCGGTCGGCCCGTCCCGATCACGTGGGGAGTTACTTCTGCGTGGTGTCGAACGACTCCGGCTCGGTGACCAGCCGCGTCGCGCAGGTGCGGGTGGATTCGCCGCCGCCGAAGGCGACGCTGCCGGCGACCTTCGAACTGACGCTGGGGCTGCCCCAGGGCTTCGGGGTGACGGTGAGCGGGGGCCGGGAGCCGTACGCGTACGCGTGGGAGAAGGACGGGGTGCTGGTGGCGGGCGTCACGGGACCCTCGATGAGTTTTGCGACGGTCTCCCCCGGGGACGCGGGCAGCTACCGGTGCGTCGTGACCGACGCGTTCGGCAACCAGGGGATCGCGGGACCGACGGTGGTGACGGTGCAGTTGCCGCCGGCGCCGCGGTTCGAGTCGCGGCAGTTGCCGCTGACCCAGCCCGCGGGCAGCCAGCTGTTGTTGCTGTTGCATTTTTCGAGCCAGCAGACGACGCCGCCGACGGCGACGTGGCGGCGCAACGGGGTGCCGGTGAGCGGGACGACGGTGTTTTTCGACCACGGCACGGGCGACTGGGTGGCGGTGTTCCAGCTGGCCGTGACGCAGCCTGGGGACTCGGGGCGCTACGATTGCGTGGCGCAGGGTTTGGGGGGCACGACGATCAGCGAGGCCAGCGAGGTGCGGATCAAGGCGGGCGACGCGGCGGATACGGTGGATGCGGGCTTCGACGCCGGCACGGCGAACCGGGTGGCGTTCGGCAATCCCAGCGGCGACGGGGCGATCGAGGCTTTGGCGATCCAGGCGGACGACCGGATCGTGGTGGCGGGGGTGTTCCAGCAATGGAACGGGCAGGCGCGGACGAATCTGGTGCGGCTGAACGTGGACGGCACGCTGGACACGGGCTTCGCGGCGCACCACTTCACGCCCGGGGTGAACGGCGACATCGCGGTGCCCGGGTTGGCGGTGGCGCCGGACGGGAAGATCTATCTGGCGGGCACGTGGCGGGCGCTGGACGGGGTGGATGACGGCGCGCCGTTTCATCTGGTGCGGTTGCACGGGGACGGACGGC
The DNA here is from genome assembly GCA_964608505.1 of uncultured Verrucomicrobiota bacterium. Taxonomy (GTDB): domain Bacteria; phylum Verrucomicrobiota; class Verrucomicrobiia; order Limisphaerales; family CAIMTB01; genus CAIMTB01. The sequence continues at coordinate 2,961 of CAZSOV010000120.1, forward strand.
TGGACCAGAGCTTCGCGTTGCCGGCGCTGACATCGGCGGCGGACGAGTTGGTGGTGCTGGCGGACGGGACGTTGTTCAACAACGGGCTGCGGCTGGTCAACGGGACGCCGCAGTACCTGCTGAAGTTCCCCGGCGGGGGCGCGGCGGATCCCGGGTTCGGGGCGGGATACACGGCGGCGCGGTTCGCGGGGAACACGGCGGGGGCGATGGTGGCGGATGCGGAGGGGGGCCTGATCGTGGGCGGGGCGTTCGGGGTGACGGTCGGGGGCGTGCCGAGTTTCAACCTGGCGCGGCTGCGGGCGGACGGGAGCGTGGATGCGGGATTTCGTTCGCCACTGTGCAGCCAGGAGACGGTGAACCGGCTGGCGCGACAGGCGGACGGGAAGATCGTGGCGGTGGGGGATTTCGGGACGACGGGCGGGAACGTGCGACGGTTCCTGGGGGACGGGTCGGCGGATCCTGGGTTCGCGAGCGTGGTGAAGGACGCGGGGTTCTCGCCGTTGGCGTTGACGCGGGAAGGGGCGGTGCTGGTGGCGCCGGAGACGGGGAACCGACTGGCACGACTGCGGTCGAACGGGGCGGAGGACGAGGAGTTCCTGGTGAGGGCGAACGACGACATCCAGTTGCTGGCGGTGGATACGAAGGGGCGGATCGTGATCGCGGGGTACTTCACGGAAGTGCGGGGCTCGTTCGACGACGCGGCGCACGCGGTGAGCCGGCGGCATATCGCTCGGCTGAAGGGGGGGCCGGGGACGGGGACGGAGGTGGCGGGACCGGTGAACCTGGGCGGGGTGGCATTGACGCCGGGCGGTCAGCTGGGAATCCAGGTGCCGACGCAGGCGGGGTTCACGTACGTCCTGGAGAAGAAGGGCGGGCTGGGGGAGGGGGAATGGACGGTGGTCCAGACGGTGGTCGGAGACGGCTCGGTGAAATCGCTCGAGGCGGCGATCGTGGGTGCGAGCGGCTTCTTCCGGATCCGGGTCCAGCCCTGAATCGCTGGGCCGGTGCGAGAGGAGGGGGATTTCAGCGAGGATCGAAAACATGACATCATTGACGACCGCAATCACCAGCATGGCCGTGGCCTGCGTCGTGTTCGCTCTGGCCTTGCCGGCCCGTGCGCAACCGGCGGTGGACGGCCTCTACGGCGGCCCGGGCAACGGGGGATTGTACGTACAGAACGGGGCGGGACCCATCGAAGGACCGGTCACGGCCGAACTCCAGGTCACCGGCGGCGGCTTGCGCGCGCCCGACCCGTTCGCGGGCAACCGTCTGGTCACCATCGGTGCCCTCGTGGATGCCGGCGGCGGATTGTACACCGTGCGGGCCACGCGCCTGGTTTCGCCGATCACGGCTCTGGGGATTCCGAGCGCGACGGTATTCCACATCCAGGATGGATTCATCCGGGCCACGAACCGTGCAGGAACGAGGCTCACGTGGCTGGAGGTGTCGAAGGCTGGAGCACGGCCGCCGACGATCACGCAGGAGCCCCAGGATCTGGTGCTTTCGGGCGAGATCACGCAGACGTTGAACGTGGTGGCGACCGGGGCCCCGCCACTGTCCTATCAATGGTACCGGAACGGCCAGCCGAGCCCGGACCTGACGGTGAGCCTGCTGATCCGGTCGGCCCGTCCCGATCACGTGGGGAGTTACTTCTGCGTGGTGTCGAACGACTCCGGCTCGGTGACCAGCCGCGTCGCGCAGGTGCGGGTGGATTCGCCGCCGCCGAAGGCGACGCTGCCGGCGACCTTCGAACTGACGCTGGGGCTGCCCCAGGGCTTCGGGGTGACGGTGAGCGGGGGCCGGGAGCCGTACGCGTACGCGTGGGAGAAGGACGGGGTGCTGGTGGCGGGCGTCACGGGACCCTCGATGAGTTTTGCGACGGTCTCCCCCGGGGACGCGGGCAGCTACCGGTGCGTCGTGACCGACGCGTTCGGCAACCAGGGGATCGCGGGACCGACGGTGGTGACGGTGCAGTTGCCGCCGGCGCCGCGGTTCGAGTCGCGGCAGTTGCCGCTGACCCAGCCCGCGGGCAGCCAGCTGTTGTTGCTGTTGCATTTTTCGAGCCAGCAGACGACGCCGCCGACGGCGACGTGGCGGCGCAACGGGGTGCCGGTGAGCGGGACGACGGTGTTTTTCGACCACGGCACGGGCGACTGGGTGGCGGTGTTCCAGCTGGCCGTGACGCAGCCTGGGGACTCGGGGCGCTACGATTGCGTGGCGCAGGGTTTGGGGGGCACGACGATCAGCGAGGCCAGCGAGGTGCGGATCAAGGCGGGCGACGCGGCGGATACGGTGGATGCGGGCTTCGACGCCGGCACGGCGAACCGGGTGGCGTTCGGCAATCCCAGCGGCGACGGGGCGATCGAGGCTTTGGCGATCCAGGCGGACGACCGGATCGTGGTGGCGGGGGTGTTCCAGCAATGGAACGGGCAGGCGCGGACGAATCTGGTGCGGCTGAACGTGGACGGCACGCTGGACACGGGCTTCGCGGCGCACCACTTCACGCCCGGGGTGAACGGCGACATCGCGGTGCCCGGGTTGGCGGTGGCGCCGGACGGGAAGATCTATCTGGCGGGCACGTGGCGGGCGCTGGACGGGGTGGATGACGGCGCGCCGTTTCATCTGGTGCGGTTGCACGGGGACGGACGGCTGGACCAGAGCTTCGCGTTGCCGGCGCTGACATCGGCGGCGGACGAGTTGGTGGTGCTGGCGGACGGGACGTTGTTCAACAACGGGCTGCGGCTGGTCAACGGGACGCCGCAGTACCTGCTGAAGTTCCCCGGCGGGGGCGCGGCGGATCCCGGGTTCGGGGCGGGATACACGGCGGCGCGGTTCGCGGGGAACACGGCGGGGGCGATGGTGGCGGATGCGGAGGGGGGCCTGATCGTGGGCGGGGCGTTCGGGGTGACGGTCGGGGGCGTGCCGAGTTTCAACCTGGCGCGGCTGCGGGCGGACGGGAGCGTGGATGCGGGATTTCGTTCGCCACTGTGCAGCCAGGAGACGGTGAACCGGCTGGCGCGACAGGCGGACGGGAAGATCGTGGCGGTGGGGGATTTCGGGACGACGGGCGGGAACGTGCGACGGTTCCTGGGGGACGGGTCGGCGGATCCTGGGTTCGCGAGCGTGGTGAAGGACGCGGGGTTCTCGCCGTTGGCGTTGACGCGGGAAGGGGCGGTGCTGGTGGCGCCGGAGACGGGGAACCGACTGGCACGACTGCGGTCGAACGGGGCGGAGGACGAGGAGTTCCTGGTGAGGGCGAACGACGACATCCAGTTGCTGGCGGTGGATACGAAGGGGCGGATCGTGATCGCGGGGTACTTCACGGAAGTGCGGGGCTCGTTCGACGACGCGGCGCACGCGGTGAGCCGGCGGCATATCGCTCGGCTGAAGGGGGGGCCGGGGACGGGGACGGAGGTGGCGGGACCGGTGAACCTGGGCGGGGTGGCATTGACGCCGGGCGGTCAGCTGGGAATCCAGGTGCCGACGCAGGCGGGGTTCACGTACGTCCTGGAGAAGAAGGGCGGGCTGGGGGAGGGGGAATGGACGGTGGTCCAGACGGTGGTCGGAGACGGCTCGGTGAAATCGCTCGAGGCGGCGATCGTGGGTGCGAGCGGCTTCTTCCGGATCCGGGTCCAGCCCTGAATCGGCGGGCCAGCCCAAGGGTCGGACCCGCCGTCGACCGGGTGGTTGGTTCTAGCCGGGCTTTGCCCCTAGCCTCGGGGACATGGAACTCCGACAACTGCGCTACTTCGTGGCCGTGGCCGAGGAGGGCAACATCAGCAAGGCCGCCAAACGGATCTTCCTGACGCAGCCCGCGTTGAGCCGACAGATCAAGGCGCTGGAAGGGGAGATCGGGCAGTGCCTGCTCGAGCGTCAGGCCCATTCGATCCGACTGACCCCGGTCGGCGGGGTGTTGCTCCAGGAGGCCCGGGAACTGCTCCGACACGCGGAACAGGTGCTCGAGGAGGTCCGCGCCGCCGGACGGGGCAGGCGCCTGCGCCTCGGGTACGCCCCCTCGCTGGCGTCCGGTCTCTTGTCCGCCGCCGTGGCCAGCTTCGCCCGCAGTCACCCCGATGCCCGGGTCGAGTTGTTCGACCTCTCGACCGCAGAGATGCTCGCGGGGCTGGAGGGTGACACCCTGGACGTTGCACTGACGGTGGAACCGGAGGGCGCGCGGCACTCCCTGCGCTGGACGCCCCTGGCCCGCGTCGCCTGGCGGTTGGCCGTGAATCAGGATCATCCCCTCGCGGCGCGGACCCGGGTCACGCCCGGCGAGGTGGCGAACGAGCCCCTGCTCGGCTATTGCCGGCGGGATTATCCGGAGTACGGGAGCCGGGTGACGGATTGGCTGCGGGAACACCGGCGTCGTCCGCGTTGGGCGGGCGAATATGACGGCGTGGACAGCCTCCTGTCGGCGGTGGAATCCGGGCTGGGCGTCGCCGTGGTGACGCATCAGGCGACCCGCCGGGTGCCCGAGCGGGTTCGGCTGCGACCCCTTTCCTCCGGACCGAAGCCTTTGGGGATCGGTGTCCTCTGCCGCCGCAACCGCGCGGACGAACCGGCGCTCGAAGTCCTTGTGAACGAGTTGCGCCAGGCCGCCAAAGCCCTGCCCTGACCCACCGAATTCGGTCGCGTCCCCGCCAGGAGCCGCGTCGGGTCAGTCACTCGGTGCGGACGCGGAAGAACTGCTGCGCGTTCCCGGTGTCGAGCAGGGCGGGGGAGCGGAGGTCCGGAAGAGGCGACCACGGACCCGACGCGGCGGGGGCTGTTTCGAGCCGGCCCACGAACCAGGCCAGGGCAAGTTGGCGGTCGGCCAGGCGCGCGTTCAAACGGTCGCTCGCCACGACGGAAGCTTGGTGGGCGAGGATTTCGGAGGGACGAAGCGCGCGGTCGTAGACGGCCACTTCGTCCAGGTCGCCACGCAACGCGGGCCAGCCCAGGCCGGCGCCCAGGCGCAGGGCGCCCGAGCGATTCGGGGCGAGCATGGCCGGGAGCGCGGCCACGGGCGTTCCGTCGACGTACAGACGCGCGGTCGTGCCGTCGTAGGTGGCGGCCAGGTGGGTCCAGGTGTTCGTCCGGACCCGGGGGCCGGCGAGCACCGTCCACGTGGTGCCGTCGCCAATCCCGAACTCCCACCCGCCCGGCTCCGTGGCGCGAAGGAAGTACCCCCGGGCGCCCTCCTCCTCGGCGGCAGCGAGGAGTTGATGGCGCGCCGGATCGTCGCCCGCCCGGGCGTCCAGACGGGTCCAGAGCTCGACCGAGAAACGTTCGGCGTTGAGATCCCCGGCATACGGCATCCGGATGGCCTGGTCCGGGCCGGCAAATTGGACGCCGGTGTTCGATGCGCCCGCCCGGGGCACCCCGGGCACACCCGGCATGGGCGCGCCGAGATGGAGACCGGGGTGTTGCCCGGTGAAATCGGACGCCCCGTCTCCCGAGGTCTCGCTCAGCCTCCAGAAGCCGCGCGGACGGGATTCGAGAACCGCGGGCCCGTAGGGGAGCATCGAGACGGCGGAACGGAGGCGGCGAATCCGCAGGTATGCCAGCTCCGAGAAAACCAGATCGCCGGTCGGCGAAATATCGAGGCCGTGGGGACCTCCCACCCAGGCTTCCGAGGCCGGTCCGTCGTTGGACCCGGAATAGCCATTGCCCGCCACCGTGGTGACCTGACCGTCGATGCCGATCCGACGGAGGGCGTGGTTGATCGAATCCGAGACGAACAGGTTTCCGTCCGGATCGACCGTGATTCCGCGCGGCGTGCGGAATTGGGCGCTCGACGTCGGTCCGTCCGCGAAGCCCGGGCCGGCAAACCCGGCGACGGTCGTCACCAGGCCGTGCGCCGTGATCCTGCGAATGCGGCCCGGGAGTTCCTCGGTGACGTAGAGCGTGTCGCCCGCGTCGATGGCGATGCCGGCGGGGCTCAGGAACGTGGCCGACTCGCGTGGCCCGTCCATGCCGCCGGCCTCGCCAGTCCCCGCCCAGACCGTCACCGTGCCGTCGGGCGCGCAACGGCGGAGGACGGGTTCGCCCCACTCGACGAAGTACAGGGCTCCGGCGCGATCCAGAACCAGGGACACGGGCCGCGACAGCGTCGCCACCGTCGCGGGGCCGTTCACCATCCCGGCAATGCCCCGCCCCGCGAGGGTCGAGACCTGGCCCTCGGTCGAAATCCGGCGCAGGGCGTGATTCTGCGTGTCGGCCACGAAAATCGTGCCGTCGGGGGCGATGCAGAGGTCCTGCGGTTGCCGGAATCGACTGCTCGCCGCCGGGCCGTCCACCCAGCCCGGTTGGCCATCCCCGGCCACCGCCACCACGCGCCCGTCCCGTTGGATCTTCTTGATCCGATGATTGTCGGTGTCCGCGATGTAGATCTCCCCGTTCGGCGCCACCGCCACGCCATGCGGCGCCGAGAAGCGCGCGGCGCCCGGCAGCCCCACGGCATCCCCGGGCGGCGGTCCCGCACCCGCGACCCACGACACGAACAGCAACGGGTCGAACCTGTGGATGAGGTAGTGGCCCTGGAGCAGCACGGGCGTCGAGGTGATCGACCCGAACGCGTTCGATACCTGGACGGTGTACAGCGCGGTGTCGGAAACCGTGGTGCTGGCGAATTCCAGGACGGGCCCGGTCTGGTTGGGCATGGGCTCGTCGTTTCGGAACCACTGGTATTGAAACGAATCGCCGCCGGCGAGCGAGGCCTCGGAGACCGCGCGCACGGCAAAGCGGGCCGGGTGCCCGTAAGGCACGCGCTGCGCCACGGGCGGCTCCGCGATCTGGGGCGATTTCGTGACGCGCACCGTGAGTTGTGCCGTGCGGGACTGCACGAAGGCTCCCGACTCGTCGCGGACGATCACATGAAACCCGACAGGATCCTGCGCCGGCACCTGGCTCAGGGTCAGGACGGGCAGGTTGGCCCCGGCGATGGCGGCTCCGTCGCGATACCATTGGTAGTCGAAGGGGGGCGTGCCCTGCGCCTCGATCGAGAAGCTGACGTTCGCGGTGGGGGGCACCACCGCGTCCTCCGGTTGCCGCACCACCGACAGCCGTTGGAGCAGCACCCGGACATGAAAGGTTCGCGCGGCGGGCGGGTTGCCGGCCTGGTCCTCCACCTGCACCCGATACTCCCCCGCGTCGCCGGCCCGCAGGCCAAACAGCGTGAAGGTCCCCAGATTGGGGCCCTGGACGTGATCCCATTGGGAGGTCGCGGGATTCCACCTCGACAGACGGAACAGGAGCGTCCCCGTGCCGCGCGCCGTGAAGACGAGTTGGACGGTCTCGTTCACGTACCAGGTCAGGTCCTTCACCTCGGACGTGATTTCCGGCGGAGCCGTGGGGGCCATGGTCCAGACGGCAGGGGCCGAAGTGGTCGCCCCTAGGGAGTCGCGCGCAATGACCTGATACGAGCCCGCGGAGAGGTGCGTCATGGCGAACAGAAGCAGCTCCGGCCCCCTTGGAACCGCATTCGGGCTCCAGTCCGGGAGGACGATGCCATCCTTGAGCCAGGTGAAGGTCAGCGGGCCGTGCCCCACGGCGGCGACGCGGAGCGCCATGTCCTGACCGGCCTGGTAGATGCCCCCCTCGGGTGGCACCGTGATGACCGGGTGAGATTCCGTCAGCACGCGCACCGACGCCACGCGGGAGCGGGTCTGGCCGGCGTCGTCCAAAACCACGACGGTGTAGGCGCCCGTATCCCCCACGGTGGCCGAGGCGAAGGGCAACGCGGAGGTCGTGGCTCCGGGAATCGCGACGTCTCCCTTGAACCACTGGTAGCGCAGCGCGCCCGAACCGAAGGCTTCCACGGCCAAGGATATGTTCGTGCCCACCAGGGTCACGAGGTCGCGCGGTTCCACCAGGAGGACGGGCGCGGAGGTCCGGGGCACGATCCGGACCAGGCGCTGGTTCCCGGTATCCGTCACGATCAGGTTGCCGTCGAGGTCGAGTCCGAGCCCGCCCGGCGACGCCAGGCGCGCGATGCCCTGCGGGCCGAGTTCAGCGCCCGGACGTCCCGTGCCCAGCATCGTCTCCACCACGCCCGACGTTGTGAGGCGCCGGACGGCATGGCCGCCGAGATCGGTGAAGAACACGTTCCCGAGCCGGTCCACCACGATCCCGTCGGGGTTGTGCAACCGAGCCGCGGAGGAGGGGCCGTCGACATAGCCGGGTTCCCCGGTGCCGGCCAGGGTGGAAACGACGCCGTTCGTGTCGATCCTGCGGATGCGGTGCCCGCCCCATTCGGTGAAGTAGAGATGGCCGGCGGCATCCAGGGCCAGGCCGCCCGGTCGGTCGAGTTCGGACGTTGCCCGGGGACCATCCCGGTAGCCCGCGGCGCCCGTGCCCGCCCAGGTGGTCACCACCCCGGACGGGGAGACCCGCCGGATCCGGCTCCCGCTCCACTCCGTGACGAATAGCGTCCCGTCGGGGGCGACGACGACGTCGTTGGGGGAGTTGAATTGGGCGCCCGCGCCCGCGCCATCGGTTCCTCCGGGAACGCCGCTGCCCGCGAGGGTCGTGACCTGGCCCTCCGGCGTGATCCCGCGCAGGCGGTGGTTGCCGGAGTCCGCGACGTACACCATCCCGGAGGCCGTCGCGCAGACCCCGAGCGGATCCTTGAACCGGGCGAAGGGAGCCAGACCGTCGGCGTGGTCGGGAAATCCGCTGCCGGCCACCAACACGACCTGGTTGTTCCGGGTGAGCTTCTTGATGCGATGATTCCCGGTATCCGCCACGTAGACTTCGCCGGACGGTGCCACGGATCCGCCGTTGGGCTGCCTGAACCGCGCGTCGAGGGCGTATCCGACCTCGTCGGAAGGAGTGTTCGTCCCGCCCGCCAACAGGGTCGAGACATGACCCGCCCCGGCGGGCACGATCTCCGGCAGGATCCACAGTTCGAGGTAGTCCAACCCCAGCGGGCCGGACGCGTCGTTGACCGTGACCTCGTAGTAGCCCGCATGCTGTTGGCCCACGTTGGTGATGGTTACCACGGCCTGGTCGCTGATCAGGCTGCGCTGCGCGCCGGACCGGTGCCACCAGGCGTAGGTAAACGGCCCGGTTCCCTCCGCCGTCACCGACCAGGACACCGTGCTGCCGCGGCGCGCCTCCACGAGCCGGGTCGAGATCTTGAACCGTGGTCCCGAGGATGGCGCCGGGGGAACCGCATCCGTCCCCGGGCTCCCGAATGTCGGTGCGACCAGGCTCGTGCCCAGCCACGCGAGCGCGAGGCAACGGAGGAGCGCCAGCCACGGTTCGTTCCGTGTCCCAGCGGTGCCGGAGCCGCCCGGGCCGCGGGAGGGATCCCTTGCGCGTGACAGGGCCAGGCCGGAGGTTTCTAGGATGTTCATGACGCTGGTTCGCCGCGAGTGACTTGCCCGAACATCGGCCACGAATCGGAGACTGTCATTGGATAAGTCGCGGCGCCCGGGGGCGTCGGTTCCCCGGGCGCGCAGGGCGATTCACGAGGTCCGGTGCGGAACTGCGTTGAGGGGCCGGCGACTGCCGGGCCGCCGGGTTCTCCTCTCGTTTCGCCTGCTTCGAACGCCCCTCGACTCGGTCCGCCGTCGCCCAGCCGCCATGGCGGCGGCCGGAAGATTTGTTCCCCGGCATTGCGCTTGGCGCGCATCCATCCATACTTCGCCGCGTCGGCGGCAAATCCCGCCTGTCCGACTCCTGCCGGCGAGCCTCGCCGTTTCCCCGGTTCCCCCCTCGGCCCGTTCCGCAGTCCCCCCGAAAGGAGACGTATCGTATACCCATGAAACTTGGATATTTGATCGACATGGACGGTGTGATTTATCGGGAAAACCAGCTGATTCCCGGCGCGGCCGATTTCGTGGACGCCCTGTTGACGACAGGGACCCCGTTCCTCTTCCTGACCAACAACTCGGCCCCGACCGCGGAGGACCTGATGGTGCGCCTCAAACACCTCGGCGTCGGAGGGCTCTCGCCCCGGCATTTCTACACCTCGGCCATGAACACCGCCGAGTTCCTGGGCGAGACCCATCCCAACTGCACGGCCTTTGCCATCGGCGAGGGCGGTTTGCTGGCGGCCCTGCACGAACACCGCATCGCCAACGACGCCATTCATCCGAACTATGTCGTCGTCGGCGAAGGCGCCGCCACCACGGAGAAACTCACCAAGGCTCACGAACTCATCGAGAAGGGCGCCCGCCTCGTCGCCACCAATCCCGACAACTGGTGTCCGGTCTCGAGCGAGAAGACTCGTCCGGGGGCGGGGGCCATCGCCGCGTTCCTCGAGGCCAGCACCGGGCGACGCGCCTACTTCCTCGGGAAACCCAACGGCTACATGTTCCACCGCGCCCGCGCCCGCCTGATCAACAACCCGCTGCACCGCGCCGAGCAGGCCGTCATGATCGGCGACACCATGGAAACCGACATCCGCGGCGCCGTGGAAACCGGCATGCACGCCTACCTGGTCCTCACCGGTTCCACCAAGCTCGAGGATATCGGCGACTACGTCTATCAGCCCACGCGCGTCCTCCATTCCGTCGCCGAACTCGTCGAGGAAGTGCGCTCCGGAATACCGTCCGATCAAACCGACAGCCCTTTCTTTACTCACGCCAAGAACGGTACTCACAAGCAGGGCAATCGCCACCAGACCGACATCCTCGCGCTGCACAAACCCCGGCCGCGCCCGGCCATGACCAAGTAGGATCGCGTTTCCTCCGGGGCCTTCCCGCACCGCGCGCGGCGGCGCACGCCGGAGATCGCGCTGGGTCCCGGCCCGCGCGGCTCGTACCCTCGGCGCCATGCATGCTTGCGCCTCACGCCTTGCCTCGGCCTGCCTTGCGTGGGCTTTCACGTTGCCGCTTCTGCTCACGGTCACGGTCACGTTCGCCCTCGCCGACGACGCGCCAAGCCCGAGCGCGACTTCCCGCCGATCAGCTGCCGGGACCGAATCGCCCTCCGCCCGGGTGCCCCTGTTGGGTTGGCACAGCATCCCCGAGCGGGAACTGACCCCCGAACGCTTTCGGGAACTGGCCGACATGGGCCTCACCCACAGCCTCATGCACTACAGCCCGGAGGGGAACCGCAAGGCGCTCGACCTCGCCGCCCGCGCCGGCGTGAAGCTCCTTCTCGAGGACCATCGCTTCGCGAGACCTGGCCAGGCGCTGGAACAGGCCGTGCTGGAATATCGCCATCACCCGGCGCTCGCCGGCTACTCCCTGCGCGACGAGCCATCCCTGGGCGCCTTCCCCGAGTTGGCGGCGGCACGCGATGCCCTCCACGCTGCCGATCCCGCTCACCCGAGCTACGTGAACCTCCTCCCCACCTACGCGAGCGCCGCCCAGCTCGGCACCGACAGCTACCCCGCCCATGTCCGGCGCTTCCTCCTCGAGTTCCGTCCCGAGGTGCTGAGTTTCGACCATTATCCCGTCCTCGAGGGCGACCGACTGCGCGCTGATTACTACCAGAACCTGGAGTGGATCCGGCAAGCCGCACTGGAGTACGGAATCCCGTTTTGGGCCTTCGCCCTGACCTGTCCTCACAAACCGTATCCCATGCCCACCGCCGGCCACATCCGGCTCCAGGCGTGGAGCAACTTCGCATACGGCGCCCGCGGCCTGCAGTACTTCACCTATTGGACCCCGAATCCGGGCACGTGGGACTTCCACGACGCACCCATCCGACTCGACGGAACCCGCAGCCCCACCTACGAACTGCTCCGCGACTTCCATCGCGACGTGCAGGCCTGTGCCGACGTGATTCTCCGGAGCCGGGTCGTCGCGGTGCATCACACCGCGCCCCTGCCTGCCGGAACCCAAGGCCTCGATGCCGCCTGTCCGTTCCGCCGGATCGAGGGCGGCGAGGCGCTCGTCGGACTCCACCTCCTCCCGGACGGAACCCGCTACGCCCTGGTCGTCAACCGCTCGTTCACCCGCGGTGTGACGCTGCGGCTTGCGCCACAGACCTGGGTCCGCGATCTCACGTGGGACCATCCGGTGCGCGGCGTGAATTTCCATGCACCCAAGGACGGCCTCGCCCGGTTGGAACTCGAGCCCGGCGCCGGGGCCTTCCTGCGCCTGCACTGACTCTGCCTTGCCCGACAACGCCCGCGGTCAAGCTGCGGTCGGGTCGCGCCCCGGTCACGCGGGCTCATCCTTTGCCTTGAGCCGTCCCGCCGTTGCCCGCGGCCTGTCCAAAGACGTTCTTTCGCAGATCCCGCAGCGTGAATAACTCAGCGGATTCCACCCCTTTCATCCGCCGTGCCCCGTCCTTCCGTCTCCTGGCGAACTTGTCCCGGTGCTGCCGGAATACCCCCTCCACAAACTCCCGACTCCCGAGCGCCGCCCCGTCGCAGAAGTACCTCACCCGACACCGCACGTACTCGCCCAGCGGCAATCGCCCCTTCGCCGCCAGCACCTCCGCCACCGCCTTCACTCCCACCGCCCCTCGCACCGGGCGACCGTCCGGTCCCGTTGCTTCCCGCCGCTCGTCCCCCTCCCGATACAACCAGCTTCGGTAGATCTCCAGAGATCGGTTCACGCTTTCCTCCCGACCCCGTTGCAGCGCCGTCACCACCGTCTGGATTCCCAGCCGCGAACCCCGCTTCCCCGCCATCGCCTCCCCGTACCCACTCCAGCGGTAGTCCTTGGGGTCCTGCACGATCCCCGCCCGCACCGGGTTTAGATCGATGTACGCCGCCATCGTCGTCAACGCCTGGCCTGCGCCTTCCACCAGCACGCTCTTGAAGCGGTCCTCCCACAGCGTGCCTTGGCGACCCGTCCGCACGTTGTACCAGAGCGTGAACCGCTGTTTGAGCACCCGGATGAACTCGCTCACATCCCACATCCGGGCGTGGAACGTAGCCAGGTACTTCGCTTCTCCCTCCGCATCGCGGGCCTGGCGGTACATCTCGAACCGTTGCCGCACCATCCCCACGTTCTGATGGCCCGAGAGTCGGGCCAGCTTCGAGAGGACCTGCTCCGCCGAGGGCCGGTGCTCCGGCGGGGGCCGACGCGGCACCTCGACCAGCACATGGAAATGATTGGACATGAGGCAGTAGGTCAGGACCCGAACCTCGCAGAACCCCGCGCACTCGCGGAGCAGTTGGACGAAGTGCTCCTTCTCCGGCGGCGCGAAGATGAAGCGCCGATCGACGATGCGGGAGACGCAGTGGTAGTAGGCCAGGGGTAGTTCCGGCGGTGCCTTCAGACGAGGTCTCGGCATGGGGAAAGGGTGTGACCACCCCCGGCGCAATTGCAATACATAAACCGCGGGATCGGGTATGCAGACAACCATAATGCGGGTCGAGATTGGAATATAGAAACCATGGAAATCAGAAGCTGGGCTTGCATGGCCACAAAAACTACGGGAACGGGTAGGACTGGGACTTGATGACGGATGCGGTGGGGGGGATATGCATCCGGAATGAGGCGGGGCACGGGCAGGAGGCGGGGGGTCTGCGGCTTCGGCCTTGCCTGTCGGAGGGATCATTTCACCGTTGGCCCGAATCGAACCTCCAACCCCGCCCCCCCCAACCCAAATTCCGAGCCCGACGCGCGCCAACCATGAATGCCTCCTTCGTGCCCGCTCCTTGCGTCCGGTCGCCGGTCTGGGCGGTTTCCGTGTTTTGGAGCCTCGGATTGCTGTGCGCTTCTCCCGAAGGGATCCACGCGGCGACGATCCTGCTGCGGGTGTCGGAAACCTCGCCCCGTAGCGTCGAGGTCGGGCCTCCCGACCGTCCGTTTCTGACGTCCCCGGCGGAGGGACTGTGGTCGGTCGCGACGAATTGGACCGAGGGCTGGCCCTCGGGTTGGGTACACGCCCGTCCGGAGCGTCGGGAAGAGACGGGCGAATGGACGATCGTTTCCGGGCGGATCGTGCTCCCGGGTGGTGCCTTGCTCGTGCGGGACGCGTATCGGGTCGAACACGACCTGGTTCGCGGCACGCGCCGCTGGACCTGGACCGGGAAGGAAGCGCTGTCACGCGCGACGCTGTCGGTGCGTTGGATCGCGCCCGGGGCGGTACAGGCGAAGCCGATGATGCCCGGGGTGTTGGTTTACGGTAATCCGGCCGGGGAACGGACCGGGAACCACGCGGTGACCGTGCACGCGGGGCGACCGGGGGACCGGACGTTCTTCGAGGAGCATCGCCTCGCCGCGCCGTGGACGAGCATCGAGTGGCGGGACAGGGGGAGCGCTCGTGCCGTGGCGCTGCACACGCTCGCGTCGCCGGCGTCCGGGGGGAACCAGCACGACCAGTGGTGGACGCTCGGGCTGATCTCCGGCAGCGACTCCACGGAATTGGCGTCGCTTTCCGGTCCGACCGCTGCCAATGGCCGAACGAGCGTCACGAAGGCGCTGCAGGAGCGGTTCCTTGAGTATCCCGACACATGGGTGAATCTGCGACCGGGCGCGGTGGTGGAGAAGACATTCCAGCTCGAGATCGTATCGGAGACGGCCCCGGGGAGCGGGTTTCGGCAGCCGCTGCGCACCGCGATGCGCCTGCATCCGCTGGGTTCGGCGGAGGGGCTGCCGGGCTACGACGCGACGCTCCGGGAGAAGTATCGCTTCGCACTGTCACGCTGGCGAGAACGCGATCCCGACCCCGGGTTCGAGATGTATCCGGACCACGTGAAGGGCACGCAGTTCGTCATGGGCTGGTGCGGGCAGGCCGACGCGGCGGGGTACGCGATGATCGCGCTGGCGGACCGTCTCCGGGAACCTGGGATGGTCGAGCGCGGGCAGCGCTCGCTGGATTGGCTGGCGGGTTCGCCATTCGACGAGCGGGGATTCCTGCTCAATTACGATGCCGATTCCGGACGGTGGAAGGATCAGGACCCGGTGTCGCAGGGGCAGGCGATGGAGTCGTTTGGTCGCGCGATCCTGGCCGGACGCCGGCGTCCGGGGATGTCGACGGCGCGCTGGGAGGATTTCCTGAGGCGGTCGTGCCGGATCCAGTCGGAACGTATCCTGCGATCCGACTGGAAGCCGCGGAACACGGCCGAGGCGTTCTTCGTCTCGCCTCTGTGCCAGGGATACGAGTTGTTCGGCGAGGAGGACTTCAAACGGGCGGCCGTCAAGGCGGGCGAGCACTATGCCCGGCGGCACCTCGACATGACCGAGCCCTACTGGGGTGGGACGCTGGACGCGAACTGCGAGGACAAGGAGGGGGCCTGGGCGGCGTTCCAGGCGTTTCTTGCGCTGCATGAGTCGACGGGGGATCGCCGTTACCTGGACTGGGCCGCGCACGCGATGGACGTGACGCTCTCGTATACCGTGCTCTGGGACATCGACCTGCCGGCAGGGCGCCTCCGCGATCACGGGCTGAAGACGCGTGGCTGGACGATCGTCTCGGCCCAGAACCAGCACCTCGACGTCTTCGGCGTGATGTTCACCCCGGAGATCTGGCGCATGGGCGACCATCTCGGACGGGACGACCTCAAGCGTCTGGTGGCGGTGATGTATCGCTCGTGCGGCCAGATGATGGATCCCTACGGCAGCAGCGGGGAACAGATCCAGCACACGAACTTCGCCCAGCACGGCGACATGTCGAACGTGTTCCGACTGCGCGGCGGGTACAGCGAGAGCTGGACGGTCTTCTGGATCACGGCGCATTTCCTCAATGCCGCGGCGGAGTTCGAGCGGATGGGCGTGGACCTCGACCGGGTGGAGGAATCGATCGCCCGGCCGGGGACCCGACTCGAGGCTCCACGCCGTGGAGTGCCGTGACCGGCAGGAACGGGGTTACGTTGTGACCCCGTCTCGGGGCATGGCCGGCGTTCGGGTCGAGGAGGCGTGATCTTCCGGGCTCCGGGCGGTAGGATCGTCCCGTGATCCCCGGACCGGTTCGCCAACTCCTGACCATGACCCGCTTCCGCGGGGCGACCTCGACGCGGAGACCCGCGGCTTTCCCGACCTTCGGCGTTCGGCCCCCGCCGGCCCGGTTGCCGAGGCCGCGGTCCGGCGCGCGTGGTGCAGGACCCATGGCGTTGGCGCTCTGGCTCGCGAGTTGGTGGATGGCAGGGTCGAGTGGCGAGGTGCGGGCGGCCGCGGCGGGCGCCGTGGATTTGCGACGGGATCTGGTGTTCCACCGGGAGGTGGTCGAGAGGCCGGTGGAGATCCCTTCCGGAGAGGCCCCCCTCCTGGGCACGAACGCGTTCACGCTTGCGCTGTGGGTGCAGTCGGACGAAGTCGCGGACCGGCTCTCCGGGGATCTGATGGGTCGGTACGACCTGGCGACACGACGCGGCTTCCATCTGACGCTGAAGAGCAGTGCCGGCGTGACATCGAACCAGGCGAACTGGCGGCATCTGCAGTTCGGCGTGGACGACGATCGCGCGTGGGAATGGGAGGACTGCGGGCGTCCGGGGAATGCGTTGTTCGCCTTCGCGCTGGCGGCGCACGAGGGCGAGCTCTACGCCGGAACCTGCGAGCCGGGAGAGGGCGAGTCGGGTCGGGTGTACCGCCATGACGGCGGGGAACGGTGGGTGGATTGCGGCGTGTTGGACGGGGCGAACGCGGTCACGGCGTTCGCGGTGCATCGGGGGCGGTTGCACGCCGCGACGGGCCGGTATCGCGTCGCGGGCTCGAGCCTGCCGGAATCGAGGAATCTGACTCCCGGCGGGCGCGTGTACTCGTACGATGGTGGCACGGGGTGGACGGCCCTCGGCGAATTGCCGAACACGGAGGCGGTGGGCGGCCTGGTGGTGTTCCGGGGGCGGCTCCATGCCTCGTCGTTGTACAAGCCGGCGGGGTTCTTCCGGCACGAGGGCGGCTCGCGGTGGACTTCGCTGCCGGTGCCGCAGGTCGTCGATTCCGCGACCTCCGCCCCGATCCCGCAACGGGTGGAGGCCCTGACCGTGCACGAGGGATTCCTGTACGCGAGCAGCTACGACGACGGACGGGTCTGGCGGTTCGACGGCTCGGCATGGACGGATGCGGGACGGTTGGGCGGCAACACGCAGACGTATTCCTTCGTGCAGTACCTGGGTCGGTTGCACGCGGGCACGTGGCCGAGCGGGCGCGTGTACCGGTTCGAGGACCCGGGGCAATGGACGGACCTGGGGCGGTTGGGCGAGGAGCTGGAGGTCATGGGCATGCTGGTGCACAACGGACGCCTGATCGCGGGTTCGCTGCCCTTGGCGCAGGTGTACGAGTACGAGGGCGGGGACCGCTGGCGACCGTTGCGCCGGCTCGACTCCACGCCGGACGTGAAGTACCGCCGGGCCTGGACCATGGCCGAGCACGGCGGGCGGGTGTACTGCTCCACCTTGCCGTCGGGACGGATCCATGCGTTCTCCGCGGGTCGTCAGACGGCCTGGGAGCGGACGTTGTCCTCCGACTGGCATCACGTGACCGCCACGAGGTCCGCGGATTGTCTGACGCTGCACGTGGATGGCCGGAAGGTGGCGGAGACCATCGCCTCCGACGTGGGCGGGTACCGGCTCGACGGCGAGGCGCCGCTGCGTCTCGGCCACGGCATCCACGGCCCGCTCCACGGACGCCTGGCCGACGTGCGGATCTACCGGCGCATTCTGGACGCGGCGGAAATCCGGGTCCTGGCCGGGGCGCGTCCCGGCTCCTCTGCGCCACCGGATTGACCGGGCGGAATCGTCGTGGGTAGCGTGGCCCCATGCGATACCCCGGATGGCGAGGCATCCTTCTGGTGATGGCGGCGATGGTGGTGCCGATGGCCGGTCGGGCCGCCCCCCCGACGGCGGAGGTCGCGGAGGCCTTCGTGGTGCGGGCGGAGAAGGAGCTGGCCGCCCATTCGGTGCTGGCGAACCGGGCCGACTGGGTTCACCAGACTCACTTGAGCGACGACACGGAGGCGCTGGCCGCGGAATTCGGGGCACGCGGGACGGCGCTGAGGGTGCGCCTTGCGAAGGAGGCAGCCCGGTTCGACGGCGTGCAGGAGTTGCCGTTCGACGTGCGGCGGAAGCTGGGTTTCCTGAAGCAGGGCATCGTGCTTCCGGCTCCGGAGCGACCGGGGGCGGCCGAGGAACTCAGCGCCCTCGCCACCCGCCTTCAATCGCGGTACGGCAAGGGGCAGGGCACCCTGGATGGGCGGGCGTTGCCCGGCTCGGACGTCGAGGAGGCCATGCGGGTGACCCGCAATCCCGACCAGTTGCGGGAGTTGTGGTCGAGCTGGCATGACGGCGTCGGCGCGCCCATGCGGGAGGATTACGCGCGCCTGGTGGCCATCGCGAACGCGGGCGCGCAGGAGCTCGGGTTCGCGGACGTCGGGGCGATGTGGCGGTCCGGCTACGACATGACCGCCGACGCGTTCGCGCGCGAGATGGACCGGCTCTGGCTTCAGGTCAAGCCGCTGTACGACCAGCTGCACTGCTATGTCCGGGCGAGGCTTCACGAGCGGTATGGAGCGCGGGTGCAGCCGGCCACGGGCCCCATCCGGGCGGATCTGCTGGGGAACCTGTGGGGGCAGGAATGGGGCAACGTGTACGATCTCGTCGCGCCGCCGGGTGCCGGCGAGTTGGGGTATGATGTGACCGAGTTGCTGACGGAACGGGGCTACGATCCCGTCCGGATGGTGAAGACGGCCGAGGGATTCTACACCTCGCTGGGGTTGCCGGCGTTGCCGGCGAGCTTCTGGGAGCGGTCGCAGTTCGTGAAACCGCGGGATCGGGAGGTCCTGTGCCATGCCTCGGCGTGGGACATCGACAACCGGGAGGATCTCCGGATCAAGATGTGCATCAAGGTCAACGCCGACGACTTCGTGACCGTCCACCACGAGCT
>CAZSOV010000121.1:0-17722 GCA_964608505.1 uncultured Verrucomicrobiota bacterium
GGCGATCCACGATGCGGGAGACGCAGTGGTAGTAGGCGAGCGGCAGGTCCGGCGGTGCCTTCAGACGCGGTCGCGGCATGGAGCGATCGTGAGCGAAACCAGCCCGTACTGCAATCTTATAAACCGCGGGATTACTGAGATTGCCAACTCTCGGATCGCCGCACTGGCTCCGATTTCCTAGGGTCCCGCCCTCGCCATGATCCGCTCCGCTCTCCCACCGGTCCTTCGGCGTCGGTTTCTGGTCGTCGTGCTGGAACTGGCTCTGCTGCAGGCGGGGCTGCCGCAGGCTGCCGAGCCCGACCCTCTCCCGCCCCTGGCGCGGGATCCCTTCGCCGATGCCACGGCCACGGGTTGGACGCACCGCGACGGCACCTGGACCGCCGCTCCCGACGCCGCGCCGCTGCAAGTCGGTCGGGCCTACGCCAATTTCCGGCTGCGCATCGACTATACGCTTCCCTCCGGTCCGGACTCCGGAATCGCGTTCGGCTCCGATCTGGACATTCCCCTGCCTTCCGGGGGCCACGGCAGCCTCGAGGTGGTCTGGGAGCATCTCGTGGGACGCCCGGGACAGGTGCGCTGGACGCTCGGTGAAGGCTCCTCTTCGGATCGGCACCTGCCGATCCGCACGAACCCGGCCACGAAGACGGCCACCCCGGGCACGCATCCGGTCGCGGGCGCGGATGCAACCTTCGGCCCCCCTGGCGTTCCGACGGAGTTCCGGCTCCGTCCGGTGCCGGGACTGGTGCTCCGCCAGGCTTGGATCCAACCGCTCGACGGCGTCGATCATGCGGGCCTGATCGCGTCGAGCGATGCCGCCGCGCTGGAGCGGGGCGCGACGATCTTTCGGGAGCTCTGCATCGTCTGCCACGGAACGCCCGAGAAGGAGGGGACCCTGCCCACGGCGCTGCGTTTTCACGAGGCGCCGTTCAAGAACGGCGGGGACCCGTACTCCATGTTCCGCACCCTGACCCTCGGGTTCGGCCAGATGGTGCCCCAGGGCCAATACTCGGCGCGTCAAAAGTACGACGTGATCCATTACATCCGGGAAACCCTGGTCCGGCCCGGCAACGCCGCGCAGTACCGCCCCGCCACCCCGGAGTACCTCGCCTCGCTGCCGCCGGGGATGCGCACGGCGCCCGAGGAGCCGCCTCCGCCCCAACGCCGTCCCCAGCACGAGTTGATGGACTTCGGGCCGAACCTGTTCTGGACCTACCAGGTCGCGCCGGGAAACATCGCGTACAAGGGCCTCGCGATCCGGCTCGACGCGGGCCCGGGTGGCATTTCGCGGGGGCGCGCCTGGCTGCTCTACGACCACGACACAATGCGCGTGGCGGCAGCCTGGGCGGGGCCTCGATTCGTCGACTGGCGGGGCATCGCCTTCGACGGTTCCCACGGGACGCACACCTCGCTCGGCTCGCCGCCGGCCTTCGTCAACCCCGTGGGTCCCGGTTGGGCCTCTCCCGAGGGTGGCTGGGAGGACCCGAGATTGCTGGGGCGCGACGGCAAACCCTACGGTCCCCTGCCCCGATCCTGGGTTCGATACCGGGGCATTTCCCTGCATGAACAGCGCGTCGTGATCCGGTATTCCGTCGGCGACGCCGAGGTGCTCGAAACACCGGGCTATGTCGAGTTCGGCGCCTCCCCGGTATTCACGCGCACGCTCAACGTGGGACGATCGTCCCGCGACCTCGTCCTGCGCCTGGCCTCGACCAACGGGGGATTCTCCGCCGTCGGCCAGGGTGCCGAAGTGCTCGCGGAGAACGGCTTCTGGGTGGCGCGCATCCCCGCCGCATCCACGCCCCTCCGGGCCCGCTTCGGGCTGGCCCGCCTCGACCCCGCCTCGCTCCGTTCGCTGGTTCCCATCGCGCCGCTCGAGGACCTGGAACCGCTGACGCACGGGGGTCCGGCCCGCTGGGAGGAAACCGTGACCACCGAAGCCCGCCCGGGCGAGGCATCGGGCCCTTTCGCCGCCGACGAACTCACCGTCCCCGACGCCTCCGGGAATCCCTGGGAATCCTGGATGCGGCTCGGCGGTTTCGACTTCCTCCCCGACGGACGTCGCGCGGCGGTGTGCACCTGGATGGGGGACGTCTGGATCGTGGACGGCCTGGCGAACGAACCCCTCGGTCGACTGCGCTGGCAACGGGTCGCCACGGGGCTCTTCCAACCGCTGGGCCTGCTGGTCGTGGATGGCCGCATCCACGTCGCCTGCCGCGACCAGATCGCCCGCCTGCACGACCGCACGGGCGACGGCGAGATCGACGACGTGGAGTGCTTCAACAACGACCATCAGGTCACGGAGCATTTCCACGAATTCGCGATGGGCCTGCAGCGCGATCCTGCCGGCAACTTCTACTATGCCAAGTCGGCCCGCCACGCCCTGCCCGCCCTGGTCCCCCATCATGGCACCCTGCTGCGCGTCGCGCCGGACGGTTCGCGCACCGACATCGTCGCCCGCGGATTCCGCGCCGCGAACGGCGTCTGTCTCAACCCGGACGGCACGTTCTTCGTCACCGATCAGGAGGGGCATTGGACCCCCAAGAATCGGATCAACCGGGTCAGCGGCGAGGGCCGGTTTTTCGGCAACATGTTCGGGTATCACGACGTCACCGACGCGTCCGACGCCGCGATGGAACAACCCCTGGTGTGGATCACCAACGAGTTCGACCGGTCGCCCGCCGAGTTGCTCTGGGTCCCCCGCGACGCCTGGGGACCGCTCGGCGGACGTCTCCTCAACCTCTCCTACGGCTACGGGCGGGTGTATGTCGTACCGCACGAATTCGTCGAGGGGCAGATCCAGGGCGGGGTGTGTGCCCTCCCGATCCCCGACTTCCCCACCGGCGTGATGCGCGGGCGGTTTCATCCCACCCAACGCCACCTTTACCTCTGCGGGCTGTTCGCCTGGGCCGGCAGCCGCACCGAGGCCGGTGGCTTCTACCGGCTTCGGGCGACCGGACGACCGATGCACCTGCCGGTCGAGGTCCACGCCCGGCAAGGGTCGTTGGAACTTGGTTTTTCCGACCCCGTCGATCCCGCGACCGCCTCGGATCCCGCGCGCTACGCGGTGAAGGCCTGGGATCTCCTGCGCTCCGCGAACTATGGATCGAGCCACCGCAACGAACGTCCCCTGCCCGTGGTCCGCGCCACCGTGGATGCCGGGGGCCGGACGGTGCGGCTGGAGATTCCGTCCCTGGCTCCGACCCGGGGCATGGAGATCAAGGCCCGCCTGCGGAGCGCCGACGGGCAGGAGTTCGAGCGGGTCATGCACCACTCGATTCACCGGCTGGGACGGTGAGCGGGGGCACGAGGGGCTTGTTCGGCTTGGCGGACGCGGGCGGGAGTGGGCGGCAGCCGGGCCGAGCGGGGCGGCGCGGGACGGCGCGGGACGCGGCGGCGGCGGGAACCCCGCGGACCGATCACGCTGGCATCCCGCCCCGGGCGAGGCGGATCCCGTCCGCGATTCTTGAATTCAGCCACCGCTTTTCTAGGCTCGCGGCAATGTCTCTCTCCGCGCGATGGCTGTATCCGACGGCCTTCTGGTGCCTGCTGCTGTCGGGCGTGGCGGGCCTGGTCTACCAGGTGGCGTGGGCGCGGTACCTCGCGCTCCTCCTGGGCAGCACGAGCTACGGGGTGGTGGCCGTGCTCGTGGCGTTCATGGGGGGACTGGCCCTGGGCAACGCGTGGCTGGGACGCCATGCCGACCGCCTGAAGCGCCCGCTCGCGTTGTACGGCTGGCTCGAGATCGGCATCGCCGCCTACGGCGTCTACTTCCCCATCCACTTCGAAATCTGTCAGGCGGCGTATTCGGGGCTCGCGAGCCGGCTCGTGCCGGGCAGTCCCTGGCTGCTCGCCCTGCGGTTCGGCTTCGGCCTCGCGGCGATCCTGGTCCCCGCCACCCTCATGGGCGGGACGCTGCCCATCCTGACCCGGCTGGTGACCCGTTCGCTGGGCGAACTCCGCGGGCGCGTGGCGGGACTCTATTTCGTGAACAGCCTCGGTGCCGTCATCGGCGTCCTGGTCGGCGACTTCCTGTGGATCCCGCGCCACGGGCTTGAAGTGACGCTCCTCGGCGCCGCGGCGCTCAACGCCCTCGTCGGGGTTCTCGCGTTGTTCGTGAGTTCCGGACTCGGCATGTCGCAAACCCCGTCCAACGCGCCTCCGACTCCGGGCGAGGGCCACCGCGGCGAGGAATCCTTCTCGGGCTTCGAGCTGCGACTGGCCGTCGTCGCGGCCGGGGTCTCGGGGTTCGTGGCCATGCTGTACGAGGTGGTCTGGACCCGGTTGCTGGCGCTCGCGCTGGGTTCCTCGACCCACGCCTTCTCGATCATGCTCGTCACGTTCATCGCGGGCATCGCGCTGGGGGCCTGGCTCGTCGGGCGCTGGCACGGCTTGCGCCGGACCTTCGACGCCTTCGGCTGGATCGAACTCGCCCTGGCCCTGGCCCTGCTGGCCTCGCTGTCCTTCTATCACCTCCTCCCGTATGCCTTCTACCGGATGAGCCTGGTCCTCGCCCGCTCGCCGGAGAACCATCCGCTCTACCAGGGACTCCAGTTCGCCCTCTGTTTCGCGGTCATGTTCGTGCCCGCCCTGTTCCTCGGCATGACGCTCCCGCTCGCCAGTCGCGTCGCAACCGCCGAACTGGCCCGCACCGGTCGCAGCGTCGGCGTCGTCTTCTCCGTCAACACCGTGGGCACCGTCCTGGGCGCCGCGCTGTCGGGACTGGTGCTCCTTCCCTGGCTCGGGCTCGCCACCACCTTCGCCATCGGACTCGCCCTCAATTTCGTGATCGCCCTCGCGGTCCTCCTGCGCCGCACGGCCCGGGGCCGGTTTCTGGCGCTGGCCGCGACGCCGGTGCTCGTCCTCCTGCTCGTCGCCTTCGCCCGCACCGCGCTCGATCCGCAATGGGACCGCGCCTTCGCCATGGGCCTCTGGAGATATCGGGGACGCCCGCTTTCCCTCGATGACTTTCGTGCCCGCATCCAGGCGCTGGACGTCCGCTACCACCGGGACGGGGCCGGATCGACGGTGGCCGTCGTGGCCACGCCGTCCGGTCCGAACGGCACCGAGCAGTTCGACCTCCGCGTCAACGGCAAGGCCGACGCCAGCAGCCACGGCGATCTGCCGACGCAACTGCTCTCCGCCCACATCCCGCTGCTGCTCCACACCAACGCCACCGAGGCCCTCGTCGTGGGCATCGGCAGCGGCATCACCTGCCGCGCGGTGCTCGCGCATCCGGAGGTCCGGCACCTCGACATCGTCGAAATCTCGCCCGAGGTCACCGAGGCCGCCCGTCGCTGGTTCGCCCCGTTTCATGGGGGTGCGCTCGATCATCCGCGGGCCCGGGTGATTCTCGACGACGCCAAGGCCTTCCTGCGCACCGCGGGCAGGAGGTACGACGTCATCGTCACGGAACCTTCCAACCCCTGGATGGCCGGCGTGTCCGGCGTCTTCAGCCTCGAGTATTACGAAACCTGCCGCGCCAGCCTGAACCCCGGCGGCATCATCGCCCAGTGGGTCCAGGTCTACGAGACGGACAACACCACGCTGCAAACCGTGCTGGCCACGTTCGGCACCGTGTTCCCGCACTTCTCGATCTGGCAACCCCTCGCCGGCGACCTGCTGCTGGTCGGTTCCATGGAACCGCGGGTCACCGACCTCGACCGCCTGCGCGCCCGGTTCGAGCAACCGACGGTCCGGGCGGACCTCAACGCCGCGGACGTCACGACCCTGCCCGCCCTGCTCGCGCTCCAGGTGGTGTCCCAGGCCAACGGCGCGCACCTGGCCCGTCCGGAAACCCCGCGCCACAGCGACTTCTTTCCCGTGCTCGAGTACCTCGCCGAACGGGCATTCTTCGCGCAGGGCGGTGCCGGGCTGCTCGCGGAATTCGACGAACGCCTGGACCGCCGTCCCGACACGCTGCTGGGCCGCTGGCTGGAGCAGCATCCCATGACCCCCGACGACGCCCGATCCATCGCGCTGCTGCATGCCTCCTTCGAGGTGCCGCATCCCCGGATCTACCGGTCCGTCCTGATGGAATGGCAGCGTCGGACCCCTCTGGACCTTCTGCCGGTGGAACTGGCCTCGAAACTGAGCTGGACCGCCCCCACCTCGGCCACCCAGGCCCAGGAGATGGCCCGCGTGCGGGACGCCATGCTGGCGGCCGCGCCGCGCGATCCCGAGTCGTTGCGCATGTACTCCCGCTATCTCCAGAACGCCTACCGCGAGACGCGCTCCGCCTTCTACCAACCGCCCGCCGACGAACTGCAGGCCGTGCTGGAACGCCTGGTCGAGCACGATCCGGTCCACCGGGCCTCGCACCGTCTGCGCCTCGCGGAACTGGCCTGGGACCGCGGCGACGACGTGGCCTTCGTGAAGCTGGCAACCGAGGCCCTCCTGCAGTCGGACCCCGACGCGTCCTCCACCCGGTTCGATTTCGACTTCTCCGCGCCGGGCCGGGTGCTGCATTTGCTGATCGAAACCCTGTGGCGGAACAACCAGAAGGGTGACGCCCGCGGTTGGTGCACCGCCGTGCGGCAGGGAGGGTATCTCGACGAACAAAGCCGCTTTCACAGTCGCCGGCTCGCCATGGTCGTGCGCAAGGTGGAACAACCCGCGGAACCCAGCGTTCCCGTGGCCTCCCCATGAGGCACCCCAGGCAACCGCACCGCCCGGTGAGGGCACCGGGCCTACATGCTGTAGGCCGCGTGCCCCCACGCGGCGACGTGCGGTCCGCGGCTCAAGGTCCCAACGCGCGGTTTGCGGACCGTCGTCGCTCCCCATGAGCCACCCCAGGCAAACGCACCACGGCGGGTCGGGGGATCCGGCCCGCAGACCCGCCCCCGCGACGATAGCAGGCCGCGCGCCCTCACGCGGCGACATGCGGTCCGCGGTTCCGTTCCCCGAAGCGGGCGGTGCGCATCGCCCGCGGAATGCCGCGCCGCTCTCCGCGGGCCGCACAGGTCGCGCCCGGTCAGCAACGTCGCGGAGCGACGACCGAAGGTTGCCGGGGCCTTCAGGCCCCGGTCTCCCCCGCGCTTTTTTCCCCGTCGCGGAGCGACGTTCGATTTGGGGCACCTGGGCGGGGCTTGGTGATCGCCCATGAAACCCATGAAATTCCTCCCCCCGACCTCCGTTCCGCCCGGCGTCTCCCGTCGACTCTTTCTGAGTCGGAGCACGCAGGGCCTCGGCACCGTGGCGCTGGCAACGTTGCTCGGCCGGGCGCCCTCGGGCTTGGCCGCAAGCGCGCCCGCGAGCGGCGGAGTTCGCGGCGTCCTCCAACCCCTGCCGCTCCCGGCCCGCGCCAAGCGGGTCATCTGGCTCACCATGGCGGGCGGCCCCTCCCAACTCGAGCTGTTCGATCCCAAGCCGGAACTCGCCCGGCTCGACGGCACCCCGATGCCCGAGAGCCTCACGCGGGGCCAGCAACTCGCCCAACTCCAGGGCGAGAAGCTGGTCTGCCAGGGCCCCGTGTTTCCGTTTGCCAGGTACGGACGAAACCGGACCGAGATCAGCACGCTCCTGCCGCATCTCGGTTCCGTGATCGACGAGCTTTGCCTGGTTCGTTCGATGACCACCGAGGCCATCAATCACGACCCGGCGCACATGTTCATGAACACCGGGACGCAGATCGCCGGACGCCCCAGCATGGGCGCGTGGGTGACCTACGGCCTGGGTTCCGAGGCCGAGGACCTGCCCGGCTTCGTCGTCTGTATTTCCACCGGCAAGGGACGCTCCCCCCAGCCCATCGCGGCCCGCCAATGGAGCAGCGGCTTCCTGCCCAGCCGGTTCCAGGGCGTCCAATGGCGCGGCCAGGGCGAACCCATGCACTACCTCCGCAGTCCCGCCGGCGTCTCGCCCGTCCGCCAGGGACACGACGTGCGGGCCGTCACCGACCTCAATCGCCTCCGGCAATCCCTCGTCGACGACCCCGAAATCGCCACGCGCATCGCCCAGTATGAGCTGGCGTTCCGCATGCAGACGAGCGTGCCGGAGCTGATGGATCTCTCGGGCGAAAGCCCCAGGACCCTGGAACTCTACGGCTGCCAGCCCGGGGACGGTTCGTTCGCCGCCAACTGCCTCCTCGCCCGCCGCCTGGCCGAACGCGGCGTGCGCTTCATCCAGCTCTACCACCGTGACTGGGATCACCACAGCCTGTTGCGCGAGGAACTTCCCCTGCGCGCCGCCGAGGTCGACCGCGCGTGCGCCGCGCTCCTCCGCGACCTCCAGCAACGGGGGCTCCTCGACGACACGCTCGTGGTCTGGACAGGCGAGTTCGGTCGCACGCCCATGGCCCAGCGGACCAAGGGCACCCTGGGTCGCGATCACCACAACAAGGCGATGTCGATGTGGCTCGCCGGCGCCGGCGTCCGCCGCGGACTCGTGTTCGGTGCCACCGACGAACTCGGCTACGCCGCCGTCGACCAGGTCGTCAACGTCCACGATCTCCACGCCACCCTGCTGCACCTCCTCGGTATTCGGCACGACGCCTTCACCTTCAAGTTCCAGGGTCTCGACGCCCGGCTCTCGGGCGTGGAGGGCGCCCGCGTGATCCAGGGCATCCTGACCTAGCCTCGGACGGTCCCCCGGCGGCGCGGAACCGGCCCCGCCCGGCGCGGCGGGGCGTGCCTGGGCAAATTCGGTCCGCCAATGGACAACCGGCGGTGTGCCGGAGCCGGGGCGGCTTGGGATAAGCGTCCGCCATGCCATCCATCTTGCGGGGTGCCCTGCTCGCCGCGGGCTTGCTGACGTGCAGCCCGGACGGATTGTCGTCTGCCACCGCCGCGCCGGCTGCCGCGGGGTCCGAAGCCGCCTCGCTCGCGGCCTGGTTCGAATCGCCGCCGGAGGAGGCCCGGCCCTGGGTCTATTGGTATTTCATGGACGGCAACCTCGCCCGCGAGGGCATGACCGCCGACCTGGAATCGATGAAGCGCGTTGGAATTGGCGGCGGCATCTTTCTCGAGGTGGACCTCGGGATTCCCAGGGGTCCGGTGGGGTTCATGAGCGAGCCGTGGAAGGAACTGCTCGGCCATGCGGCCCGGGAATCCGAGCGCCTCGGGCTGGAATTGTCCCTCGGCTCGGGGCCGGGATGGTGCGGCACCGGCGGTCCCTGGGTGAAGCCGGAGCAGTCCATGCAGCATCTGGTGGCGAGCGAGACGCGCGTTGCGGGACCTCGTCGCTTCACGGGGCTCCTGCCCCGACCGGCGCCCCGCACGCCCTTCTTCGGCGAGGGCACGTTCACGCCCGAGACGAAGCGGGCCTGGCAGGAGTTCCATCGCGACGTCGCGGTCCTGGCCTTCCCGACGCCCAGAGGCAGCTATCGGATTCCCGACGTCGACGAGAAGGCCCTGTTCCATCGAGCGCCCTATTCCTCCGCCCCGAACGTCAAGCCGCGCCTCGCGTCCGACCGCACCGTCCTCCCCGCGGACGAATGCATCCCGCCCGAGGGCGTCGTCGATCTCACCCCGCGCATGAGGCCTGACGGCACGCTCGACTGGGACGTGCCGAACGGCGACTGGACGATCCTCCGTTTGGGCCGGACGTTGACCGGCCAGATCACGCGCCCGGCGCCCCGCCCCGGCCTCGGTTTCGAATCGGACAAATTCGACACGACCGCGCTCGACGCCCATTTCAACGATTACGTCGCCAACCTCCTGAAGACGGTCGGCGAGCCGAAGGGCACGGGACGCGGCTTCACGACGCTGCATTTCGACAGCTGGGAAATGAGTTCGCAGAACTGGTCGGCGGCGTTTCGGGAGGAGTTCCGGGCACGGCGACGATACGACCCGCTTCCGTACCTGCCGGCGATGTTCGGACGCGCGGTGGGCAGCGTGGCCATGGCCGAGCGATTCCTTTGGGACCTGCGACGAACCGCGCAGGAACTCGTCCTGGAAAAGCACGTGGTCCACCTGAAGGAACTGGGGCGCCGGCACGGCATGGGTTTCTCGGCGGAACCGTACGACATGAATCCCGCCGGAGATCTCCTGCTGGGGGGCGTCGCCGACGTTCCCATGTGCGAGTTCTGGTCCGCCGGGCTCGGGTTCGCGACGGAGTACAGCTGTTTCGAGGCGGTGTCGGCGGCGCACACGAACGGACGGCGCATCGTCGGCGCCGAGGCGTTCACGTCCACGCACGATCAATGGCGACAATATCCCGGGTCCATGAAGCAACAGGGCGACTGGGCGTTCTGTGCCGGGATCAACCGGTTCGTGTTCCACCGCTTCCAGCACCAGCCCACGCTCGATCAGGCGCCGGGCATGACCTTCGGCTACACCCACGGGGTGCACTGGGAACGCACGCAGACCTGGTGGGAACTCTCCGGCGCCTACCACCGCTACCTCGCCCGCTGCCAATCCCTCCTGCGCCAGGGCCTGCCCGTGGCGGACGTGCTCTACCTCGACGTCGAGGATGCCCCGGCCGTGTTCACCCCGCCGCCTTCGGCGCTCCTTCCCGGGCTCCCCGACCGCCGCGGCCATGGCTTCGACGGTTGCGCTCCCGACACCTTGATCGCCCGGGGCCGGGGTCAGAACGGACAACTCGTGTTCCCCGACGGCATGACGTACCGGCTGCTCGTGCTGCCGCGGTCCGCCGGCATGACCCCGGCGTTGGCCCGCAAACTGGCCGAACTGACCGCCCAGGGCGTGCCCGTGCTCGGCCACCTCCCCGAACGCGCCCCCGGCCTCCAGGATTACCCCGACTGCGACCGGCAGGTCCGTGAGCTCGCCCAAGCGATCCGAAACTCGCCGAACTACCATCCCGATCCTCGCGACGCGGCCACCGACTCCGCCCCGGGGGACCTCTACCCGGACTACGCCGCCGCCGCGCGCATCCTCGCGCAACGCGGCGTGCCACCCGATTTCGAATCCACGGGCGATCTGCGCTACGTCCACCGGACCCTGCCCGGGACCGAAATCTACTTCGTCGGCAATCGCACCGATCACGCCATGTCCGCGACCGCCCGCTTTCGCGTGACCGGCCTGCGCCCCGAACTCTGGGACCCGCTCACCGGCGCGCGGCGACCGCTGCCCGAGTTCCGCGAGGCGGAGGGCCGGACGACCCTGCCTCTCCGCTTCGCGCCCGGCCAAAGCCACTTCGTCGTGTTCCGAGCCGGAGATACCCAGCCCGGGGCCCGCACGAACTTCCCCGAGCACCGCCCCTGGCTCGATCTCTCGTCCGACTGGGAGGTGACCTTCGACCCGCGCCGCGGCGGACCGGAACGTGCGGTGCCCTTCCCGACGCTCGTGGACTGGACGCGGCGGCCCGAGGACGGCATCCGGCATTACTCGGGCATCGCGACGTACCGGAGGACCTTCGACGCGCCGCCCCGCGAACCGGCGCCCGGGCGCCAGACGCTGGAACTCGGCGCCTTCCCCGGCCTCGCCGGCGTCGAGTTGAACGGTCGCGATCTCGGCGGCGTCTGGTGCGCCCCCCATGCGACGGAGATCCCGCCTGGGCTGCTCAAGCCCACCGGCAACGAGATTCGCATCCGGGTCGCCAATCTCTGGCCGAATCGCCTGATCAAGGACGCCGGGCTCCCCGAGGAAGCCCGGGTGGCGCGTACCACCTGGAACCCGTATAAACCCGGCACGCCGCTCCTTCCCTCGGGATTGGTGGGGCCCATCCGAATCACCGTCGAAGCTCCGGAATCCCCATGACCCCCAATCCACCCGGTCACCACCCACCGGCGTGCCTCGCGCCGTGGCCTCCCGCCGTCCCCCGAGGGTCCCGCCGGCACCCCGCGCCGGTCCGGTGGCTGTTCTGGATGGGGATCGTGGCCGGGCTGTGGTCCGCCCGCGCGGATCAGGATCTGGAACGGGACTTCGCGACCCCGCCCGAGCGGACCCAACCCCGCTGTTACTGGTACTGGATGGACGGACGGATTTCGCCGGAAGGCCTGACCCGCGATCTCGAAGCCATGAAACGGGTCGGGATCGGCGAGGCCTACATCGGCGTCATCAGCGGCGAAAGCGGCCTGCCGCCCGGCACCGGCCCACAGGCCCTGACCGACCCCTGGTGGAGCCACCTGGAACATGCCATCCGGGAGGCCACCCGGATCGGCGTCGACATCGGCCTGTTCAATTCCCCGGGCTGGAGTCAGTCCGGCGGCCCCTGGGTCCGTCCCGAACAGGCGATGCGTTACGTGGTGCAGCGCGAACTCCGGGTCCGGGGCCCGCGCCACATCGAACTGCCCCTGCCCCGCCCCGAGGGCGCGATCCAGGACCTGGCCGTCCAGGCGTTTCCCGTCCCTCCCGACGACGCCGCCGAGGCCACGGTCACGGAGCGCAGCCCGACCGTGGTGAACTTCGCGATGCTGGAACCGTTCCTGGCCCGCAGCCTGACCGTGCGCCCGTCCGGGGCCGTCGCCGTCGACGCCGAGCTCCGGGTTTCCGAGGACGGGCGCGAGTTCGTGCCCCTGAAACGATTTCGCGTGGATCGCCACAACCTCGCCCTCCACGTCGGGCCCGTGCCGCTCGCACCGGTCGTCGTGTCGTTCACCGCCACCCCGGCGCGGTTTTTTCGCCTGACGTTTTCCGCGCCCTGCGAACTCGCGGAAGTGCGGTTGTCCACGGCACCGCGCGTCGCCAGCTACGCCGAGAAGTCGCTGCTGAAAATGTTCCAAGACCCCGTGCCGCCGTTCGATTTCTACCGCTGGCCCTCCCCCAAGGACGACGGGACCAACGTGCCCGGCGTTCCGCCCGACCGCATCCGCGACCTGGCCTCCGCGCTCGCGCCCGACGGAATCCTGCGCTGGGACGTGCCGGAGGGCGATTGGGTGATCGTGCGCAGCGGCCTGGCCCCCACGGGCACCCGGAATGCCCCCGCCCCTCCCGAGGCCACCGGTCTCGAGGTCGACAAGATGAACCGCCCGGCACTGAAGACCCACTTTGACGCCTTCGTCGGTCGGCTCCTCGCCCGCCTCACCCCCGCCGAACGCCGGTCCTGGAAACACGTCGTCGCCGACAGCTACGAAATGGGGCCCCAAAACTGGACCGACGGATTCGAGGCGGATTTCCGGGAGCGCTACGGCTACGACCCGATGCCCTACCTGCCGGTGCTCGGCGGGCGCGTCGTCGGAAACGCGGACCGTTCCGACCGCTTTCTCTGGGACCTTCGGCGCTTGGTGGCGGATCGCGTGGCCCGCGATTACGTCGGCGGACTCCGCGATCTCTGCCGCGAGCACGGCCTCCGCATGTGGCTCGAGAACTACGGCCACTGGGGTTTCCCCTCCGAATTCCTGCTCTACGGCGGGCAGTGCGACGAGATCGGCGGCGAGTTCTGGGAAAGCGGCGACCTCGGTCGCGTCGAACTCCGCGCCGCGGCCTCCGCCGCGCACATCTACGGACTGCCCGTGGTCTGGGCCGAGGCGTTCACCGGCGGCCCGGCCTTCGTCAACACGCCCCGCGATCTCAAGGCCCGCGGCGATTGGGCCCTGTGCGAGGGCGCCAACCAGTTCGTCCTCCACGTCTACATCCACCAGCCCTGGGAAGACCGCCGCCCCGGCGTCAACGCCTGGTTCGGCACCGAGTTCAACCGCCACAACACCTGGTTCGAAGCCTCCCGGTCCTGGATCGACTACCTCCGCCGTTGCTCCGTCCTCCTCCAGGCCGGACAACCCGTCGCCGACGTCGCCTATTTCATCGGCGAGGATGCCCCCAAAATGGCCGGCACCCGCCGCCCCCCGCTCCCCGCCGGCTACGACTGCGACGACCTCAACGCCGATGTCCTCCTGAACCGCCTCCGCGTCCGCGACGGACGCTTCGTCCTCCCCGACGGCACCGAGTACCACCTCCTCGTCCTCCCGCGCTCCACCACCCTGCGGCCCGCCGTGCTCCGTCGCCTGCAGGAACTCGTCAGCGAGGACGGCCACCTGCTCGGTTCCCCCCCCGAACGCTCGCCCAGCCTCCAGAACTTCCCCGCCTGCGACGAAGAGGTCCGCACCCTCGCCCGGGAAATCTGGACCCGCCCCACCGTTCTCGACACCTCCGATCTCCGCGCGGCCCTGCGCCGACTCGACCTCGCCCCCGACGTCCAGGCCCCCGCCGATATCCTCTGGAAACACCGACGCGCCGCCGCCAAGGACGCCGACACGGACATCTATTTCCTCTCCAACCAGGCCGCGACCGGGCGCACCGAGACCGTCTCGTTCCGCGTCTCCGGACGCGCCCCCGAATTCTGGTGGCCCGACACCGGCGAGATCGAGCCGGACGTTCCCTTCGAAATCACCGGGGGCCGCTCGACCGTCACCGTCCCCTTCGAGCCGCGGGGTTCCGTCTTCGTCGTGTTCCGACGCAAGGCCGACGGCCCACGTCCGGGCACGTATGCCGGGAGTCGTCGCTCGGATCTGCCCGCGGGCACCGTCCTCGAAGCCGCCTGGGAGCTTTCCCTCGCCGGACGGCGCCTCCCCTTCGAGCGCCTCGTCTCGTGGACCGAACACGCGGACGAGGACGTGCGCCACTTCTCGGGCGAAGGCCGCTACCGGACCACCTTCGACAACCCCACGCCGTCGACCGCCGGACGGACGTGGCTCGACCTCGGACAGGTCGAGGAGATGGCGACCGTCACCCTCAACGGGCGAACCTACCCGACCCTGTGGAAGCCACCCTACCGCCTGGACATCTCGGACGCCGTGCGCCCGGGCCGGAACGACCTCGTCGTGGCCGTGGTGAACCCGTGGCACAACCGCCTCGCCGGCGATGCCGCCCGCCCCGCCGCGCAACGCGTCTCCTGGACCTCCCGCGAAGTCGTCCCCAAGGGTGCTCCGCTCCAGCCCGCCGGCCTGCTCGGCCCGGTCCGGATTCTCCACCCGCCCGGCCCATGAGCGCGTCGCTGAACCACGCAGGTCGCCGGCGTCGCGGAGCGACTGCCGAGGGTTGCCGGGGCCTGAAGGCCCCGGTTCCGCTGCCCCTTTTCCGTCGCGTTGCGGAGCGACGCTCGATCCCCTGCCCCCTGATCCTCTTCCGACCCTGCCCCTTATGCACCTGACCAAGATCGGCCTCTTCGGCATCGGACTCGACGCGTACTGGCCGCAGTTCGCGGGGCTCAAGGAGCGGCTCGAAGGCTACCTCCGCCAGGTCGAAGCCAAACTCGCCCGCCCCGGCGTCGAGATCGTCAGCCTCGGCCTCGTCGACACGCCCGAGAAGGCGTTCGAGGCCGGGCACCGCTTCCGTCAGGCGGACGTGGATCTGATCTTCCTTCACGTCACCACCTACGCCCTCAGTTCGACCGTCCTGCCCGTCGTCCAGCGCGCCAAGGTGCCCGTCATCATCCTCAACCTCTCCCCCGAGGCCGCCATCGACTACGCGTCCTTCAACGCCATGCGCGATCGGACCCGGATGACGGGCGAATGGCTGGCCCACTGCAATGCCTGCCCCGTTCCCGAAATCGCGAACGTCTTCAACCGCGCCCGCATCGAGTTCCACCAGATCACCGGCCAGCTCCACGACGATCCCGAGTGCTGGAACGAGATCGATGCCTGGATGGACGCCGCCCGCGTCGCCGGCACGATGTGGCACAACCGCCTCGGTCTCATGGGCCACTATTACTGCGGCATGCTGGACATCTACTCCGACCTCGCCCAGCACTGCGCCCACTTCGGCGGCCACATGGAAATCGTCGAGGTCGAGGAACTCGCCGCCCTGCGCCGGTCCGTCACCGCCGCGGACATCGCGGATCGCGTCGCGCATTTCCACGCGACGTTCGAGGTCCAGGCCGATTGTGCCCCCGCCGAACTGGAGCGGGCGGCCCGGACCTCGGTGGCACTGGACCGACTCGCCGAACAACACGCCCTCGGCTCCCTGGCTTACTACCACATGGGCACCGGGAACGCGGAAAACGAGGACGCCATCAGCTCCATCATCCTGGGCAACTCCCTGCTCACCGCCCGCGGCATCCCCGTCGCCGGCGAGTACGAGGTGAAGAACGCCCAGGCCATGAAGATCCTCGACACGTTTGGCGTGGGCGGTTCCTTCACCGAATACTACGCGATGGACTGGAAGGAGGACGTCGTGCTGATGGGCCACGACGGTCCGGGCCACATCGCCATCGCCCAGGGCAGGACCAAGGTGCGCCCCCTGACGGTCTACCACGGCAAGGTCGGTCGCGGGCTCAGCGTCGAAATGAGCGTCCGGCACGGGCCCGTCACTCTGCTGAGCGTCGTCCAGACGGTGGATGGCCGGCTCGAATTCCTCGTCGCGGAGGGCGAGAGCGTCCCGGGCCCGATCCTCGAGATCGGCAATACCAACAGCCGCTATCGCTTCTCCATCGGCGCCCGACGTTTCGTGAACGAATGGAACGTCCGCGGCCCGGCCCATCACTGCGCCGTCGGCGTGGGTCACGTCGCCCACAAGATCGAGAAGCTGGGCCGCCTGCTCGGCATGAAGACCGTCCGGGTTTGCTAGCCGGACCGCTCCATGAACCGCCCTCTGCAACCGCGCCGCCCGGTGAGGGCACCGGGCCTACACGTTGTAGGCCGCGTGCCCCTTCGCCGCGCCGGGCGGTCCACGGGTCCGGCCCTCCCCGCAGCGTCGCGGAGCGACGCACGAGGGTTGCCGGGGCCTTCAGGCCCCGGTGTCGCCCTCTCTCTCTCACCTCGTCGCGGAGCGACGTTCGACCTGGGGCACTTGCAAGGGGCTCGGACGGCGGCGCTCTCGGACGTCGCTCCGCGACGAGGCTTCTTTTCCCACGGACCCGTTCCGGGGGTTGAAACCCCCGGCTACCATCGCGAGGTCGCTCCGCGACCCGGAAGCCACGGACCGACATCTCGTTTCGCCGCTCCATGAACCGCCCTTTGAAACCGCGCCGCCCGGTGAGGGCACCGGGCCTACACGTTGTAGGCCGCGTGCCCCCACGCGGCGCCGCGCGGGCCGCGCTTCACACGCCCGATACGCATTCGATTCCCGAATAACCCCGCTCCCCCATGCCCAACCCCATCTTCGGCGTCTTCCTACACTGGCTCGGCGGCCTGGCCGCCGGCAGCTTCTACGTGCCGTACCGCGGCGTGAAGCATTGGAGCTGGGAGACGTACTGGCTCGCCGGCGGTTTCTTCAGCTGGATCCTGGCTCCCTGGGCCCTGGCCCTGGCCATGACCCCGGCGCCCCTGGCCATCCTCCTCAAGGCCCCCCCCGCCGTGCTCTTCTGGTGCTACTTCTTCGGCGTCCTCTGGGGGATTGGAGGACTCACCTTCGGCCTCACCATGCGCTACCTCGGCATGTCCCTCGGCGTTGCCGTCGCCCTCGGGTTTTGCGCCGCCTTCGGCACCCTCGTCCCCCCCCTCTTTGCCGGCCAATTCGCCTCCAAGGTCCTCGGTACCCCCTCCGGACTCGCCATCCTGCTCGGCGTCGGCATCTGTCTCGCCGGCATCGCGGTGGCGGGCCTCGCCGGCATGTCCAAGGAACGGGAACTGCCCCCCGACCGCGCCCGGGCGGTCATTCGCGAGTTCAACCTGCGCAAAGGCCTGCTCGTGGCCACCTTCTCCGGGGTCATGAGCGCCTGCTTTTCCTACGGCCTCGCCGCCGGCGATCCAATCAAGCAACTCGCCCTCGAACGCGGCTGCCCCCCGCTCTGGCAGGGACTCCCCGTCCTCATCGTCGTGCTGCTTGGCGGGTTCACCACCAACTGCGTCTGGTGCGTGATCCTCAACGTCCGCAACC
The DNA here is from genome assembly GCA_964608505.1 of uncultured Verrucomicrobiota bacterium. Taxonomy (GTDB): domain Bacteria; phylum Verrucomicrobiota; class Verrucomicrobiia; order Limisphaerales; family CAIMTB01; genus CAIMTB01. The sequence continues at coordinate 17,646 of CAZSOV010000121.1, forward strand.
GCACCGGTTACCAGTACCTCGCCACCACCCTCCGCCCCGCCCCCACCCTCGACCCCCACCCCCCCCCCCCCCGGCTC
>CAZSOV010000121.1:17732-21427 GCA_964608505.1 uncultured Verrucomicrobiota bacterium
AGCCGTGCCCGCCCCCATCCGCATCCCGCGGCTCGGCAACTGGTGCTTCTCCGCCGTCGCCGGCGTCACCTGGTACCTCCAGTTCTTCTTCTATTCGATGGGTGAAAGTCAGATGGGCGAATTCGGGTTCTCGAGTTGGACCCTGCACATGGCGAGCATCATCATCTTCAGCACGCTCTGGGGCATCGCCCTCGCCGAATGGAAAGGGACCGGCGCCCGAACCCGCGGCCTCATCGCCGCCGGCCTCGCCCTCCTGGTCCTCGCCACGCTCGTCGTCGGTTACGGCAACTTCCTCGCCGTGCCGACCCCGAAGTAGGAACCCCGCGCCGCAGCCGGCGACTCGGCATCGCCCGCCCCGCCTCCCGCAGCGCCGCCGCCGCGCGCCGAGTTGCGGGCTATCCCCCGCCCAATTGCCGGATCAACGCCCGCGCCTCGGCATGCCCGGGCTCCAGCCGCAACGCCCGTTCCGCCGCCCCCCGCGCCTCCGCCACCCGCCCCCCCCGCGCCAGTACGGTCGCCAGCGCGTACGGAATCCTCGGGTCCCGGGGTTGCAGCCCCTCCGCCATCCCCAGCGCCGTCGCGGCCTCCGCCAGATGCTCGAGCGCCGCCTCGGCCAGCCCGAGGTTGTACCAGGCCCGGTCATGGCGGGCGTCCAGCCTCACCGCCTCGCGCAGCGACGACGCCGCGTCGGCGATCCGGTTCACCTCCGCGTAGGCCAGTCCCAGCCGGTGATGGTTCTCCGCCGAACCCGGTTCCAGCGTCACCGCCGCCTGCACCTGCGCCAACGCCTCCGCCGACCGGCCCGCCCCGCTCAACGCCACCGCGTAGTCATGCCGCAGCGCCGGCGAACCCCCGTCCCCCGTCACCGCTCGATCATAGTGCGCCAGCGCCGAAGCCACCTGCCCCCGCCCGAGCTCGAACGCCCCCAGTTGCGCCTGCCCGACGGGTTGATCCGCGTTCAGCGCCAGGGCGTGCAGCACCTCGCGCCCCGCCAACCCCGACAGCTCCAGATCCCGCCGCAACGCCCAACCCGCCGTGTACCGCACCGACCGCGCCGCGTCGCCGAGCAGCGCGCGGAGGCGTACTTCCAAGTCCCGATCCCCCAGTTCCACCAGCGGCGCCAGGGCCTGCACCGCCCGATAGCGTACGAGCGGATGCGCGTGCGACAACTGCGACAACGCCGCCTGCCGCACCGCCGGTCGATCCGTCCACCGCCCCAGCAACGCCAGCGCCGCGGCCTTCCAGTATGGTGCCTCGTCCGAATTCAGCAGCTCCGTCAAGCCCGGGACGGACGTCGCGTCCTCCCGGCGCGCCGACGCCAGCAGCCGGGCCCGACGTCGCGCGGGGCGGTCCATCCGGCTTCCGTACCACTTCCCGCACGCCTCCTCCGCCCACGCCGTGGTTTGATCCGCGTGACAACGGTTGCAGGCGTTCGGAATCCCGAACTCGCGCGTCAGCACCGGGTCCGGCGTCGTGAACCCGTGGTCGTGCCGCCAATGCCGCTGCATGTACAGCGTCCGGGGCATGTGACAGTTCACGCAGAGATTCCCGGCACTCTCCGCCTTGTGGAACGAATGCCGCACCGGATCGATGGGCGGCGACCCGGGCCGCGTGCCGTTGTGGCAGCGCAGGCACAGGTCGTTGCCCGTCGCCCGCACTTTCGTCGTGTGGGGATCATGACAGTCCAGGCACGTCACCCCGGCGCCATGCATCCGGCTCCCCAGGAACGCCGTGTACTCGTAGTCCTCGTCCCGGATCTGCCCGTCGGGATAAAACACATCGCTCTCGTCCACCATCGCCAGCAGGTAGTGGTCCCAGAAGGACTCGCCCGGCACGAAATCCCCCGTCAACTCGCTCCGCCGCGCGTGGCAGGGCGCGCAGTTCTCCATCTTCCGGGCCGGGGTCCAGGCCGGCAGGGTCGGGTCCTTCCGTCCGCTCCCCTGCCACGCCCGCTGCCAGCTCACGTGCTCCCCCAGCGGACCATGGCACGCCTCGCAACCCACGCTCGGCTCCGCCATCGCCGACCGGTAGCCATCCGCGGCCTCGTCGTAGTTCTTCCGAAATCGCGTGTTGTGGCAGGTCCCGCACATCGAGTTCCAGTTCATCCCCCGCCCCGTCCAGTGCCCCCACTCGCCCGGCTGCCGATCCTCCTCCCCGTACACGTTGAACCACTCGTTCGTCCGCGGATCCCAGGAAGCCTCCAGCGTCTGCCAACGCCCGCCCGGCTCCGAAACCAGGTACTGCCGCAACGGCGCGTGGCCAATCACCCGCTCCACCCTCCGGGGCGTGCGATCCCCCCCCAGACCCGTGGCCACCACCAGCAGGTTCGTCCCCTCCCGCCGCACCTCCGTCTCCTGCCGACCGTGCCGAAACGTCCTCCCCGGCTCGAACGCCGGGCCCTCCAGCGCGTCCGTCGGCGGGCGCTCGGCATAACGGTGATTCGATTCCCGCCATCCCGCGAACGCGTTCGTGTGGCAGTCCCGGCACGACTCCGTCCCCGCATACCGCGCGAACACCGCCGCCTCCGGCTCCATCAACGGACGCCCTTCCGTGACACGCGGCGACAAGGTGCCCGCCGCCGTCGCCGGGCGAATCCGGGTATCGTGCCGCCCCTGCCACCACACCGCCATCCCAAGACCCAAAACCCCGAGCACCGCCAGGAGCCACCCCCAGCCCCGCCCCCGCTCCCCGCCTGCCTCCCCCTCCGGCGACACCCCGCCCCCCGGCGGAACCGTTCCCGCCCGACCTCCTCCCACCCCTCGTGCTCGACGCTTTCCCGACATGTCTGATCGTGTGAAACCACCCCGGCCCGGGGCGGTCCCACCAGCCTGCCGCCCCGCCCGCGACCGGATCGAGCCCGTTTCAACGCGACCCACCGCGTCCGGCAAAGCCAATGACCAAGCCCGGTGCGGAACCCGGACGTGGAACCGCGCTGGGAGCCGGCGACCGGCTCGAAGATTGACATCACCGGGACAAAATCGGTGCATTAGTCCCCGTTGACGGCGCGACAACGCCGGGGCCAAGAGCTCCCGGTTCGGTCCCGCCCACCTGCCCCTCCACCCGAATCGAGCCCATGAGCCAAATCCGCGTTCTCGTCGGCACCCGCAAGGGCGCCTTCATTCTCACCGCCGATGGCACCCGTCGCGACTGGAAGGTCCGCGGTCCCTTGTTCGCCGGCTGGGAAATCTATCACCTGAAGGGGTCGCCGGTGGACCCGAACCGGATCTACGCCTCGCAGTCGAGCGGCTGGTTCGGACAGCTGATCCAGCGTTCCGACGACGGCGGCGAGACCTGGAACACGCCCGGGGGCGAGAAGGCCCCGGTCCCCGGCGAATTCCCCCCCCAGGGAGCGGCCAACCAGTTCGTCTACGAAGGGGAGGTGGGCACGCACAAGTGGTATGACGGCACCCAGCATCCCTGGGAGTTCAAGCGAGTCTGGCACCTGGAACCGTCGCTGACCGACCCCGACGTCGCGTTCGCGGGGGCCGAGGACGCGGCGCTGTTCAAGACGGTGGACGGCGGGCGCACCTGGAAGGAACTGTCCGGCCTGCGGGCCGTCAAGGGGCACCTCTGGCAGCCCGGCGCCGGGGGCATGGGGCTGCACACGATTCTGCTCGATCCCACGAATCCCCGGCGCATCTACATCGCGATCTCCGCGGCCGGTGCCTTCCGCACCGACGACGGCGGGATCACCT
>CAZSOV010000122.1:0-21273 GCA_964608505.1 uncultured Verrucomicrobiota bacterium
CCCCTCCCCCTCCACCTCCACCTCCACCTCCACCGCGCCCGAGACCTCCCTCGAGGAAGCCTTTGCCGAAGCCGGCCTGCCCGCGGGCTTGCTCCACGGCGAGGACACGAACTTCAACCTCCGCCTCGATCCGCAGGAGGACGACGCCGAAGCCACCCCGCCCCTCGACGATCGCAACGGCATTCTGGACCCCGGCCTGCAACGCCTGCTCACCGTTGACAGCTACGAGCTCAACCTCGATTCCGACGGCCGTCCGCGCCTGGACCTGAACGATGCCCGGACCGACCTCGCCCCCCTCGGCCTGCCCCAGGCCACCCTCGATTTCATCGCCGCGCTCCGCCGGGCCAATCGGCCACTGCGGCACCCCGCCGACCTGCTCGGCGCCGAGGAGAACCTTCCCAACGCCTCCGGTGCGACGGTCCTCTTCAAGTCGGGCATCGGCCCCGACGAACTGCCGACGCTCCTGGACCGCTGCACCACCGTCGCCACCCGTCGCCTGGTCGGCCTGATCAATATCAACACGGCCCCCACCGCGGTATTGGCCGCCATTCCGATCCTGGGCGAATCCGGGGCCGATTCCGTCGTGGCCGCCCGCGCCGGACTCACCGCCGACGAACGCCGGACGCCCGCCTGGATTTTGCGCCGGGGCCTCGTCACCGCCGATCAGTTCAAGGAACTGGCCCCGCACCTGACGACCCGCAGCCTGCAATTCTCGTTCCGCTCCGTCGGTTACGCCCTCCCTTCCGGCCGCTATCGCGTGCTTGCCGTCACCATTGACGTCGCCACCCAACCCGCCCGAATCCTCGCCCTGCGCGATCTCACCCGGTTCGGGTTCCCCATGCCCGTCGCGCTCCTCCAGGGCGAGTTCGAATGAACCCCACCCCCATGGCCCACCTTTCCCAACTGCTCGCCCGCTGGCGCCGATCCCCCGACCCCGGACGGCGCAACCGCCGCACCCACATCACGGCGCTCGACCTCGACGGCGGCGGGGTGCGGATCGTGCAAGCCTCCCTGCGCGGCAGCGAAATCCGGGTCCACCGCCATCTCGCCCTCCCCCTGGCGCTCCCTCCGGAGTGCTCCGCCGACGATCCGGAAGCCGTCGGCAACGCCATCGCCCGGCTGTTCGCCGAGCACCGGATCGAGGGTTCCCCGGTCGTCATGGGCGTCCCCCGGTCCCACGCCATCCTCCGCGTGCTCAAGCTGCCCCCCGCCGCGACCTCGGCCGAGGTCGCGGCCATGGTCCACTTCCAGATCGGACGCGATCTTCCCTTTCGCCTCGAGGATACCGTTCTGGATTTCAAACTCCTCCCCTCCCCCCCGGAACCGCCCGAACCGCCGCCAACCCACGCGCCCTCCACCACCGTGCTCGCGGCCGTCGTCCGCCGCGACAAGGTCGAGTTCTTCCCCGCCGTGGCCCGCGCCGCGGGCCTCCAACTGGCCTCGCTCGGCCTCCGTCCGCTCGCCGCCGCCGCCGCCGCGGTCTGGTGCCAACCGGAGGCCCGCCTCGGATGCCTCGCCCTGGTGACGGTGCACCCCGCCGAAATCGCGTTCGACGTGCTCGTGGAGGGTCACCTCGTCTTCAGCCGCGCGGGCGCCCTGCCCGCCCCCGCCCTCGACTCCCCGCCGACCGGCAACGCCGAAGCGCCCACGCTGGAGATCGTCCGCAGCATCCATGATTACGAAGGCGTCCCCGGGCACGCCCCGCTCACGGCGTTCCTCGTCGCCGGCACCACCGGCCGCGAAGGCACCCTCGCCGACGCCCTCGCGCTCCGGTACGGCCTTCCCGCCCGCGTGCTCGATCCCGCGGCCCGTCTCCGGGATGTCGAGGGTCAGCCCACGCAGGCCGGAGGCGCCCTGCCCGCTCTCGGCCTGGCCCTGCTCGCCCTCGATCCCGGAGGCCAGCCCATCGATTTCCTCGCCCCCAAGAATCCCCCGGTCCCGGTCGACAACCGTCGCCTCCGCCGTCTCGCCGCCGTGGCCGGCATTCTTGCCGTGTTCCTTTCCCTCGCCGGCATCCGCTCCCGTTGGATCCGTCAACGCGAGGCCGTCCGCGCCGACCTCCGACAACAAGTCACCCTCGCCTCCAAGAACCTGCCGGGCTATCGCAGCCTCCGGGCCCAGGCCCGCGCCGTCGCCGATTGGTCCGCCGCCGGACGGCAGTGGCTGGATCACCTCACCCTGCTGAGCGCGCTCCTTCCCCCCAGCCGCGAACTCCACGTCACCTCCCTCGCCACCACCGCCCGCAATTCCCTCGCCCTCTCCGTCCGCGTCCGCAGTGGCGAAATCATCGACCGCCTCAGTTCCGACCTCCGCCAGGCCGGGTTCCTCGTGAAACCACCCGGCATCACCCCCGTGCAGGACCGCGGCGGCTACCGCTTCCAGGCCAGCCTCGAAATCGACGCCCCCGCCGTCGTCACCAATCAACTCGATACCCTCGAGGTCCGCCCCCGTCCGGCGCCGCGCCCCAACCCCCCGGAGTCCGCCGCGCCCGCTCCGACGACGCCCCTTCGCAACCTGTCGCCGTCGCCGCCCGTTCCCGCCGGCCCCTCCGCCACCCAGGAAGACCGCCCGGCACGTCGCCTTCGACGCCGCCCCGAGGGAGGTCCCCGTGAATAGACGAACCCGCCTCCTGGCCCTCGTCACCCTCGGGCTCGCCGGCCTTCTGGTCGCCGCCTTCGCCGCCCGCGCCTTCCTCCTCCAACCCCTCCGCACCCTCGACGATCAAATCACCCAACTCCGCCTCCGCCTCCAGTCCATCGACAAGGAACGCACGTCCTTCCTCGCCGCGGACACCCAGGTCCGCCAGGTCGCCACCACCCTCTTCGGCACCCAATCGTCCGAAGCCGAGGCCGCCATGGGCTCACTCGTCACCGCGCTCATCGCCCAGGCCGGACTCCCGGAATCCGATTTCACCCGGCACCCCGCCGGACGCCGACGCCTCGCCGGCGCGGAGGAGATCGGCTGGACCGTCCAAGGCGAAGGTCCCCTCGCCCAGGTCCTCGACCTCCTGTTTCTCCTGCAATCCCACCCCCGCCTCCACCGCCTCGAGAGTCTCGCCCTCTCCCCCGCCTCCGAACCCGGCCGCCTCCGACTCCGTTTCCGCTACCTCACCCTCGTCCTGAACCCCGCCCCGGACGTCCGGCCGCGCACCGACCTCGTCTCCCCCGGCCTCGATTCCCCCGCCCGCCGACTCTACGACCCCATCCTCCAGCGCGACCTCCTGCGCCCGTTTCAACCCGGTGAAAACCAGATCGTCCCGGGCCCGACCCTCGCCGTTGCCGGCCCGAATGAAGCCCAGTTCCTCCGGGTCGTCTCCCTCTCCTCCTGGGGTGCCCGACCCGAAGCCCACCTGCTCGATACCCGGACCCAATCCACCCGCGCCCTCCACCCCGGCGAACCGCTGCTGGACGGCCTGTTCGCCGACGTCGATTACCGGCCCCTTCCCGCCGCCGGCAAGCCCGGCCTCCTTTCCTATAGCCGACTGATCTGGCGCGTCGGCGACCACTACTGGGCCGTCGACACCGGCCAATCCCTGGCCGACCGCCGACCGCTCGCGTCCCACGAACTGCCCCCGTCCCTTTCCACCAACCCGCCCACCTCCGCCCTCCCATGAGATCCCTGTTCCTCTCCCTCGCCTTCGGCCTCGGCCTGGGCCTTGGTCCCCTCCTCCTCCTCGCCGCCGACGCCCCGGCCACCGCCGCCGCCGTCCCGGCGGTCGCCGAGGTCCCTGCCCCCCCTCCCGCGCCCGTGCCCGCACCCGCGCCCGCACCCGCACCCGAGCCCATCCCCATCCCCACCCCCATCCGCTTCGATTTCGCCGGCATGCCCTACGCCGATGCCCTGCAGCGCTTCGCCCAGATGGCCGGCAAACCGCTCATCGCCGATGCCCCCGTCGACGGCACCCTGACCTTCGCGGATCCCCGCCCGTATTCGTACGCCGAAGCCCTCGACACCCTGAACCTCGTCCTCGCCACCAAGAACGTGATGCTGGTCGAGGACGACCGCTACCTGCGCGTCGTCCCCTTCAAGCAGATCCCCCAGATGCCGCTAAAAATCCTGCGCGGCCTCGAAAACGCGGGCGACCTGCGCCCGGGCGAGATCGTCACCGTCATTCTCGACCTCAAGAACCTCGATGCCGGCGAGCTTTCCCAACCCATCAGCACCCTGCTGTCCACGGCCGGTTCCGTCGCCTCCCTCTCCCGCGGACGCGGTCTCATCATCACCGATCGCATCGCCAACATTAAGCGCGTCAAGGAGCTCCTGACCCAGATCGACATCACCTCCCCCGTCCAACGCGAGCTCAAGACCTACACGCTCCGCAACGCCTCCGGCACCCTCCTCTCCGACATCATCAATCGCACCTTCGGCCTGGCCACGGCCCCCAAACGCACCGTCTTCAACGAACAACGCAAGTCCTACGAGGTGCTCCCCCCCGACCCCACCGACTACGTCACCGCCATCTTCGCCGACGCCTCCAGCACCCTCGTCCTCTTCGGTCCCTCCGGTCGCATCGAACTCGCCGACCAGCTCATCCAACGCTTCGAAGGACAGGGCGATGCCCGCGCCTCCGAGATCCGCATCCTCTACCCCCAGATGGCTCCCGACGAACTGGCCAGCATGATCCGCCAGGCCATCCCCGGCGTCGCCGCCCGCGGCGATTCCGGCCCCGACGCCTTCACCAAGGCCAAGGTCATCCCTGACATCCCCGGCGGACGCCTCATCATCGCCGCCCCCGCCACCGGCCAGATGGAGGCCATCCTGACCCTCGTCCGGCGCCTCGACCCCGCTGCCCAGGACTCCGCCATCGCGACCCATTCCTCCACCAACGCCAACGCCCCCGGTTCCACCAACGCGGCCTCGGCCTCCGCCCGCGAAATGCGGCTCATCGACATCAAATCCGGCTCCGCCCAGGCCCTGACCCCCCTGCTCCGCGACGCCCTCGCCGACCTCGGCCGCGGCAGCGCCGGCCCCCATCCCCTCTCCCTCGTCCGCCTCCAGGCCTCCCCCACCGGAAACCGCATCCTCGCCACCGGCACCCACGACGCCCTCAACGAGGTCACCCGCCTCATCGAACAACTCGACACCGTGACCGACCGCGCCGAGGTCACCCGCGTGTTCCGCCTGAAAACCTCCAACGCCGGCCGTGTCGCCGGCATGATCATGAACTCCTTCGGCGGCTTCGAAGGCCGCCGCCGCTATGGCTTCGTCGCCGCCGCCGCCGAGGAACGCAGCAACTGCGTCGTCGTCGGCGCTTCCGCCGCCCAGATGAAGAACGTCGAGGACCTCGTCACCCGCCTCGAGGAAGCCAACGGCCAGTCCTCCCGCCAGCTCCAGGTCATCGAAGTGGCCAACAATTCCGCGACCTCCATCGCCGCCATGGTCGCCCAACTCTATGCCTCCCTCTTTCAGTCCGGCGACCCCGCCTCCCGCGTCGCCCTCACCGCCTCCCCCGACGACCGATCCCTCGTCATCGAAGCCGAGGAATCCATGATCGCCCGCGTCCGCGACGCCGTCGCCGCCCTCGATGTCGAACCCTCCCGCGGCCCCCTCGAGGTCCGCACCTACGCCCTCCCCGAAGGCCGCGCCGGCGACCTCCCCGAATCCCTCAACCGGCTCTTCGCCGATCTCTCGACCCGCCGCCGCGCCGGTGTCCCGCCCACCCCCTCGCCCCGCTTCGAACTCGATCGCCCCACCGACACCCTCATCGTCGCCGCCACCGCCGAGCAGTTCGTCCAGATCGACCAACTCCTCGCCGATCTCCGCGCCGCCTCCGCCCTGTCCTCCCAGATCCGGACCTTCCGCCTCGCCCAGGCCGAGCCCGCCCAGGTCATCGAGGTCCTCCACTCGATGCTGCTCGGCGACGATTCCCAGCGCTGGCGCGGTTCCCGGGGCTGGCGCGGCGGCGCCGGCTCCTCCGAGATCCGCATCGCCGCCGCCAACGCCATCAACGCCGTCGTCGTCCAGGCCTCCCCCGAAAAACTCGCCGTCGCCACCCAGCTCATCGAGACCCTCGACCGTCCCCGCACCGACGCCGCCGCCTCCATCCAAACCGTGCAGCTCCGCAAGGCGAACCCCGAGGCCATCGCCGCCGCCGTCACCCAAACCCTCGCCGTCCGCACCGGCGACCGTCCCTCCTCCTCCGCTTCCGCTTCCCCCGTCACCGTCACCGCCGTCCCTGGCGGACGCAGCCTGCTCGTCAACGGCCCCGCCGCCGAGGTCCTGAAGGTCATCCAGTTGATCCGCGAACTCGACCAGGAGGGCACCTCCTCCCAGCACGAAACCAAGGTCTACAAGCTTCGGAACAGCAAGGCCCGCGACCTTTCGCGCGTCGTCACCCAGCTGCTCGACGGCCTCCAGCGCACCCAGCCCCGCTTCGCCAGCCGCTACCAGCGCGAGACCTACACCATCACCCCCGACGAACGCACCAACACCCTGCTCGTCACCTCCACCCCGGAATACTTCAAGCTCATCGACGAACTCCTCCCCACCCTCGACCAGGCCCCCGAACGCTCCGATCGCCAGATCCAGTTCTTCTGGCTCAAAAATGCCGATCCCGCCGACGTCTCCTTCCGCCTCGACGCCCTCTTCGCCGACCGCCCCCGCAACGAACGTCCCGTCATCGACTACGACTGGTCCGGCTCCAGCCTCACCGTCATCGCCCGTCCGCCCGACCTCGCCGAAATCGAGGAGGCCATCCGGAAACTCGATGTCAGCGCCCGCGATACCAGCATCCAGGTCCGGATGATCCCCCTTGCCAACATCCCCGCCGAACGCGTCGCCGGCATTCTCACCAACATCTATTCCCAGCTCCGCGAAGGCACCATCCAGGTCGTGGATCGACTGCCCTCCCCCACCAACTCCCCCTCCTCCTCCTCGTCCCCGCGCTCCCCGGCAGCCCCGGCATCCCCGCCGTCCCCGCCGTCGCTCGAGGCCCCCTCCGCCGCTTCCGCCGCCTCCCCCACCAACGCCATCCCGCCCGTCATCATCGCCATCAACAAGGAAGCCAACACCCTCATCGTCTCCGGCCCCGTCTCCGAACTGGACCATATCCAGTCCATGATCTCCGACCTCTCCGCCTCCTTCACCACCCCGGAGTTCGAGATCCGCCAGTTCCGCCTCCGCGAAGCCGACCCCGTCGTCGTCGCCCAGGTCCTCAACGAACTGTTCCGCCCCATCCCCGTCGGCGCCCAGGTCGGCGCCAATGCCGCCGAAGGGGCCCGCCGCTTCCGCAACCGCACCGACGGCAACGGCCGCCCCCTGCCCCGCCAGGCCAACCAACCCCAACCCACCGTTCCCAAGGTCGCCGTCGTCGCCGAATCCCGCACCCACAGCATCATCGTCCGCGCCCGCCCCGCCGATTTCATGCTGCTCGAGTCCATCATCCAGCAACTCGACGCGGGCGGCCTCAGCTCCGAACTCGCCCACCGGATGATCCCCCTGCGGCACGCCACCCCGGATCGCATCCTCACCCTCATCCGCCAGATGCTGTCCCAGCTCGGCAACGTCCGCCCCGGCGAACGTGCCGCCATCGCCAGCGATCCCAACAGCCGCGCCATCTTCCTCGTGGGCCGCGAAGCCATCCTCGACCAGATCGAGACCCTCATCCGCGAACTCGACACCCCCTCCGCCTTCGCCGAACTCGAGGTGCGCGGCATCCCCCTCAAGCATGCCACCGCCGCCCAGCTCGCCGCCCTCCTGAGGAACATGCTCCGGCCCGATGCCGCCGGCGAACTGACCGCCGACGCCCGCCAACTCCAGGAACAGGTCAGCCGCCTCAAGCTCGTCACTCCCAAGGGCGATCCCATCGGCCTCGACCTCACCCAGCCCATCAAGATCGTCGCGGACCCCGCCCAGCCCGCCGCCGGCGGCGCCAACCGGCTGCTCATCGCCTCCACCTCCACCAACCTCGTCGCCCTCGCGGCCGTGGTCGAGATGCTCGACACCCCCTCCGCCAACGGCCTCGATTCCTTTCGCATCTTCAAACTCGAACATGCCGACGCCGCCACCCTCCAGCGGCTGCTCGCCGAACTCACCCCCGCCCAGGCCCGCCCCGACGAACGCGCCACCCTCTCCGTCGACGACCGAAGCAACTCCCTCATCGCCACCGGCACGGAAAAAACGCTCGCCGTCGTCGCACGCCTCGTTGAACAACTCGACGCCGATCTTCCCGCCGGGCTCCAGGGCATCCGCATCCTGACGCTCCAGCACGCCGAGGCCCAGGCCCTCGCCGCCGCCCTCCAGCGCCTGCTCGACGAGCGCGCCCGGCAGCGCGGCGGCCGCCGGCAAACCCAGACCGCCGACCCGATGCGGGTGGTCGTCATTGCCGACCTCCGCTCCAACAGCCTGCTCGTCAGCGCCAGCCCCGAAAACTTCGAGCTCGTCCAATCCCTCGTCGCCCAGCTCGATCAACCGCCCTCCGCGCTGCTCGGCCAGATCCGCCTCATCCCCCTCCAGCACGCCGATGCCCAGGCCCTCGCCGGAACCCTCGGCGACCTCTTCGCCCGTCGCGCCCAGAACGCCCGATCCCCCGAGCTCCAGCGCTCCCGCGCCGTCATCCTCGCCGATCCCCGCTCCAATTCCCTGCTCGTCACCGCCAGCCCCGACGACAACCGGGCCATCGACGATCTGATCCTCAAACTGGACACCGACGACTTCAACGCGGCCGGCAACATCAAGCTCTACCCGCTGAAGCACGCCCGCGCCTCCCAGCTCTCGACCGTGCTCGAACAGTTCTTCCGCGCCAAACGCGCCGGAGAGGCCGTCGCCGGCAACCGCGAACGCTCCCTCCCCGTCACCGTCACCCCCGATGACCGCTCCAACTCCCTGCTCGTCACCGGCGGCAAGGAATCCTTCGCCGCCGTCGAGCGCATGCTCGAACAGCTCGACACCGAACGAATCCTCGCCCGCACCACCTTTCGCGTCGTCGAACTGAAGTACGCCACCGCCACCAAGCTCCAGGCCACCCTCCAACGCCTCTTCGCCAACCGCCCCTCCGCCGGCCGCGGCGAACCCTCCGAACCCGTCTCCATCATCGCCGATAGCTGGTCCAATTCCCTGATCCTGGGCGGCACCGAGGAGGACCTCGCCCTCGCCGTGTCCCTGGTCGAAAAACTCGACGCCGACCAACCCGCCGGCGGCCCGCAGGTCCAGGTCTTCCAGCTGGCCAAGGCCGATGCCCGCCGCCTCGAGCCCACCCTCCAGTCCCTCTTCCGCAACAGCCCCGGCGCGGGCGGCGGCGGCGGCCTCCCCGGCATCGCCATCAACATCGACGAACGCATCAATGCCATCATCGTCTCCGCCGGCGAATCCGACCTCCGGCGGATGGAGGAACTGCTCAAGAAACTCGATACCGACCAGGTCGCCCGCGTCGCCGAGATTCGCATCTTCCCCCTCGAGAACGGGCGCGCCACCGAATTGGCCGTCGTGCTCAACAGCGTCCTGAACTCCAACCCCCGCGTGCTCACCGACGCCAGCCCCAACCGCCAATCCCTGCTTCAGTTCATCGCCCAGAGCGACGCCGGCGAACGCCTCATCACCAGCGCCCTCAAGGAAGGCATCATCCTCGTCGCCGATGCCCGCGCCAACTCCCTCGTCGTCTCCGCCCCCGTCGACTACATGGACCTGCTCGAGCAGATGATCCGCCACCTCGACGACACCTCCCCCACCGTCGCCCAGATCAAGGTCTTCCATCTCAAGAATGCCGACGCCCGCCAGATGGCCCAGGTGCTCACCACCCTCTTCCGCCTGCAAGCCCGTGGCCCCGCCTCCGCCAACCAGCAATCCATCGAATACTCGATGCCCCGCGACCCCGCCCTGGGCCCGGCACCCGCTCCCGCTCCCGCCCCCGTTCCCGCCGCCCCGGCCACCCCGGCCACCGGCCCCGACGGCGCCGTCGTCGGCTCCGCCCAGGAGGACGCCCTGACCGTCACCGTCGATCTCCGCACCAATTCCCTGCTCGTCGGCGGCACCGAACATTACGTCTCCCTCGCCGCCCAGATCATCGAGACCCTCGACCTCGCCCCCGGCCAGGAACGCAAGGCCGAGGTGATCCGCCTCAAGAACTCCCGCGCCCAATCGGTCGAGGTCTCCCTGCGCACCTTCCTCCAGCAGGACCTCCAGCGCATCACCACCATCCTCGGCCCCAACGGCGTCGGCACCGCCCAGAACATCCTCGACCGCGAGGTGAGCATCGTCTCCGAAACCAACGCCAACAGCCTGCTCATCTCCGCCAGCCCGCGCTACTTCGCCGAGGTCCGCCAGCTCGTCGAGCAACTCGACCTCCCCCAGCCCCAGGTCCTGATCCAGGTGCTGCTCGCCGAGGTCACCCTCGATTCCACCACCGACCTCGGCGTCGAATGGAACCTCTCCTCCAAGGGCAACCCCATCGCGTCCACCGGCACCGACTTCGGACAGCTCGCCGCCCTCCAGAATTTCGGCGGCTATTGGGCCACCGTCACCGGCAGCAACTATCGCTTCATGCTCCGTGCCCTCCAGAACGAGGGCCGGCTCGAGGTGCTCAGCCGCCCCCAGATCCTCACCGCCGACAACCAGGAGGCCACCATCAACATCGGCCAGCGCGTCCCCATGGTCACCGACTCCCGCGTCACCGCCCAGGGCGACACCATCAACCAGTTCACCTACCAGGACGTCGGCGTCATCCTGCGTGTCACCCCGCGCATCAGCCCCGACGGCTTCGTCAAGATGGACCTCTCCCCCAGCATCTCCGACCTCTCCAGCTCCAAGATCGACATCAGCAAGGGCGTCAGCATTCCCATCGTCAATCAACGCACCGCCACCACCGCCATCACCGTCAAAAGCGGCCAGTCCGTCCTCCTCGGCGGCCTCATCGGAACCGCCGACGATGTCCGCACCAAAAAGGTCCCCTGGCTCGGGGACATCCCCGGTCTCGGCGCCCTCTTCCGCAGCCGCACCAAGGCCAGGGATCGCAAGGAACTCCTGATCGTCCTCACCCCCCAGGTCCTCATCAAAGGCACCGGAGAGGGCACCACCATCGAGGCTGGCGCCTTCACCCAACAGGAACTCCAGGCCTCCGACATCAAGAACCAGATCGACCGCGACGACCTCCGCTCCCGCATCCTCGACCCGATCTATCCCCCCGATCGCTCCACCAACGCCGCCGGCACCACCACCATCCCCGCCGAGAAACGGAAACGGCGGAAATAGCCCCGCACCCCCTCATGGCCATGGCTCCCCCTCCCCGCCATCCGCCCGCCAGCGGACCGTCCCGCGCGCGCCTTCCCCGGACCCTCCCGGTCCTGGGAACCGTCGCCCTCCTTGCCCTCTCCGGCTGCGCCTCCCGCCCTGGACCTGCCGCCACCCCGTCCACCACCGCCCCCGGCGCGATCGCGGAACTCAACCTGCTCACCCTCCCCACCGCCCTCAACCTCGACGGGCGACCCGGCCCCGATGCCGTCGCCGTCAAGGTCTTCGCCATCCCGCACGGCGGCTCCCGCGGCGCACCCCTCCGCACCGGCACCCTCGAAATCACGGCCTACTCCGGCACGCTCGCCCAGGCGGCCCCGCTGCCCGCCCCGTTCCATTCCTGGATCTTCGCCCCCTCGGACCTCGCCCCCCAACGCTCCGATACCGCGTTGGGCATCGGCTACGATCTCGTGCTTTCCTGGTCCCCCAAGCCCCTCCCTCCCGGACGCCTCACCCTGCTCGCCACCTACCTCGCGCCGGACCGTCCCCCCGTCGTATCCCCCCCCAACCACGTCGCCGCCGCCTTCGAGTGATCCGTCCCTCGTCCTCGTTTTCCTACCGGCCTTCCTCCATCCCATCCCACCGCCCTGCCCGCGGTGTTCCTGCGGACGTCTCCCTCCTTGACCCCTGCCGCACCCGGGCCGGACAGTTTTCCTTCACGTGCGGATCACCGATCGCCTGGTCGAACAAGGCCTGCTGACGCGGGAGCAACTCGCGGAAGTCGAGCGTTTGCAGCGTGCCGAGGGACTCCGCCTGGACCGGGCCATCGTCCGACTCGGGTTCCTCGGCGAACGCCAGCTCCTGGCCGAAATCGCCGCCCACCTCGGCTTGCCGGTGGTCGACCTGGCCGAACTGCCGATCGCCCCCGAGGTCCTGCGCCAACTGCCGGCCAAGCTCGTCTTCCGCAAGCGCCTCATTCCCGTCTCCGCCGCCGACGGCGTCATCGAGGTCGCCCTTTCCGATCCGTTTGACATGGGGGCCCTCGACGATGTCCGGCTCCTGACCGGGCTCGCCGTCCGCCCGCTTCTCGCGGTCACCGACGATGTCGATCAGCTGATCAAGACCCACTACGGGGTCGGCGGCGATACCATCGACGAGATGGTCGCCGGCCACGACGTCGACACCGCCGAGGCCGCGACCAGCGACGACCTGCTGGAGATGGCTCAGGAAGCCAGCGTCATCAAGCTGGTCAACGAACTGGTCATCGAGGCCGTCCACCAGCGCGCCAGCGACATCCACGTCGAGCCCTACGAGAAGGAGCTCGCCATCCGCTACCGCATCGACGGCGTGCTGCACGACGCCCCGCTGCCCCCGCAGGTCCACCGCTTCCAGGCCGCCATCATCAGCCGCCTCAAGATCCTCGCGAACCTCAACATCGCCGAACGCCGCATCCCCCAGGACGGCCGGATCGAATTCAACATCGGCGGCCGCCAGATCGACGTCCGCGTCAGCGTCATCCCGATGCTCTTCGGCGAGGGGATCGTCATGCGCCTGCTCGACAAGGCCAACGTCCTCTTCACCCTCACCCAGCTGGGCATGGACGACGGGACGTTCCGGCTCTTCAGCGGTCTCATCGCCCGCCCGCACGGCATCTTCCTCGTCACCGGCCCCACCGGCAGCGGCAAGACCACCACCCTCTACGCCGCCCTCAACTCCATCGTCTCCAAGGAAATCAAGGTCCTCACCGTCGAGGACCCCGTCGAATACCACCTGCGCGGCGTCAATCAAATCCCCGTCGACGCCCAGGTCGGCATGTCCTTCGAACGCGGCCTCCGCGCCATCCTCCGCCACGATCCCGACGTCATCATGATCGGCGAAATCCGCGACCTCGAAACCGCCCGCGCCGCCACCCAGGCGTCCCTCACCGGGCACCTCGTCCTGTCCACCCTCCACACCAACGACGCCGCCTCCGCCCCCATGCGCCTCATCGACATGGGGATGGAACCGTATCTCGTCGCCTCGACCGTCATCGGCGTCATGGCGCAGCGCCTCGTCCGCCGCATCTGCCCGAAGTGCAAGGTCGCCTTCCAGCCCGAACACCACACGTTCCCCGAGGATTTCACCCTCGCCCCCGGAGCCCCGCTCTACCGGGGCAAAGGGTGCGATTACTGCCGCAACACCGGTTTCCGCGGACGCTCCGGCCTTTACGAATTGATGCTCTGCAACGACGAGATCGCCGAACACATCCTCCATCACCACGCCCCCTCCGCCCTCATCAAGTCCGGCCGCGCCTCCGGCCTCCGGCTCCTGCGCGAGGACGGCTGGGACAAGGTCCGCCTCGGGGCCACCACCCTCGAGGAAGTCGTCACCTGCACCGCCGTCTAGACCTGACCCCGACCCGGCCTGCCATGGCGGATTTCCAGTACCAAGCCAAGAATGCCGCCGGCGAAACCGTCGCCGGCATCATCACCGCCGAGTCCGAAGCCACGGCCCTGCGCCTGCTCGCCGACCGCAGCCTCTTCCCCCTTTCCCTCCGCGATCCCGGCGCCGCCTCCCGCCACCAACCCGTCCGCCACCGCGTCCGCACCCGCGACGTGGGCATCCTCTACGGCCAACTCGCCGACCTCATCGGCTCCGGCGTGCCCCTGTTGCGGGCCCTCGATACCCTCGTCAAATCCACCGTCAACAAGCGCCTCGTCCTCATCCTCCGGGAAGTGCGTTCCAACGTCGCCGACGGACGCTCTCTCACCGAATCGCTCAAGGCCTTTCCCGAGGTGTTTCCCCCCCTGCACACCGCCATGGTCCAGGCCGGCGAACGCGCCAGCTTCCTCGAGGACGTGCTCCGCAGCCTCTCCGGCTTCCTCGAGCGCCTCGACGAACTCCGCAGCAAGGTCATCGGTTCCATGATCTACCCCGCCCTGCTCGCCGGCGTCGGCGCCGTCGTGCTCGTCGCCGCCCTCCTCTTCTTCGTTCCCCGCTTCGAACCCCTGCTCGGCGACACCGCCAAACCCCTCCCCACCGAACTCGTCTTCGGCCTGAGCCGTGCCCTCCGCGGCTACTGGTACCTGCTCGCCCTCGGCGGCGTCGGCATCGGCCTCCTCGCCTGGGGCGCCGTCGTCAGCGAACGCGGACGCCGCCTCTTCGAGGTCTGGCGCCTCCGCGTCCCCGTCCTCGGCGAGGCCCTCCGGCTGCTCGCCATCACCCGTTTCTGCCGCATCCTCGGCACCATGCTCGCCAACGGCGTCCCCATCCTCCAGGCCCTCGCCATCGCCCGCGGCGCCACCGGCTCCAAACTCCTCGAGGACCGCATCACCGATGCCATGGAAAACGTGCGCGCCGGTAAGCGCCTCACCGACCCGCTCCGGCAGGGCGGCTATTTTCCCGAACAAATCCTCGCCATGCTCCGCGTCGCCGAGGAATCCAACCGCCTCGACAAGGTCCTGCTCAACATCGCCGACACCGTCGAGCGCCGCACCAACCGCCAGGTCGATCAGGCCGTCCGGCTGCTCGAACCCCTCATTCTCTGCCTCGTCGCCATGGCCATCGGGTTCCTCGCCCTCGGCCTGCTCCTCCCCATTTTCACCATGGCCTCCGCTCTCGGCCGCAGCTGACCCACCCCGGCAAGGCACGGCACGGACAAGAACACGCCCGCTTCCGCCTCGCCGGCAGGCGCAGTCCAACTCCCTGGCGCCCGGAGACCCCCTCCGCCGGCCATCGGTTCCCCCGGTTCGCGCCACGCCTCGGAGCGGCCTTCCGACCGGCGCGGCCTCAGAAACTCAGCGGTTCGAGCCCTGTCGCACCGGCGCGGCGGTCCGCGCGAGCCGCCGCGGGGGCCGCGGACGGACGGTCGCCGGGGGTGCCGCTTTTCTCGGCGGAGCTGGACTCCCCCGTATCGCGGATGTCCTCGGCTCCCGCATCGCTGAAGATCCGCCTGGCCCGGGTGATCTCGCCGGAACTCCGGGAGTGCACCGAGATGAGCACGTTCCCGGCCTTCAGCCGGCCCTCGTAACGCCGGGCTTCCGTTTCGTCGAAGCCGAAGCCGAAGCCGATCAGCCCCTCGGCGATGCCACCCGTGGTGGCGCCGTCGGCGGAACCGTTCAGGGCGGCGATGATCGGTCCGGCCGCGACGAACGGACCGATGCCGGGAATGGCCAGGGCGCCAACGCCCGCCAGCCACCCGAGAGCCCCGCCGACGAGGCCGCCGGGGGTCGCGCCGACCGTGGCGCCTTCCGAGGTGTTGGCCCCCTTCTCGTGGGCGAAGGGCCAGGTCGTGGGCTTGTCGGGGAACAACACCGAGATGTCGTTGCCGGAGGCGCCCGCGGCCCTGAGATGCCGGACGATCTGCTCGCCCTGGTCGCGCCCCGTGGCAATGCAGTACACGGCCTTCCGGGACATGGGATTCGGTTGCATGAAATTGGCTTGGAGTGGCCCCGACCGGGACGATCCCGGTCGGGGTGACAGTTCATCGGATCACGAGCTGATTGTCGACGTTCGCGAGCAGCGCAATGCCGATGGCGACGTTTCCGATCAGGCGCTTCTGCTCGGCGCTTTCCACGGGCCCGCTGAGGGTGACGTGTCCCTGGAGGGTGCTGATCTGCACGTTCCGGGCGCTGGCCGAGGTCTCCTTGTCGTCCATGATCCCGCGGCGGATCCGCGAGGTCATCTCGACGTCGGCGGGGCTGCTGCCCTGGTTCGACCCGGTCGCCTTGCGGTCGTCCCGCGGCGCGTTGTCCGCCGTTCCGGACCGGTCCGACTTGAAGTACGGCTCGATGCGATAGGCGTGGTAGAGACCGGTGGTGTAGCCGGCCTGGGCGAAATCAGGCCACTGGTTGGCCTTGAAGTGAGGCGCGTTGCTCATCATGTCCTTCGTGGCGTCGAGTTGCAGCACCGTGCCCTCGGAGAGCAGCCGCAGGGCCGTGGGCGGAATGGCGCTGAGCTCGTCGCCGAGCCCGAGAAAGCCGCCCGAGGAAACCACGACGGCCACGATGCGTCCGGAGGGCAGGTCCAGAAGGATGTCGTCCACCTTGCCCAGCTTCTCGTCCTGGAGATTGTTCACCGGGGTTCCGACGAGCGCGCTGGCCCGCTGCAGACGACCGAGGCGGGACACCGGAATGAGGGTGTTGCTGGCGCGGGAGCCGCGGTTCTTGTCCACCGTCCCGTCGGCATGGCGTTGCTCCTGGAGAGCACCCTCTCCCGGGTGGACGAAGACGAAGGCGGGACCTTCGCCGTAAAGCCGGTAGACCGCGGACAGGTGCTCCGCGTCATTCAGCTCGGCCCATCGCGCCATGTCGAAGCGGGGCGCGGCCAGCAACGCCGGCTTGTCCGCCTCCAGATGGAGAACCTTGTTCGGGACATCGTGATGCAGCGCGCCCGGCGGCACCGCCGTCAGCGTGTCCCCGATGCCCGCGAATCCGCCGGTGGACAGGATCACCTGGACGATCCGCCCGGACTCGAGGTCCAGGGCCAGATCCTCGACGTGCGCGAGTTTCTCCTTCGCGTAATTCTGCACCGGCATCCCGCGGATGTCGCTGGCCTTGGCCGCGCCGTTGAGCCGCTCGGCCCGCGCGGTCTCTCTCAACACCCGGTTCTGGTGCGCCCGATCCGCCGCCGTATCCGGCACGTCCTGGCCCGCCGCCGACAGGGTGAAGATGGAAAGCGCCGAGCTACTAATCCAATTTAGGAGGTTTCGTTTCAAGTGAGGTCTTTCAATGAACTATCAGGTTTGGCTTCGCGTGGGGATGGGAGTGAGCTCCTCCCCACCGACTCCACAATGCAGGCCTCCTCCCCGTCCTACCACTGGGGTGTTACCCCACCCGGGTCGGTCCGGGTGCAGGACGGCTTCCTCCGGGCACCCGGTTCCGGAGCGCGTCCGGGGCTCGTCCGGCCCGCCAGGCTCCGGATCGGGCGCTGGGGCTGCCCGGGCCGATTCGAGACCGCCGAGCCGAGGACGGTCTGGGGTCAACACCCCATGGCCGTGGAGCCGTGGCTCCGGGTATTGCTCCTCCTCGCAGCCGGAATCCGACCCGACCCTCCGACCCGAAGGCCCGGAGGCACATCCGGGTTGACCGCCGCATCAGGACCAGGCCGAAGCCACCGGAGCCGTGAGGTTCCAGGCGCAGCATCAAGACATGACCTCATGAAGACGAATCCACTCAAGGAAGGTGCGTTGACCATCGACTCCGTCGGCATCGGAACCGTCACCCGCGAAATGGTGGACGCCCGCGCGACGGAGTTGGCCGTCATCGGTGGGCGGGCCGACCGCGATGCGTCAACCGCGGATCGCGAACAAGCCCGACGGGAGCTGACGGGGGAACCGGACACGGACTCCCAGGAGACTCGTCTGGAGTCCGCGCCCGAGTCGGATCGATGGAATCCCCTGCCGGGCTCGACCGGGCACAAGGCTGCCGTGGCCCCGAGCGAGGACGAGGACGAGGAAGGCCGGAGCGACAACGAGCGGTTGGTCGGGGAAGGGGTCGCCGAGGCGGAACGGGACCGGATGCGGCAGGCCCTGAAGCCCAAGGCGTGACCCGCGGCACCAGGGTCCCGGGGCGAGGCATGCCGCATGGCGAGGGCGTGGCCATCCCCCCGGAGGACTGCCGAATCGTCTGGCCGCGATGAAACCGCCTGAAGACCAGATCCTCGTCATCAACGGGGGATCCTCGAGCATCCGGTTCGCGGTCTACGAAGCCGGCGCGGTCCTCGAGCGCGGTCTGCACGGAAGGATGGATCGCATCGGGGCCCGCGGAACGAGCCTGACCCTGGAGGACGGCAGGGGTGGGGCGCCGGTCACCCGACCGATGGCCGCCCCGGACCCCGTGACCGCGGCAAACGCCCTGCTGGACTGGCTGGAAGGTCAAACGGCGTTCGCGCGGGTGAAGGCCGCCGGCCACCGCGTCGTGCATGGGATGCGTCATTCCGCCCCGCAACCGATCACCCGGGAATTGCTGGAGGAACTTCGCCGGATGCGGCCTTGGGACCCGGAGCATCTGCCCCTGGAAATCGAATTGATCGATGCGATCCGCAACCGTCATCCGGGCCTGCCGCAGGTCGCCTGCTTCGACACCGCCTTCCACCAGGCGATGCCGCGCGTGGCGAGGATCCTTCCCATTCCCCGGCGCTATGACGCGCAGGGAATCCAACGGTACGGGTTCCACGGCCTCTCCTACGCTTATTTGATGGAGGAACTGGGTCGCCTCGGCGATCCGGGAGCCACGACCGGACGCGTCATCCTGGCCCATCTCGGGAACGGCGCCAGCGTCGCCGCGGTTCGCGACGGGCGAGGGATCGATACCAGCATGGGGTTCACGCCCACGTCCGGGCTGGTCATGGGCACGCGTTCCGGGGACCTGGACCCTGGCCTTGCCGCCTATCTCGCGCGGACGGAAGCGATGACCGCGACCGCGTTCCACCGGATGGTGAACGAGGAATCCGGGCTGCTGGGCATCTCCGAGACCAGCTCCGACATGCGGGACCTGCTGAAATCCGAGGCCCGGGATGTTCGGGCCGCGGAGGCGGTGGCGCTCTTCTGCTACGAGGCGAAGAAGTGGATCGGCGCCTTCGCGGCGGCCCTCGGTGGAGTGGACACCCTCGTCTTCGCCGGCGGAATCGGCGAGAACTCTCCGGTCATCCGAAGTCGGATCTGTGAAGGACTGTGTTTCCTGGGCATTCAGCTGGACGAGGAACGCAACACGAGGAACGCGCCCCTGATCTCCGCTGCGACCGCCCCCGGGATCGTTCGCGTGATCCGCACGGATGAGGAATGGATGATCGCCCGCTCGGTCCAGCGCGTCGGGTGGGAAGCCCCGCCCCACGGGACGCCGGTCGCGGTAGGGTTAAACCCCATACCCCCAGTCCTGTCCGGGGTGGAATGCTGAAGGCCGAATCCGATCATCGCCTCCCTCCGGCGCTTCCAGGATTCCGATTCGTACCGCGGAATCATATGAGCCTCCCCCCGAGCAAGCCTGTTGCCGCTGCTACTCCCGCCGGCACGGCACCCGGGCCGGCCGAACCCCTCCCGACCCCGCGTGCCCCGCCACCGTCGACGCTCAAGCCCTGGTGGAGGCTGGGCTGGCTCTGGCTAGGTGTTGCCGCGGCGGTTGTCGGCATCGGTGGCGTCGCCTGGATGCGAATGAAACCCTCCGGTCCGGGACCCGGCTTCGTCAGCGGCAACGGGCGGATCGAGGCCACGGAGATCGACATCGCCACGCGGTTCCCCGGCCGGGTCAGGGAGGTGCTGGTGAACGAAGGCGACTCCGTGAAATCCGGTCAACCGCTGGCGCAGATGCAGATGGACGTGCTCGACGCCCAGCGTGACGAGGCTCTGGCGCAGTCGCAACAGGCCATCACCGCGGTCGCCAGCGCCGAGGCGCAAGTGCTCGCACGCAGGAGCGACACCACCGCGGCCCAGGCGGCGGTGGTCGAACGGTCGAGCGAACTCGATGCCGCCCAGCGGCGGTTGACCCGTCTCGAGGCACTTTCGAAGGACGGCGTGTCCACCGCTCAGGAACTCGACGATCACCGTGCCAAAGTGCGTGGAACACAGGCCGCGGTCAGGGCGGCGGAAGCCCAGGTCGCGGCCGCCGAGGCAGCCACCCAGGCCGCACAGGCACAGGTGTCCGGCGCCCAGTCCGGCGTCACGGCAAGCAAGGCCACGGTCTCCCGCGTGGATGCCGACATCGCGGACAGCCTCCTGCGGTCGCCCCGCGACGGCCGCGTGCAGTATCTCGTGGCGCAACCCGGCGAAGTCCTGCCCGGCGGGGGAACCGTGCTCAACCTGGTGGACCTCGGCGATGTCTACATGACGTTCTTCCTGCCCGAAATGGCGGCGGGCCGGGTGGCCATCGGCAGTGACGTCCGCCTCGTGCTCGACGCCGCACCCCAGTATGTGATCCCGGCTCACGTCTCCTACGTCGCCAGCACGGCGCAATTCACCCCGAAGACGGTGGAGACGGTCAGCGAGCGGCAGAAGCTGATGTTCCGCGTCAAGGCACAGATCGGTCGTGAACTGCTGCAAAAGCACCTCAAGACGGTCAAAACAGGGTTGCCCGGTCTGGCGTGGCTGAAGCTCGACAAGGACGCGAAGTGGCCGGCTGACCTGGAGATCAGACTGCCCGAATGACCTCGGAGACTTCCCGCGCCGCGCCCGTCGCCCGGCTGAGAGGGGTCCGGCTGCAATACGGTCGGACCGTGGCGCTTGCCGGAGTGTCACTCGACATCCCGACCGGCTGCATGGTGGGCTGCATCGGGCCGGATGGCGTGGGAAAGTCGAGTCTGCTGGCGCTGCTGGCCGGAGCCCGGGCGGTGCAGGAAGGCCGGGTCGAGGTTCTGGGTGGGGACATGGGGAGCGCGGCGCACCGCCACCGGGTGTGCCCTCACATCGCCTACATGCCGCAGGGACTCGGGAAGAACCTGTATGCCACGCTGTCGGTGGAGGAAAACCTGCAGTTCTTCGGACGCCTGTTCGGCCACGCCGGGAGGGAGCGCCGGCGCCGCATCGACCAGTTGACCCGCAGCACGGGGCTGACCGAGTTCCTCGCGCGCCCCGCCGGAAAGCTCTCCGGCGGGATGAAACAGAAGCTCGGGCTGTGTTGCGCGCTCATCCACGATCCGGACCTGCTCATTCTCGACGAACCGACCACCGGCGTGGATCCGCTGGCGAGGGTGCAGTTCTGGGAGTTGATCGACTCCATCCGGGGTGAACGTCCCGGCATGAGCGTGATCGTGGCCACCGCCTACATGGACGAGGCCCAACGGTTTGCCTGGCTGGTGGCCATGCATGGCGGAAGGGTTCTGGCGGCGGCCCCGCCCGCCGACCTTCTCGCGCGGACCAGGAGCTCCTCCCTGGACGCCGCCTTCATCGCCCTGCTTCCGGAGGAGGCGACCCGCGGTCATCGCGAGGTGGTCGTCCCCCCGCTCGACCTGGATCCCGAGGCCGAGATGGCCATCGAGCCCACGGACCTGACCAAGCGCTTCGGGAAGTTTGTCGCCGTCGATCATGCGAGCTTCCGCATTCGACGCGGGGAGATCTTCGGGTTCATCGGTTCGAATGGCTGCGGAAAGTCCACCACCATGAAGGTGCTGACCGGCCTGCTCCCGGCCGATGAAGGCCGG
>CAZSOV010000123.1:0-17968 GCA_964608505.1 uncultured Verrucomicrobiota bacterium
CGGGGTGGGGCGCGGCGCCGCGTTCGTGGAACCCAGGGGGGGCACCTCGACGGGACCGGAGGGCGCCGCGGGCTGGGCGGGAGCGACGGCGCCCGCGAGGAGCCAACCGAGGGCGAGGGCGAGCCGGGAAACGCGCGGCCGGAGGGCCGGGACGGACGACGAGGACGAGGGGCGTTTCATGGTCGGGTGCGTGGCAAAGGGTCGGGGAAAGCGCATGGCGGGCGAGGGCGGATCGGGTCAGCCCCCGGAGCGACGGGGCGGAGGCGGGGCATTGGTGCGGGTTGAAGGCGGGGCCGGCGCGTTGGTGCGGGCGTTCGGAGCGGCGGCCGGGAGGTTGGTCCTGGACGCCGTCGCGCCGCGGGCCGGGAAGGAAAAGACGTTGGAACGACTCCCGACGCCGACCAGCGCGTTGGTGGGCGTTTTGGCGGGGGGCGCCGCGGGTTTCGGGGCGGGCGGCGCGGGGACGGCGGCAGAACCGTTGCCTGCGGCTGGTCCCGCGGGGGCGCCGGGGGCAGCCTTGCCGGCGGCGCCGGGCGGGGCCTGGGGTTGGGCACGCTGGATGGCGGCGACGAGCTTGATCGTGCCGACGAGATTGGTCTTGCCCTGGGAACGGGAATCGAAGGCGCCGGGGGCGAGGGTCAGGTCCTTGACGCGGATCGTCGAGTTGCTGGCGCCGACGCGGTAGAGGAAATCGACGAACTGGGATTCCCCGGCGGCGACCTGCGAGAGGGAGAGGCTGATGGTGTCGAAGAAGGCGTTGCTGGCGGTGTTGGCGGCGCGTTCGGCGATGACCTCGCCCCAGCGGGGGACGATGAGGCCGACCTCGCGGACGAGCCGTTCCATGTCCGACCGGAACGCGATGCGTTCCTCGCCCTGGGGCACGACCGAGCCCTGGCTTTGGAGTTTGCGGAGGGTGGCCTCGTAGGTGGGGCGGCGGTCGATCTCGCGCTGGAAGGCATCGCGTTTCCGTTCCATGGCGGCGATGTCGTCCTGGACGGTGTTGAAATCGCCGAAGCGGGGCCAGACCAGCCAGTAGTTCACCACCACGAAGACGACGGCGAGGATGATCACCACGAGCCGGCGTTCCGCGGGCGTCAGATTGAGACGGTCAAAGAAGCGGTACATGGCCTCAGAGCTCGGTGCGTTGCAGGCGGCAATCGAAGCCCCAGAGGATTTCGCGGCCCCCGGCCGAATTGCGCACCGTGGTGGGCTTGAGTTGGACCTCGGTGAAGAGGTTGGTTCGACCGACGACCTTCCGCCGAAGCGCCTGCCAGAACTCGGTGACGCGCCCTTCCTGGTCGGCCTGGGCGTAGCCGCGCAGGGAGAGCCCCTGCCCTCCCGTGAACTGAAAACTCTCGAGAACCAGGCCCTCGGGCATCGACTCGACGGTCGCCATCCAGCAGTCGAGGGAGGCGAACCGGAGGTCGATGGTCTCCTGCATCACCTGCATCTGCGCCTTCACGCGCAGCGTGTTGGTGTAGTCGGTGTTGACGCGGGCGAATTCGTCCGCCACCCGGCCCTGGCGATAACGCATCACCTCGACGGCGCCGAGGTAGACCAGCACGGCGATCAGGTAGATGCCGAACAGCGTCCCCAGTCCCCCCATCCAGAGCCGGTCGGTGAACTGCTGCCGGTACCGCACCGAGAATTCCTCCGGCAGAAGGTTGGCCCGGGAGTCCCCGGCGATGGTCCGCCGCGCCACGGCCGCGGCGATCTCAACGTCGGCCGGACGCGCATGGGCCTTCACGGCGACGCCGAGGCGCTCCTCCAGGGGTCGAGTCCAGGCGTCGTGGATCCCGGCATCCGCCACGAGATGGACCGTGCGATCCTCGGGCAGCCAGCCTTCCATCTCGCCGACCCAGACCAACCGGTTGAGTTCGGCCTCGAAATGGTCGAGCCAGCGCTCGTCGTTGGCGAGATGCACGACGGTGAGGGAACGCAGGGCGCCCTTCGCGGCCCAGCCCACGAGGCATTCGCGGCGCCCCGCCCGGTCCAGCACGAACACCCAGGCCCCGTCCCCGTCGAAGCGGGTGCCGGCGACCCACTGGAGCAGCGGGGACTCCACGCGGTCGGCGGCGAACCCGCGGGCCTCGAGGCCGTGCAACGCGGTCTCGATCCCGCTGCGTTCGGCGACGAGCAGGAGGACGGCGAGGCCGCCGGGCGGATGCTGGGGCAGAATCTCGAAGCTCCAGACCACCTGCCCGACCGGAAGCGGCGAGAGCCTTTCGATCTGGTGCTCGAGCATGGCGGGGACCTCCGCGCGGTCGTCGGTGGGGAGCACGACCAGCTGAACGAAGACCGCCTGGTCGGCGAGCCATGCAACGTTGCTGCGGTGCCGGAGCAACTGTCCCCAGCCCTTGCCCACCAGCCTGCCCGGGAGCGGGGCGCCGGCCGCCACCTCCACCGGGGCCGCGGGACGGGCCTCGGAGCCGACGAACGACCAGAGCTGGGAGCGTCCGGCGGCGTGGGCCAGGACGTTGCAGGCGTGGATGCGGGGTTGGCGGGAAGCGCGGGCCATGAGGGACGGGGGACGGAGCTGGGAGCGGGACTGGACTCGGGGAGGGCGATCAGCCGCGACTGTCGTCCATCAGGGCGCCGAGGTGTTCCTCGGTCTGGGTGACGCGGAGGACCTCCTCGATGGTGGTGATGCCGGATCGGACCTTGTTCCAGCCGTCGGACCGAAGCGTGCGCATGCCGGACTCGATGGCGCGCTGGGCGATGGAGGTGGCGGCGGAACGGTTCATGATGAGGGGCCGCACCGACTCCGTCACGAGGAGCAGCTCGTAGATGCCCATCCGCCCCTGGTACCCCAGGTCGCGGCATTCCTCGCAGCCGGCGCCCTTCCAGAACCGGGCGGTGCCGATCTCGGCCTCGGGAAAGCCAATGCGGCGGAGGTAGGCGGGGTCGACGGACTGCTCGGTCTTGCAGTGCTTGCAGATGGTGCGGACGAGGCGCTGGGCGAGGACCGCCTCGACGGAGGAGGCGACCAGAAACGGCTCGATCCCCATGTCGATGAGCCGGGTGAACGCGCTGGGGGCGTCGTTGGTGTGGAGCGTGCTGAAGACCAGGTGACCCGTGAGCGCGGCGCGGATGGCGATCTCGGCGGTCTCGAGATCCCGGATTTCGCCGACCATCACCACGTTGGGGTCCTGCCGGAGAATGTGCCGGAGGCCGACGGCGAAGGTGAGCCCGATCTCGGGGCGGACGGCGATCTGGTTGATGCCCTTGAGTTCGTACTCGACGGGTTCCTCGATGGTGATGATCCGTTTGTGAACGGAATTGATGGTGCTGAGGAAGGCGTAGAGGGACGTCGACTTGCCGGAGCCGGTGGGCCCCGTGACGAGCATGATGCCGTGGGGCTTGATGATGATCTCCCGGAGGGCAGCCTCGTCCTGCGGCTGGTACCCGAGCTTCTCGAGGGTCAGGAAGATCTTGCCGCGGGTCAGCAGCCGGAGCGACACGCTCTCGCCCCAGACGGTCGGCACCGTCGACACCCGGATGTCGAGTTCCTCCCCCTTGATCCGGACGTTGATGCGTCCGTCCTGGGGCAGGCGTTTCTCGGAGATGTTCATCCCGCTCATGACCTTGATGCGGGAGATGATGGCCGCCTGGAAGCGCTTCAGCTGGGGCGGCATCGGCGTCTGGTGCAGGATGCCGTCGATGCGGTACCGGATGCGGAGCTCGTCCTCGGCCGGCTCGAAATGGATGTCGGTGGCGCGATCCTTGAAGGCCTCCCAGATGATCTGGTTGACGAACTTGATGACGCTCGCGTCCTGATCGCCCTCGGTGATCTCGCGATCCCCGGTGACGTCCAGTTCGAGGGGATCGTCCTCGGCCATTTCGTCGAGCGTCTCGGCGCCGACACCGTAAAACCGCTTGAGGGCCTTCTCGATCTCGAGCCGGGGCGCCAGTCCGAACTCGACGGGGCACTGGGCCTCGAACTGGACCGCGTTCAGCATCGAGGCATCGAAGGGATCGCTCACGGCCACGCGGAGGACGCCGTTCTCGTGGCTGACGGGAAAAACGAGGAACTGAAAGGCGACCTTCGTGGAGATCCGTTTCAGGGCCTCCGGGCTGGGAGGCATCCGGGCCAGATCGAGGTACGGCCAGCCGATTTCGGCACAGAGCTTCTGCAGCGTCTGATCCTCCGAAAAACCGGCTTCCCGTCCCAGAAACGCCAGGAGCGTCTCGGTGTTTCCGTTGTCCCGGGACGCACGCCAGGACTGGCACCGGGCGCCGAATTCATGGACGGAAGCCACGCCGGCGTGGGCGAGAACTTCTTTGACGGAACGTAGGGCCATGCAAGGGCGGCAAAGGCTGCCACAAGCTCCAACAACCGCACAGAGATAAAGTTGCGCCCCCGCGTGCAACACCTGCGGGGAGCTTCCGCCCCGCCGACCCCGCGGACCCCACGGACCCCGCGGCATCCCCGCCGAATCCGCGGGACAGCCCCCCCGGCGCACGGGCCCGGCCCCGCGCCCTTACGCCGGCGGCGGCACCACCGTCTTCGTCCATTGCCGGACCATCTGTTCCAGCTCCGGACGCTTGAAGGGTTTGGAAAGGTAATCATCCATCCCGGCCGCGAGGCAGTTCTCCCGTTCCCCCACCATCGCGTTGGCGGTCAAGGCGATGATCGGTACCCGGCGACCCTCCGCCCGGCGCCGGCGGATCTCCCGGGTGGCGTCGTAACCGTTCATCTCGGGCATCTGACAATCCATGAGGATGAGGTCGTAGTCCTCCCCGAGGGCGAGGGACAGGGCCTCGCGCCCGTTGACGGCGAGATCGACCCGGCAGCCGAGGCGCTCGAGCAGGTGCGTGGCATACAGCTGATTCGTCCGGTTGTCCTCGGCCAGCAGTACCCGCAGGTGTCGCTCCTCCCCGGGGCCCGGGCTGAAGACGGCCTCGGCCGGCAACCGCTCGTCGGCAAACGACTCGAGCCAGGCGGGCGGGGACTCCGGGGCCAGGGAGGCCGGGCCGGGATCCACGGGGGGGCGTGGGTGGGCCGAACAGGCCTCGACGATGGTTTGCAGGAGAATCCGGGGACGGACCACCGGCTTGAAGAGGCACGCCGTGAAACCCGCGGCGAGAAAGTGCTTCATGTCCCCCCGTTGGCTGCCGGAGGTGAGCAGGATGAGGCGCGTGGCAGCGAGTTCCGGCTCCGCGCTGATCCGCCGGGCCAACTGAAGGCCGTCCATGCCGGGCATCAGGTAATCCAGCAGGGCAACGTCGAACGGCCGCTGGCGGACGCAGGCTTCCCGCAGCAGGTGGAGGGCCTGTTCGCCGCCGTCGGCGGAGGCGAAGTCGAGCTTCCAATTCCTGAACTGGGTCTCGAGCACGCGCCGGTTCAGCGGCAGGTCGTCGACGATCAGCACCCGCAGTCCGGCCAACCGCTGCAAGGTGTCGTCGGATGCTGCTTCCGGGGCCTCGGGCGGCACGGGCAGGCGCAGGGGCAGGGAGAACCAGAAGGCGGAGCCCCGCCCCGGTTCGCTGCTGAAGCCCATGGTCCCGCCCATCAATTCGACCAACCGCCGCGAGATCGCGAGACCGAGCCCGGTGCCGCCGTACTTGCGGGTCGTCGAGGAATCGGCCTGGGTGAACTTGCCGAACAACTGGCCCTGCTTGTCCCGGGGGATGCCGATGCCGGTGTCGACGACGCAAAACAGGAGGTGCGAGGCCGGGAGATCGGGAGCCGCCGCGCCCAGGTGACGTTGGCCCACCACCTCCGGCGGCCCCACCTCGATCAGGACATGTCCGGCTTCGGTGAACTTGATGGCGTTGCCCACCAGATTGAGGAGCACCTGGCGGAGGCGGGACGGGTCCGCGACGATTCGGCGGGGAAGCTGCGGGTCGAAGGTCAGGACGAGGTCGAGTTTCTTCTCGTCGGCCTTCTGCCCGAGCAGTTCGGCAACCTCCTCGACGGCCTCCGGGAGCTCGAAGGGCAGGTCTTCGAGGGCCAGTTTGCCGGCCTCGATCTTGGAAAAATCGAGGATGTCGTTGATGAGATTCAGGAGGGTTTCGCCCGAGCCCCGGATGATGGTCGCGAACTCCCGTTGCTCGGGGGCCAGCGGGGTGTCGAGCAGCAGATTGGTGAACCCGATGACCCCGTTCATCGGCGTGCGCAACTCGTGGCTGACGGTGGCCAGGAAATCGGACTTGGCACGGCTGGCTGCCTCGGCGGCCCGGGCGAGTTGCTCCGCGTGGGCGCGCGCGGACCGGAGGCTCTCGTTGATGTTGAGGAGCTCGTCGTTGGCCTGCCGGAGGGCGGCGGTCCGCTCCTCCACGCGGGAATGGAGCTGGGCGCGTTCCGCCTTCAGGGCGTCGTCCCGCTCGCCGATCTGCGCGAGCATGGCGTTGAACCCGCGCATCAGGTCCCCGACCTCGTCGGGCTGCCCGCTCTCGACGCGGATCGCGAAGTCCTTGCGTTCGGACACCAGCTGCATGCTGGCGCGGAGGCGGAGGATGGGTCCGGTGACGGACCGTTGCAGACGGCTCCCCAGCCAGGACGCCGCGGCGAAGGACACGGGCAGCAGCAGCGCCACCAGCCATAGATAGCGCCGCAGACGCTGGTAGATCTCCTGCAGATCCGACCGGATCCAGATTCGGCCCAGCCATTTCCCGCCGTGGCTGAGGTCCCGGACGACGTCCAGGTGGTCGGGGCCGAAGGAGACCCCCGTCCCGGGCGCGCGCCCGGGAGCCAGGACACCGTCCCCGTCGCGGGCGTAGTCGGCGAACGGCTGGCCCTCGGCATCGTAAACCCGGGCGTGGGTGATCCGCTCGTTGGCCCGCAGGGTCCGCAGCACCTCGAGCGCGTCATCCGGATGGTTGAACGAGACGGGCGCCGCGCTGCTGTCCGCGATGATGTCGGCCTGGGTGGTCAGATTGCCGGCCATCTGCTGACGGAAGGTCACCAGGTCGATCACGATGACGCCGAGCGCCATCAACACGACCGCCGTGCCGCTCGCCACCATGAGGATGGCGCGGAGCTTGGTCTCGATGGAACCCCGCTCCCCGGGGATCACCGTCTCATGGACGACCGGGTTTTCCATAGAAGCTGGCCATGTCGAGTACCCGCGAATGCAGGCGCAGGCGCACCCCCCGCAACCGCTCGAGATGCACCTCGAACCGCAC
The DNA here is from genome assembly GCA_964608505.1 of uncultured Verrucomicrobiota bacterium. Taxonomy (GTDB): domain Bacteria; phylum Verrucomicrobiota; class Verrucomicrobiia; order Limisphaerales; family CAIMTB01; genus CAIMTB01. The sequence goes on from CAZSOV010000123.1 coordinate 7,129, forward strand.
GCGTTCCTTTTCCATATAGAAGCGCACCATGCCGCCGCGCGCGCAGAAATCCTCCTGCCAGCCCAGGGTCAGGACCGCCCGGTTCTCCAATTCCTGCAACAGCTCCCGGAAACGCGCGGATTCCATGTCCCCGACGAACAGCAGGTGGCAGCCGGACGGGGATTCCTCCGCCCGAAACCGCCTCACGACGACGGCCCGACCGGACACCTTCTCGTTCCGGAAGGCCTCGTCCAACCGGGAGCCCAGCCGGTCGCGTCCGATCAATCCCACCACCAGCGGGGCCTTGGCCTCGGGAAACGCGCCCTCAGGCCAGGTGGTGAACAACGCGAAATGCAGGAGGTACGTGGCGACGAGGGTGTTCTGCGGATCCGCGCCCCGACTGCGGTCCGCGAACAGGACGGTCGGCAGGCACGCCAGCGGCAACCGCCACAACACCCCCCGACGGCTCCAGCAACGGGCGCCGTTTCGTCGCCCGACACGGGCGACGGGGGGTGGACACGGCGGGAGAAACGGCATGGTGGAACGCGGAATTAGTAGCGCCACGTCACCCGTCCCACAATGGTCCGCGGCACTTCGGCCGCCACAGACCCGTTCAATCCCGAGCCACCGAACTCCTGGTGCCGGGTGTCGACGAGATTCTGGCCCACGACCGAAATCTCCCAGTTGGGGGCGGGTTGCCAGGCCACCCGGAGATCCAGGGCCGAATAGGATCCGACATTCTGGGACTCCAACCGGTCCACGTACCGGAACATGGCATCGACGCTGACCCCATGGGGAAGATCCCATTGGGAGATCAGGAACCATTGGTGGGCCGGGCCGGCTCCTTCCGCGGCGAGGGCCGAGACGTCGGTGGAACCCGGCTTCAGCTTCAGGTCCACGTCCAGGAAACTGTATCCCGTCCGCACGCGCCATCCCTCCATGACCTGCCAGCCGACCGCGGCCTCCCAGCCCAGTCCCCGACCCTCCAGCAGGTTTCCCGCCCGGATCGGCACCACCAGGTATTTCGGCAGCGAGGTCGCCAGCGGCGCCCCCTGCTCCAGCGTCCGCAGCGAATCGTAGTCGTTGTAAAAGGCGGCCACGTCGATCGACAGCGCCGGAATCGGCTGGACCCGGTACCCCACCTCGTATGCCAGCAACTCCTCCGACACGAAGTCGTCGGAGCCCTCCGCGCGAAGCAGCATGCCCGGAGGCGTCGCCGGCGAGGGCAGCGGCTTGAGGACGTCGACTTCCGCGCGGGAGGGCGTGCGCACGGCCCGCGCCACCGAGGCCCAGACCGAATGTCGGTCCGCCGGGCGCCACGCCACGCGCGCGCCCGGTTGGATCTCGAACCCGGTGTAGTCGTTGTGCTCCGCCTTCGTCCCCAGAAACAGGCTCAGGCGATCGTCGAGGATCTTCCATTCGTCCTGCACGAAGACGTTTGCCAGGTCGACCCGCCGCTCGGACGGGGCCAGCGACAAGTCAAAGCTCCCGGCCATGTCGTCCGCGATATGACGGTAGCCGGCGCCCCACACCACCTCGTTCCACGACCCGAGGGCGAACCGGTGCTGGGCGTCCACGTCCACGATCTCGATGTCATAATCGAAATAGGACGCTTCCTGCCGAAACCGGTCGTAGTAGGCCTGGAGCTTCAATTCCGAGTCCGCTCCCGTCTGTCGGGTCCAGCGTCCCAACAGGTTGCCGCCCACCGCGTCGCTGCGGTCCAGAATCCGGGTGATGGCCAGGGCGGGAGTGTCCTCGATCTGATCGAAGTACTGCGAGGACCGGTTCGCGTACCCGTCGCCCTGGAGCGTGAAGGAACTCTCGTCGGAGGGATCCCAATCCACCCGGAATCCACCCTGCCCGTGCCGCCACTCGTCCTCCGCATCCTGCCCGTTCAGCAGGCGGAAGTCCTCGTGGTTCGAGAACTTCCCGTAGACGCGGTAGGCGGCCGTGTCGCTGATGCGTCCGCCGTACCGGGCCGAGAACAGGGCCGGTTCGAGATTTCCACCCCCGGCGCTCAACAGGATGCCCTGGGTCTCGGCCGCCGGCTTGGTGGAGATGTTGATCACGCCGTTCACGGCGTTCGCGCCCCACACCGTCGCCCCCGGCCCGCGGATGACCTCGATCCGCTCCAGATCCTCGAACAGCACGTCCTGATATTGCCAGTACACCCCCGAATACAGCGGCGTGTACACGCTCCGCCCGTCGATCAGGACCAGCAGCTTGTTGGCAAAGACATCGTTGAACCCCCGCGAACCGACCGCCCACGTGTGCGAATCGATCCGGGCCACCTGCAATCCCGGCACCCAGCGCAGGGCCTCCGGGATCGTGGTCACCCCCGAACGCACCACGTCCTCGCCCGTCAGCACATGCAGCGCCGCCGGAGTCATCGACAAGGGTTCGGCCCGTTTCGAGACCGAGGTGACCTCCATGTTCGCCAGTTCCTCCAGGCTCAGGCGCTTCAACGCCGAGACCGTCCACGCTTCCGGTTCCGCGGCGGCCGCCCGGACCGGCGTGACGGGCCGTCCCATCCCCAGGGCGAACAGGCCCGGCAGGACCCATCGTGGAAATCCGGCCTGCGCGGCCCGTTCAAGGGGTGAGCGCTTCCGGTGGTTCGGTCGTGCGGGTTTCATGGGATGTCCTGCCTTCCTTCGCCTCCGTGCCGGGCTTTCAGCGCACCAGGGCACGTCTTAGGAAGGGAGACTAGTACGGACCACGCACCCGGAGAACACCGGTTTTCTAGAGGAATTGGCTAGGCGACTTTCAACTACGCGATCCTCGACCGCGCAGGGACGCCGCCCCCCCGAAGGGTTCCCCCCGCCCGCGTCGCCCTGCCCCGGACCCACGGGCCCGTCACCGACAGTCGCACGCCCCGTGCCCCCGCTCCGGGCCGAGGGGCGGGCCCGGGCCCGTCCCGTTTCACTGGTCCTGCGTCACCCGGAACCGCGTGATCCGGGCCCAACGCTCGACCCGGGTGGTTCCTTGGTAAACCTGCAGGCTGACGCCCGGGGCCCCCTTCACCGGCAAATCGCAGTTCCCCGCCTCCCGCCAATCCGTCATGGCTGGCGTCCGAAAGAAACCGCGGATCCGGTTGCCTTCCACCCGGAATCGCACGTCGACGACGAACGAATCCAACGGAATGATCGCGATGGTGCGGGTGCGATCCGCTTCCTCGCGACCCATGACGATGCTGAGCTTTCCGTCGACGAGTTCCTGCCCGATCTTCACTTGGTGGCCATCGTCGTAGTACCAGACGAGGTCCACCTGTTCGTACTGTTCGGTGGGACGGTTCTCGAACCCGGCGCTGACCTCCACGGGGCCCCGGGCCGGATCGGGCACGGGCCTGACAAAGGTGTTCTTCGCGTCGTTGGAGCCGCCCCACATGTTGCCGGGCAGAACGCGGACCTCGAGTCCCGCCGGCCCCGTTCGCCAGGCATCCTTTTGTTCCCGCAGAATGCGCCAACCCGGCCCCAGACCGCCGGCGAAGTCATCCGAAAACCCCGGGGCAGGCGACGCCGCGGGAACCGACTCGGGGAGGAAACCAGCCACCGCGACGAAAAGCGCCACGCCGCGGGCGAAAAGACGGGTCATGACCCGGGAATAAGGCCTCCGCCCCGGGGGAGGCAAGTCCTCGGTGGCCGACGGCTCAGGCGTGGGCGTGCCCGTGCCCATCACCGTGACCGTGACCGTGTCCGTGTCCGTGTCCATGACCGCCTTGACTGTCGCGATGGGCCTTGTCCGCCTTGGCCTGCTCGGCGATCTCGTCGTCGGGATTCCGGTCCTTCACCGAACCGAGCCAGCCGTTCATCCAGATGACGAAGGCAACCGGCAGCGTCGAGGCCAGCCCGGCAATGACCAATAGCTCGAAGGACGGCATGGCGACGGCGAGGAGCCCAAGGGATGCGATCATATGGCTGGGAAATGGAAGCGCGTTCCCGCACGGGCGTGCAAGGAATCTCTGGAGGGGTTGGTGCGCACGGCAGGACTTGAACCTGCACGATGTTACTCACTAGAACCTGAATCTAGCGCGTCTGCCAATTCCGCCACGTGCGCTCGAACCAGCCACCTTCCCTTGCGGGCGGCGACGTCCTTTGGTGTTAAAACGCCGCCCCCCCTTCGGGCAAGAGAAAACCCGGAGGAACTAGCTCCAACCCAGCAGACGCCCCCCCTGGTAGGTGAGGAAGGCCAGGATCCAGGCCAGCGCGGTCATGTACGCAAGCTGGAACAAAGGCCATTTCCACGCGTTCGTCTCGCGGCGGACCACCGCGATGGTGCTGACGCATTGGAGCGCGAACACATAGAACACCATCAACGTCACGCCGGTCAGGGGCGTGTACAACGGACTCCCGTCCGGACGTCGCTGGGCTTGCAGCACGGCCACGAGCCCCTCCCCGGAGTCCCTTCCGTCCCCGACGTTGTAGACCGTGGACAGGGCGCTGACGAAGACCTCGCGCGCGGCAAAGGACGCCACGATGCCGATGCCGATCTTCCAATCCCAGCCGAGGGGCTTCAGGACGGGCTCGAGCAGGCGGCCCGCGAGGCCGGCGAAGCTGTGCCGCAGGCGGTCGCCGGCGCGTTCCTGTTCCACCCGCGCCCGCCCCTCGACGTCGGCGTCCGCCAGCGCGGCAAGCCGGGCGGTGAAGCCGGCCTCCCGCGCGGCGCTGCGGGGATAGGTGGCCAGCACCCACAGGACCATGTTGATGACCAGGATCACGGTGCCCGCCCGTCGGAGGAAGAGCGTCGAGCGGTCCCACATGTGCCGCAGCACGACGCGCACGCTGGGGCGCTTGTACGGGGGCAACTCCATGATCAGCAGGGGCGTCCGGCCCTGCAGCAGGGTCCGTTTGAAGAGCCATGCCATGCCCAGCGCCACCCCGATGCCGAGCAGGTACATGGCGAGCATCGTGAGGGCCGACAGCTTGACGAATCCCAGGACGACCAGGTTCGGGACGCACGCGGCGATGAGGACCGTGTACACCGGCAGCCGGGCCGAACAACTCATCAGCGGTGCCACGAGGATCGTCACCAACCGGTCGCGGGGCGTCTCGATGGTCCGCGTGGCCATGATCCCGGGGATCGCGCAGGCGAACGAGCTGAGCAGCGGAATGAAACTCTTCCCGTGCAGCCCCACCTTGCTCATCAGCCGATCCATCAGGAAGGCCGCCCGCGCCATGTACCCCGTGTCCTCGAGCAGGCTGATGAACAGGAACAGCAACAGGATCTGCGGCAGGAAGACGATCACCGCCCCCACCCCGGCGATCACGCCGTCGGTCAGCAGATCCCGCAGGTCCCCGGAGGGCAGGACCGACTGCAACCGTTCCGACGCGAAGCCCACCGCCGACTCGAGCCAGCCCATCGGCCATTCGGCAAAGGTGAAGATGGCCTGGAACATGCCGAACATGAGCGCCACGAAAACCACCAGTCCCCAGAACCGGTGCGTCAGCACCGCATCCAGCCGGTCGCTGGTCGTGGGTCCGGGCAGCGGCGACTGGCCCGCGACGCCGGCGTGGATCTCCCCCACACGCTCGTACCGGCCCTCGATGGCGGCGCTCGACCAATCCACGCCCGCCGCGGCGAGCCGGTCCCGGGCCTGGCGCACCGCCTCCCGGATCTCCGGCGCCCATGCGATGGCCACGTCGGTCGCGACCCCCATGGTCGCCGCGCTCAGGACCTTGTCGTCGCTGAGCAGCAGCAGCGCTTCCGACCGGCAGTGCTCCGGATGTCCGGGGCGCAGGGACTCGAGACGCTGGGCCAGCGCCACGTGCTCGGCGGCCAGGGCCTGCGGCAGCGCGAGGAACGTCCGCGGGCGGGGAATCACCTCGCCCCGGGGATACTGGGCCAGCCGCAGGATCTCGGCCCGCAACCGGTCCAGGCCCTCGCCCCGATTGGCCACGAGCGGGACCACCGGGACGCCCAGTTCCTCGGACAAGGCCCCCGGGTCGATTTCCAGTCCGATCTCCCGGGCCACGTCCAGCATGTTCAGGCCGATGACGGTCGGGTAGCCCAGTTCGATGACCTGGGTGGCGTAGTACAGGTTCCGCTCGAGATTCGACGCGTCGACGACCAGCACCACGACCGCCGGGGCCGAGACCTCCGGGAGCCGCTGAAGAAGAACATCGCGGGCCACGGCCTCGTCGAGCGATTGGGGACTCAGGCTGTAGGAACCGGGCAGATCCAGGATGGCGAAGCGCAGGTGCGGAGGGGTGCCCCGCAGGCGCCCTTCCTTCCGTTCCACGGTCACCCCGGCATAATTCCCGACCTTGGCCCGCAACCCGGTCAGCGCGTTGAAGACCGTGGTCTTGCCGCAATTCGGATTGCCGGTGAGCGCGACCAGGAACTCGCGGGGCGGGTTCGGGGCGTTCGGGGGCGGAGCGGGCTGCGTGGGCGCGGGCATCGTCGGGTTCAGTGTCGGATCGATGGCCACCGATCGACTTGCGCTGGATTGCCGTACATTGTCGGTGGATTGCCCGCGTCGGAACGTCCCGCCGGACCTACCAGAACTTCCAGTCGCCCCGCCCCACCACCCAGACGGCCAGCAGGAAGTTGGTGATGCCATGAGCGACCATGGCGTCGCCCAGCCGGTTCTTCCGGATCACCAGCCCGTGATAGGCCAGGCCGCACAAAATGCCCGCCAGCCATTGCTGGTGCGTGAACGCGAACACGAGGCAGGTGATCGCCAGGGAGGTCGGGTGGAACCGGTTCAGCGGCACCTTCTCGAACTCCGGACTGATGAGGTACCGGTACACGAACGACCGGTAGAACACCTCCTCGAGGGGCGGCACGACGAGGCTCGAACCGACCGTCCGCACCACGACGAACAACCAGCCCATCAGGCTGCCCGCCCCGAACTGCGTGAAGGGATTCCATTCCGTGGGCGGAGTCTTCGCGGGGTCTTTGCCGAAACCCAGCTTGTACCAGAGGGCGTCCTGGCCCGGGTAGAACGGATCCAGTCCGATCCACATCACCGCGACGGCCACCCCGACCAAAACCGCCTCGGGGCTCGCCTTCCAGCGCATCTCGGCGACCACGCCCCGCACCTCCCACAACAGCCAGGCGCCCACCCCCGTCTTCGCGAGGTAGATCCAGTACATGCCCGCCGGCCCGAACCAGTCCTTGGCCGAGGTCAGCAGCAGAAACACGACGAACGGCACGGCCCGGGACAGCTCCGGGGATTTGCGCAGGGAATTCAACAGGTCGGACATGGACGTGGGGCGGCTGGGGGATCGGGAATCGACGGGAGAATTCAGCGGAAGGAGGCGGGCGCGGCATTCGTGGCGGGGGCCTTCCTCCATTTGGGGGTGACCCCGCCCTTGGAACCCTGCCAGACGAACATGGCCACCAGGCCGGCCACCACGAGAACCGGCGGCACGAAGATCAACGCGAGCCAGGCCCGTCCGGCCCGGCTCCGGACCTCCGCCCCGGGCCGTGGGGAAACGGGCGCGGTCATGTCCGGCTCCCCGCCAGAATGGCCCGCACGGCCGCAACGAGCGCCTTCATTTCCGCCTCGGTGCCGATGCTGATCCGCAAAAACGCATCCAGCCCAGGCGCCGCGAACCAGCGCACGAGGAACCGCCGGTCCCGCAACCGCTCGAGCCACTCCCGCGCCGGCGGCCCGGGCGGGCGCACCAAGACAAAGTTGGTCTGGCTCGGCAGCACCTCGAACCCCAGCCCGGTCAGCGCCCGGCTCAGCCGGTCGCGCGACGCACGGACGCGGGCCCAGTTCCGGCGGTAGTACGGCAGGTCGTCGAGCGTCGCCGCCGCCGCCACCTGGCCCAGCCCGTTGACGTTGTAACTGTCCCGGATCTTGTGGAGGGCACCGACCAGGGTCGGGTGTCCCACGCAATAGCCCACCCGCTGGAAGCACAACGAATACGCCTTGGAAAACGTCCGCGCCACGAGCACGTGCGGATGCCGCAGCGCCAGTTCGAGAGCATTGCCGTCCGCGAAATCCACGTAGGCCTCGTCGAGCACCACGACGCCCCTCATGGCCCGGCAGAGGGCCTCCAGCTCCGCCAGGTCGTACCCGCGCCCGCTCGGCGCGTTCGGCGTCGTGACGAAGGTCAATGCCGCGTCGAACCGCCACTGCCGGCCCCGCTGCAACTCCGCCACCGTGGGCAGTCCGTAATCCGCCCGCAGCGCCACCGGTCGGCGGGCCGCGCCATGGATCTCGGCGAGGACCGGATACAACGAGTAACTCGGGACGAAGTACTGCACCGATTCCGCCGCCCGCGGCGCGCGCGTGGCGGGCGCCGGCTCGACGAAGGCCCGCACGGCCATGGCCAGGAGTTCGTCGCTGCCGTTCCCGACGACCAGGTGCTCCGGCGTGCAGCCGTGCAGCGCCGCGAGCTTCTCGCGCAGCGGTTCCGCCGTGGGGCTCGGATACCGCCGCAGCCGTCCGTCCACCGCGGCCTTGACCGCCTTCAGGACCCGCGGAGCGGGGGGATACGGGTTTTCGTTCGTGTTCAGCTTCACCAACCGCGCGATGCGGGGTTGCTCGCCGGGAACGTAGGCGTGCAACGCCCGAACCAGCGGACGCACCCACCGCCCGGGATCGCCTTCTGCCGTCTTCGCCTTGGTGGCCATGGTTCTCGAATCCCCCTCTACTTCCGGGTCCTGTCGAAGCGCACCTCGGCCGACCGCCCATGGGCGTCGAGCCCCTCCAGCTCCGCGAACTGACGGACGGCGGCCAGCGCCTTCTTCAAGGCCGGCTTGCCGTACTCCACCACGCTCGTGCGCCGCTGGAACTGGTCGACGGTCAACCCCGCGAAGGCCCGCCCGGCCCCGCCGGTCGGCAGCGTGTGGCTCGGGCCCGCCACGTAGTCGCCCAACACCGTCGGAGACCAGCCGCCCAGAAAGATGGCCCCGGCGGTCAGGATCTTCTCCGAAAGCTTGCCCGCGCCCCGCGCCTGGATTTCGCAATGCTCGGGTGCCAGTCGATTGGTGACGTCCGCGCCCTCCGCGAGGTCCCGGACCTGGATCAGCCAGCCGGAGGCTTCCAGCACGCGCTCGATGAATTCGCGGCGGTCCAGTTTCGGAAGCTGGCGCGCGATCTCCGTCCGGACGCCGTTCAGCAGCCGCAACGACGGCGACACCACCCACACGCGTTCATGACCCGAGCCATGCTCCGCCTGGGCGAGCAAATCGGCCGCGACGAACGCCGGGTTGGCCGAGTCGTCGGCCAGCACCAACACCTCGCTGGGGCCCGGGAGCAGATCGATCCCCACCCTTCCGAACAACTGCCGTTTGGCCGCCACCACGTAGGCGTTCCCCGGTCCAAAAACCTTGTTCACGGCCCGGACCGTCGCCGTCCCGTACGCCAGCGCGGCGATGGCCTGCGCGCCCCCGATCTTGTGGATCTCCGTCGCCCCCGCGGTGCGCGCCGCGAACAGCAGCGCCGGATTCACCAGCCCGTCCTTCCCCGGCGGCGTGCACACCACGATCTCGGGGCACCCCGCCACCCGCGCCAGCGTCACGGTCATGATGGCCGTCGAGGCCAGCGGCGCCGTGCCGCCCGGGATGTAGATGCCCACGCGCTGCACCGGATCGAACTTCTCGCCGACCACGGCCCCGTGCGTGTTGCGCATGCTCCAGGACTTGCGCAGGGATTTCCGGGCGAAGGCCGCGACGTTCCGGTCCGCCTCCTTCACCGCCTTCCGCAGCGCCGGAGCGGCCTGGAGCGAGGCCGCCAGCATCTCCGCCGTCCCCACCGTGAAGTCCTCGAGCACCACGCCATCGAACCGTTCGGTCAGTTCGGCGACCGCCGCGTCGCCGCGCTCCGCCACCGCCGCCAGGACGCCGCGCGTCCGTTCGTCGATGATCGGATCGTGCAGGCTCGAGCCGGACGCGATGGCCGCGAGCCGGACCTCGAAATCGGAGTCCGTGGACCGCAACAGATTCATGTGGGCCGGACGCTAGGGGCGAAGCCCGGCCAAGTCAAAGTGGACGAACCGCACCCCGCCCGGGAAATGTTCCGCCCCCCGCCCTCAGAACCACCGTTGCACCCAGCCCCGCGCCGGGAGGGTCTCCCGTTTCCCGCCGATCTCCACCGTCACCTCGGCGTCCGTGAAGTTCTGCAACACCCGGCTGCCGTCCGTGAACAGGCAGAGCGCCACCGAATTCGGCCCCCGAAACGTCAGATGCCACGGGGCCAGGGCGAAATCCCGCAGGTCGTCGAGCTCCCCGCCCCGCCAGTCGAGCAGGAGTTTCGGGTCCCCCTTCACCCCGAGGATGCGGACGCCCTTCCGGTCCCTCCACAAGGCCTCGGGCAACTGGGCCGCCAGTCCGTCCGTGATCAGCGCCGTCCGGCCCGCGCCCAGGAATGCCGCGAGTTTGCCGGCAAACCCCGCATCCTTCAGCGCGTGCACCGGAAAGAACGCGACGGGCGCGTGCGTCGGAAACTCGTGCGTCGGCACCAGGGGGAGGCCAAGCATGCCGACGAAATCGAAGACGCGCCGTTCGGTGCCCGGAGCGCTGTTGGCCGGTTTGTATGCCGCCACGCCGGCGAGGGTCCGGCCCTTCATGGCCCGGGCAGCGGCCCACAGTTCGGGAATCTCCTTCCGCAGCGCCTCCACGTTGCGCGGGCCGGTCGTGCCCTGCAGTCCGCCATAGCAGAACAACACCGATTCCGCCGCGCCGCCCAGCACCGTCTGTCGCGCCTGCTCGACGTAGGTTCGCTCGGTCGTCCCCAGCCAGTCGTACCACCCTCCCCCGCACTTGCCGCCCCCGATCCCCCCCAGCCACCGCATGAGGAAGAACGCCTCGTACTGGACCGTCCCGCCCCACTGGCGATCCCCGTAGTCGCGCGTCTCCGTGCCCACCCAGATCCGGTCGAACGTCCGCGTCTCGCCCTCCACGTCGTACC
>CAZSOV010000123.1:18068-21254 GCA_964608505.1 uncultured Verrucomicrobiota bacterium
CCCGCGACATCCGGCCCATCAGTTCTCGCCGGTAGTGTTCCCAGGTCGTCCCCGGCACGCGACTGCTCCGTCCGCCCACCGTCACGGTCTGCGCCAGGCGCGCCGCGTCGCATTCCGCGCACGAACAGTCGGTGAACCAGAAATCGTCGACCATGATCTCGTCGAAACGCCGGGCCGTGAACTCGAAGATCTCCTGCATCCGCCGCTGCGTCGGCTCGTCGCTGTAGCACGCGATGATGTTCCAACGACTCGACTTCCTGCCCACGTTCGTCGGCGTCACGCAGCCCGACACCCGGAATCCCCCGGCCTTGAACCGGTCCCGCACCCGCTCCAGCAACCCGCCCTCGACCTGGTAGCCGTCCCGGAACGATTCCAGATACACCTTCGTCACCGCCGTCGCCCGGCACCAGGCCTGCGCCTGCGCCACCCCCTCGTCCGTCGACAACCGGTCCCGCACGTCATGCGCCGTGAACAGGGTCGAAAACCGGTGCAGGTCCCCCTCCGCCCGCGCCCGCTCCCAGAGATCCTCGGCCAGCCCGCACAGACCACCCCACAACCCAGCCAGCAGGACGTACGTCGTAACTTTCATGGTCGCGTCGAAACCGCGCCACGCTCCCGCCCCACGCCCCCGTCACGCAACAAACGTGGGGCCAGTTCCCGTGCCCCGGCCCGCCTACCGACCGCCCCACGCCCGCGCGTCCGGCCCCTCGCCGATCACCGGAAAGGCGCTGATGCGAAGCCGCGCGGCCCCCATCGGCACCAGCCGGATTTCCTCGTCCTGTTCCGTCGAACGTACCGGACTCGGTCCAACTTCCTCCACCAGGCCCTTCGCATCGAGCCGCCATTCCGGGATGCGCCGTCCCCGCCCCTTCAATTCGAGGGGCGCCGACGCCGACACCCAGGGCTGGTCGTCCGCGGGCCAGGCACCCCGCACCACCTCGAACCGCGCCGCCGCGTCCGGCGCCGGCAGCACCAGGCCGTAGTTCCAGGGGGAATCCGGGAACAATTCCCAGGCGGGCCAGGCATCGGTCCCCCCCGAGCGCACTGCCTTCTCGGCGATCTTGAGCGAAAAGGCCAGCGGACCCCGCTGTACCGACGCGATCCCACGGTTCCCCTCCCAGCGTTGAACCCGGACCGCCATGGGGAACCGCGCCTCGAGCCGGTCGCCGTCCGCCCAAACCCGATCCAGTCGCAGGAAACCCCGCGGGGCGGACGGCAGCCCGATCCGGGTGCCGTTCAATCGGATCGCGGGCTCCGCGCACCACCCGGGAACCCGGAGGTACAACGGAAACCCGAGCGACTTCGGCGCCGCAAGGCGCAGGTTCACGGTATCTTCGAACGGATAGCGCGTGTCGGAGGTCCACGTGACGGACGTGCCGTCGCCGACCTTCGCGGTCACCGACCCGGGAGCGTACAGGACGCAGGCGAGACCGTTGCCCGGAGCGGCGTACCACAGGTGCTGGACGTAGTTCGGCCAGGCGTGCCCGGCGTTGTGCTGGCAACACCGGTGGTCGTACGGATCGAAGTGGAACATCGGCCCGTCGTTCTCGATGCCCGGAGACTTGCCGGCCCGGTCACTCCGCGGCTGGTTCGGCGCCGTCAGGTAGCGCAGTGCCTTCATGTCCGCCGTGAACGCCGCCGGCAGCCCGTTGAACGCCACGTTCTCGCAACGGTCGGCCCACACCGGATCGCCGGTGATCGCGAGCAGGATCTCGTCCGACAGCATCTCCTCCGCCATGCCGCAGGTCTCGATGGCCTGCCGAGGACCGTCGAAACCCGGACGGCAGTTCTCGTCGCCGCCGAACATGCCGCCCGGGACCTGGCCGTAGAGCTGCCGGACCTTGCCCCAGACCCGTTCCGTCGCCTCGACGTACTTTCGGTCGCGGGTCACGACGAAGTACTCCGCCGGCTCCCGGAAGCCCTGGGCGATGTTCACGTTGTGCAGGTTGATGAGGTCCTGGTCCCAGCGCGACGAGTGCCGGTGGACCTTGTGGGCCAGTTCGATCAGCCAGTCCCCTCCCGTCCGATTGTAAAGCCAGAGCACGCTCCAGAGCAGGTCGCCCCCGCGCATCTTCGGCCAGTAGCCGACCAGGAACCGGTCCTCCGGCAGCGCCGCCAGATACCGGAAATACTTCTCGAACAGTCGCGGCACGCGTTCGTCCCCGGTCTGCTCGTGGAACGACTGCAGGCAGAACAGCATGATCATGTTCGGCCACAGGTCGTCGCGGCCCTTCAGGTCCGTCGCCACCCCGCCCCGCCCCTCGCCCGGTCCGAACCAACCGTCCGCCTGCTGGCTGTTCAGCGCGCCCTCCAGCCAGACCCGCGCCTCGCGCAGCTTCGCCCGATCGTCCAGCAGATACGCGCAGTCCTGGAACCCCTTGAGCCAATAGGGTTCCTCCTCCCACCCGTTCCTGCCGCGCCCGTCCCGGCTCAGCCAGGAGTTGTCCTCCTTCTTCAGGAACCGGCTCAGCTCCGGCAGATGCCCGTGAAACCCGTCGTTCTGCAGCACCAGCACCCGCCGCGTCCAACCCGCCGGACGCACCGCGCCAACGGGTAGCTTCACCAGCGGACTCGGCGCCAGGGGCGCCCGGTGACCCACGTAATGCACGTTGCCCTCCGCCGCGCTCGGAACCGCCACCACCGTGACCCGCACTCCATCCGCCCCACGGGAAATCGGATCCACCGCGGTGATGGCAAACAAGACGGCGAACAAGCAGGTCGGTTTCATGGCCACGACGGAGTTGCTAGCACGACGCCCCACCGTCGAGAAGTCCTCTGCCGGGAACTGCAACGCGCCGCCCGACGTGCCCCCGCGCCTTCTCCCCGCCCCGCCCCTACCCTACCCGAACACCGCCTTCTTCAAATCCCGCAACACGTACGCCTCCGCCCCCTCCAACCCCCGCACCCGCCGCGCCCCGTCCTTCCGCCGCTTCCCGAACCGCTCCCGGTGCGCCCCGAAAATCCCCTCCACGTACTCCCGACTCCCGAACGCCGCCCCCGCCGTGAAGTACCGCACCCGACACCGCAGGTATTCCCCCAACGGCAGCTTCCCGTTCCCCTCCAGCACCCCCACCACCGCCTCCCGCGACAGCGATCCCCGCAATGTTCGCCCATCCTCCCCAATCCCCGCCCGCCGCTCGTCCCCTTCCCGAAAAACCCACATGCGGTACACCTCCAACGACTTGC
>CAZSOV010000124.1:0-21210 GCA_964608505.1 uncultured Verrucomicrobiota bacterium
TCTTCGTGAACATCGGCATGTGGTTCGAGCGCTTCGTCATCATCGTGACCTCGCTGCACCGCGACTACCTGCCGTCGAGCTGGGATTACTTCCGACCCACCTACGTGGACATCATGACCTTCGTCGGCAGCTTCGGGCTGTTTTGCACCCTGTTCCTGCTGTTCATGCGGTTCCTGCCGGTGATCGCCATCGCCGAGGTCAAGGCCGTCACACCGCAGGCGGACCCGCATCACCCGCTGGGTGGCGCCAAAACCGGAGGGGCACACTGATGAGCACCGCGGCAAGAACCTACGCGTTGATGGCCGAATTCGACACGCCGGCCGCCACCATGCACGCCGCGGAAGTCATCCGCGACGCCGGTTACAAGCGCTGGGATGTCCATACGCCGTTCCCCGTTCACGGGCTGGATGGCGCGATGGGGCTGCGCAATTCCAAGGTCGGCTGGTTCACCTTCCTCGGCGGCGCCACGGGCTTCACCCTCGGCATGCTGATGATCTGGTGGATGGGCAAGGTGGATTACGCCATCCCGGTCGGCGGCAAGCCGCTCTTCAGTCCGATCTTCGCGTTCCCCGTGTCCTACGAGCTGACGATCCTGCTGGGGTCGTTCGGGACGCTGTTCGGCATGATGTTCCTGAACCGGCTCCCTAGGCACTACCATCCCTTGCTCAAGAACCCCCGGTTCAAAAACGCGTCCCACGACCGCTTCTACGTCGTGATCGAAACCGCCGATCCGCGATTCTCCGACGTGGAAACCCGCAAACTGCTGGAGAAGGCGGGCGGCCGGCACATCGAGGCAGTGGAGGACTGATCATGCGCTACTTCCTCGGCTTGTTTTTGGTGACCTGCGTGCTTGTCGTGGCCGTGGCGGGACGTCGAGGCGACGTTTCGCGCAAGCCCCCGCTCGAGGTCTGGAACGACATGGATCGCCAGCTCAAGCTGCGGCCCCAGGCGGCCGCCGGTTTCCTGGGCTGGGAGGATGGGCGCACCTCGCGCCGCTGGGTGCAGGGCACGGTGCCGCGTCTGCAGCCGGTCAAAGTGGGAGCCCGCGAGATTCATCGCTTCGAGGATCACCCCGTCATGACCGGACGCGAGCCCGGCAAGACCAACCACGTGGATATCTCGCCCATGCCCGTCACCGCGCAGTCGATGGCGCGCGGCAAGGAGCGGTACGAGATCTACTGCCTGCCGTGCCATGGCGCCGCGGGCGACGGCAACGGCGTGCTGAAGAAGCTGGGTCACGGCGCCGTGCCGTCCCTCACCGACGAAACGCGGATCAAGCATCCGGACGGTTTTCTGTTCCAGGTGATCACCGTCGGCAGCCCGGCGGGTCTGATGCTGCCGTACGCCGACAAACTGCCGGCGGAGGATCGCTGGGCGGTCATCGCCTACGTTCGGGCGCTGCAACTGGCGCGGTTGGGGAAACCGGACGAGTTGCCGGAGGCGCTGCGCGCCTCGCTGAAGTGACGAGAGACCCGAGACCTGACTTGAATTGAATTCCATGGCCTCCTCCGCTGCTGCAATTGCATCCGCTCCGCCGGCCTCGACCGGAATTAGTCCATCGCTTGCGCGCCTGCCGCTTCTGCTGGCCGCGGTGGGCGGGTTCGGCGCGCTGATCGGTTTGCTGGTGCCCGGCCTCCAGAAGCAGTTCGCCTTTTCGTGGCTGTTGGCGTTCATGTTCTATCTGAGCATCATGCTCGGGGCGCTGTTTCTGGTCATCCTGCACCACCTGTTCGACGCCCAGTGGTCCGTTCCGATCCGCCGGATCACGGAGCACCTGGCCTGTTCCGCGCCGGTGCTGGCCGTGCTCTTCCTGCCGATCCTCGGCAACGTGCTGATCGCCGGTCCGGAAAAGGCGATCTATCAGTGGATGCATGTCGATCCCGCCCATGACCATGCCTTGTCGTCCAAACAGGCGCTGTTCAACAAGGGCAGTTGGATCGTCGTTTCGCTGTTGTGCTTCGGTTTCTGGGCGTTCGTTACCCACACTCTGCGAAAGGCGTCCCTCGACCAGGACCGGGACGGCAAGGCCGTGCACACCCGCCGGATGCGCTTCTGGTCGGCGGCGGGCATCTTCGGCTTTGCGATCACCCTCACGCTGGGGGCGATCCTCTGGATGAAGTCGCTGCAATGGCAGTGGTTCTCCACGATGTACGGCGTTTATTACTTCGCGGGCAGCGTCTGGTTGACCTTGGGGACGGTGTACGTGATCACGATGGCCCTGCAACGGTCGGGGCCGCTGGCGCCGGTGGTGCAGCCGGTGACCTACCACGATACCGGCAAGCTGTTCTTTGCCTTCACGGTGTTCTACGCGTACATCGCGTTTTCCCAGTATTTTCTGATCTGGAACGCCAACGTGCCGGAGGAGACCTTCTGGTACATCCTGCGCGAGAAGGGATCGTGGTGGAGCGTCGGCATGCTCATGATCTTCGGTCATTTCTTCCTGCCGTTCCTCCTGTTGCTGCGCATCGATACCAAGATGTCGTTCAACGTGATGCTGCCGCTGGCGATCTGGGCCTGGCTCATGCATTTCTGCGACCTGTCCTTCAACATCATGCCGGTGCTGCATCCGGACGGGTTCGTGGTGCACTGGCTCGACGTGGCGTGCATGGCTCTGATGGGAGGCATCATGGCCTTCTGGTTCCTGCGGAACTTCGCCGCCCATCCGCCCTTTCCGCAGCGGGATCCCCGCATGGCGGAGTGCCTCGGAATCCATGTGCCGGCCGCCGGCAAGTCCCACGGAGGTGCCCATTGAATTCGGAGAACGGAACCGGTTGCTGCTCCCGCGCGACCCTGAACTGGGTGGGCGTCATCGGCGCCTTCGCCGCCATGGCGGTCCTCGTGGCCGCCCTCAAGCACTACACCACCGTGCCCTCGGTGAACCTGGCCCGGGCCGCCGAGCGCCTGAAGATCGCCGCCGACGTCCGGCAAAAGGCCCAGATCGAGCTGGAAACCACCGGCTGGATCGATGCCGAGAAGAAGGAGTTCGTCCGGCTTCCCAACGCTGTGGCCACGGGGCTCGCCTTGCAGCACTGGCAGAATCCGGCCAAGGCCCGGGCCGAGCTGCTCGAGCGCGCCGCCAAGGCGTTCTTCGTGCCGCCCCCACCTCCGCCCCCGCCCGAGAAGAAGAGCGAGTTCGAATGAGGGCTGCCGGTTCGGTGCCGATGTCTTCGTATCCCCGAAGTTCCTGTCGCGAATGACTTCCTCCTCCAATGCCGTTTCCCGTTGCGGTCCCCCGACGCCCGGGGAGATCGACGGGTCCCTGCGGCTCGTGGCGATCTGCCTCGCTTCCAAGTCCGCCTTCTGGCTCGTGGCAGGAGCGCTGTTCTCCCTGATCGCCTCGGTCAAGCTGCACGGACCCGGGATGATGTCCGGTAAGGCATGGCTCACCTACGGGCGCCTTCTGCCGGCGGGCTGGGACATGCTGGTGTACGGCTTTGCCGGGCAGGCCGGTTTCGGAATCGGATTGTGGCTCCTGGCACGCACCTGCGGCCAACGGCTTCAGGCACCGCTGCTGGCTCTGGCCGGCCTCGCCGTCTGGAACCTCGCCGTGCTCGTCGGGGTCGTCGGGATCCTGTCGGGTGCGTCCACCGGCCTCGAATTGCTGGAGATGCCCTTCGGCGCCACGGCAGGCCTCGTGGTGGGAGGCGGGTTGATCGGGGCCACCGGCTGGGCCACCTACGCGGCCCGGACCGAGTCCTCCGCCTATCCGTCCGCGTGGTTCGTGCTGCTCGCGTTGCTCTCCTTCGTCTGGTTCGGAACGGCGGCCCTGATGCTGCTCCCCGGCGCTGATTCGCGCGGCGTCCTCCAGGTTCTCGTACAGCGCTGGTTCGCGGGCGGTATCGTCAAGTTGTGGCTGGGCGGCCTCGCGCTGGCCGTGCTCTTCGACGCGCTGCCCAAACTCGTGGACCGTCCTCTCGCCAGCCGTTCGCTGGCCTTGTGGACCTTCTGGTGCTTGGTTTGCTTCACGCCCTGGGCGATCACCGCGCACGGAGATCCCTTCCCGCGGTGGGTGATCAGCGTCGGGTTGGCCGGAAAGTACCTTGGCATGATGGGCGTGCTCGCCGCGGGCTTGAACTGGTGGAAGACCGTCGAAGGCTCCCTGGATCGGGTGTGGGCCACCGGCGTCGGTCGGTTGGTCGGGGCGTCTGCCGCCAGCTTCCTGCTGGTCGGTGCCCTCGGTTTCCTGGCCAGTCTCCAATCGGTTTCCGGGCTGCTTCGCCTGACTTGGTTCGAGCAGGGCATGGACTGGCTGATGCTGGGCGGAACGGTGACGCTCGCGTTCGTGGCCGTCCTGCCCGGTTTCCTGGCGGCGGCGACGGGTCATCGGCTGTCGGCACGCCTGGTTCACTGGCACGGCGCCTTCTCGCTGGCCGGAGTGCTTCTGACGGCCTTGCCGCTGATCCTGGCCGGATTTGCCCAAGGCACCTCTTGGGAAGGGAAGACGGCCGGGTTCATGGATTCGCTCACGGCGAGCATGCGATTCGTGCGGCTCAGTTCGCTGGGGCTGGTCCTGTTTTTGGCCGGACAGGTGATCTGGTGCGTGGCGGTGGCGGACTGGATGAAGGGCCTGGCGACGGAGGTTCTCGACGTAGTTCGTGGTTGGGCGGCTCCATTGATCGGAAAAGGAGCGGGAGCACGCTGATGAATTCGACACCTGTCCTCTTTCTGGGCGTGCTGCTCGGCCTTTCGGCTTCCTGGTGGGGCCTGGTTGCCGCGCCGAAGCTGCAACTCGACGGCCTGACCACGGTCCTCGCGAAGGACATCGGTCAGCACTACCCGCCGACCCGACCGGGCCTCGCGCAGCAGGGCGCCGATATTTACCGGCGGGAGGGCTGCAACACGTGCCATAGCCAGCTGGTCCGACCCGCCGGGTTCGGTCCCGATCTGGCCCAGGGCTGGGGACCGCGGCGCACCGTGGCCCGGGATTATCTGCGGGACCAACCCGTGATGCTCGGCTCGGTCCGCGTCGGCCCGGATCTCGCGAATGTCGCCCAGCGCATGGGGGCCGGCGATTCCAACGCGCAACCCGCCATGGTCGCCTATCATCTCAAGCACCTCTTCCATCCGCGGACGGTCGTGGAGAAGTCGGTGATGCCGGCCTATCCGTATCTGTTCGAGACGCGCCGCATCGGCGCGACGCCCTCGCCCGAGGCGCTCAAGTTGGAGGGGAAATTCGCCCCGGAAGCGGGCTATGAGGTCGTGCCGACCGCGGACGCGAAGGCCTTGATCGCGTATCTGCTCAGTCTCCGCTCCGGCGCCTCGCTGGCGGAAGCGCCCGTGCCGGCACCGCCCACCAACAACGTGCCGGCCTCCGCCGGCGCCGCGACCAATACCGCGCCGCAGTCCGGAGGTGCCCGATGAAGAAGAATCGCACGAAATCCGGCGGGAGTTCGAAGTCGGATGGGGCAGGGGATGCCGTGTTCTCCCCCGCCAGTCCCAAGACGGGCACGTACGGCATTCCGACGGGATTCTTTCTGGCCCTCGGCGTGCTGGCCTACATCGGGCATGCCGAACTGGGGTACCACAGCGGCGAGTTTTCTCCCGGGGTCTACGAGCCCTACGCGAATGCGAAGAGCATTCCCCGCGTGGGCGAGGTCAGCCGGGTGGATGCCGGACGGGATGTGTATGCGCAGATGTGCCAGGCGTGCCATCAGCCGAACGGCTCCGGCAATCCCGCGAACGGCTGCCCGCCCGTGGCCGGATCCGATTGGGTTCTCGCCGAGGGCCCGGCCCGTCTGATCCGCATCGTGCTCCATGGCGGCACGGGCCCGATCAAGGTGAACGACAAGGAGTGGGGCAGTGCCACGGGCATGCTGGCCTTCAAGGACGCCTTGAACGACGAGCAGGTGGCCGCCGTTGTGACGTTCCTGCGCCAGGCGCCGGAGTGGAAGAACGAGGCGTCGGAGGTCACTCCCGAAATGGTCAAGGCCGTCCGCGAAAAGACCGCCACCCGGAACACGCAGTGGACCGAGGCCGAACTCCTGAAGGTCCCCGTGACGGAATAGTCGGATCGGGGATGCGGGCGGCGGTGGACGGGGCGACCTCGGAAGTCAGGTCGCCGCAGGACCTCAGATGCGCCAACCGGCGCGGTACTCGTGGTGGATGAAGCGATCCGCGGCGGGACAATGCGCGGCCCGCATGCGCCGGGGATCCCATTCGAGGGGTTGACCCGTACGGTGGGCGACGTTTCCCAGCAGGCCGATCTCGGTCAGGCGTGCGCCGTAGGTAAAGGGACACAGATTCGCAGGCCCCCCTTGGATGGCACGGATCCATTCCTCGTGATGGCCGGGGGACTCGGCGATCCATTTCTCCGGCGGTTGGAACCCCTCGAATTCCTTCTCGGGCAGCAACCGATACCGGTCGTAATTGGCGAGGAGCATGCCCCGGCTTCCGACGAAGAGCGAACCGTCGCTCCATTTGGGAAGCAATCCCCGGGCGAACTGGGGCGGACGCGCCCCGCCGTGGTACCAGGTCAGTTTGACCGGCGGCAGGTCCGTGGGCCCGCCCCGGCCCCATTGCCCCACCCGGCGGGCCGGGAACTCGTACTGGACCGTCACCTTCGGCGGCGCGCATTCCGCGTCCGCCGGTTGCCCGATGGCTTCCACGCGGGTGGGAAGGCCGAGGGCCAGCGCCCAGACGGAGAGGTCGATGTGGTGACAGCAGAAGTCGGACAGCGTCCCGCCGCCGAAGTGCCACCAGCGCCGCCAGTTGAACGGGACGTATTGCTCGCTGTAGTCGCGCCAGGTCACCGGCCCGAGCCAAAGCTCCCAATCCAGGTGGGCCGGGACGGGGTCGGGCTCCGGACGCCTCCGGACGTCCCACGACCCATCCACCCAGTGGTGGGCCTCGCGGACCTCGCCGATCGCGCCGGACTGAATCAGCTCCACGACGCGGCGGTAGTTGGAGCCGGAATGGATCTGGTTGCCGAGTTGGGTGACGAGGCCGGTGCGGCGGGCGACTTCGGCGACGCGCCTCGCCTCGGAGACGGTGTGGGTCAGCGGCTTCTCGCAGTAGACATGGCGACCGCTTTCCAGCGCGGATATCGCGATCACGGCATGGTTGTGATCGGGCGTGCTCACGACGACCGCGTCGAGATCCGGGCGGTCCAGCACACGCCGGAAATCCGAGTATTTCGCCGCGGCGGGAAACTGCTTCGCCGCGCCGTCGAGTTTCTGGGAATCCACGTCGCAGAGCGCGACGATGTTCTGGCCGGCCACGCCGCGCAGGTTCTCGCCACCGCGCCCGGCCACGCCGATGACCCCCAGATTGAGCTTCCCGTTGGGCGACGCGCGGCGTCCGGCGGGCCGGGAGGGGGTGCGACATCCGGCAAGCAGGAAGCCGGCCGTGGCGGAACCGGCGGTGGAAAGAAACGCACGCCGGGTGGTGGAGGACGTGGGGTGCATGGGCGAAGGCAACCACGCGGGCGGGCCGAAGGCGATGGCGAACTCCGGGCGCGGCGATCCATGCCGGCAAGCGAGCGCAAAGGAATGGCAAGGGGCCGATAGCCCGGAGCCGCGCGTCGGCGCGAGAGTCGCGGGGTAGGCGGGATCACGAACCTCCGCCACACCAAGCCCCATGTCACTTCCCACGCTTCCTCGATGCCGTTTCCGCTTCGCCGTCTATCCCGGATTGCTCGCCTGCTGCGCGGGCCTGGGGTCCGTGCCGGTTTCCGGTGCCGAAACCTCCTCCCCGGCATCGAATCCGGTCCCGACGGCGGCGTCCGAGGCGGAGGAACTGGCGCCCATGATCGTGCGCGGGGAGGCGGAGTACGAGGGGGTGCGTCAGGAGCCGTTTCTCGCGCCGGTGGCCGGAGCGCAGTTGTTCGCCGGAAAGAAGGCCTCGGTGATCGATCTGGACGCGCTGCCCAAGGTGCAGGCCAACAACTACCGGCAGGCACTGATCACGACTCCCGGCCTGCTCTACAGCGAGGAAACCACGCCGCTGGTGAGCCTGGGTTATCGCGGCATCGGCGAGCCGCACCGCATGCAGTACATGCAGGTCCTAAAGGACGGCATTCCGATCCATGCCGATCCCTACGGATATCCAGAAGCCTATTACACGCCGCCCCTCGACGTGGTGGATCGGATGGAGTTCGTGCGCGGCGGCGCGTCGTTGCTGTATGGCGCGCAACCCGCCGGTTCCCTGAACTACGTGACCTACCGACCCCGCCGGGATCGCGCCCTTTCCGGACGGACGTTCCACACGTTCGGCACGGATGACTTCTATTCGACCTACACCTCCTTCGACGGGACGAGCGGTCCCGTAGGCTACCTGGGGTACTACAATCACCGGCAATCCGACGGGTTCCGGACGGCGAACAGCGATTACCGACTGGACGGGGGCCACTTCAAGGTGGTGTACGACTCGGGCCCGGCCACGACCTGGGTGCTGGCGATGGACGCGTACGAGGAACGGCACGGCGAGCCCGGCGGGCTGACGTTGGCGACCGGGCCCGGCCTGGCGAACTACGTCGCGAACCGGAACCAGGCCACCCGACTGTACGACCGGTTCGAGTTGCGGCGTTACGTGCCCTCCCTCGAACTCGGTCACGAGTTCAACGAGGACACCCGCGCCGAATGGAAGGTCTGGGGCGGCTACTACGACCGGCTCAGCCGGCGCCAGCGCGGGGGAGGGTTCGGGCAATTGCCCTCCGGGGCCGCCGCGAACTCGAACTCCATCGAGCGCCAGGAGTTCTTCAGCTTCGGCACGGACGCACGCTTGCGGCACGACTACCGGTTGGGCGACACGACGGAGACCTTGACCGGCGGACTCTTCTTCTACCGCTCGGATTCGCCGCGCACGGACAGGCAGGGCGCGACGGCGGACGCCGAGGATGGGGCCCTGATCAGCGCGTCGCAGCGCGATGTCCATGCCGGCGCGGCCTTCGTCGAGAATCGGTTCGAACTCGGACGCTTCTCCGTCACGCCGGGCGTGCGGTTGGAGACCGTGGCCCAGAACGTCGAGGTGCGACGCCCCACCGCCGGCGGCGACGTGGTCACCACCAAATCCGGCACGGCCGTCGAACCGCTCTACGGTCTGGGCATGGCCTATGTGCTGCCGCGGCACACCGAATTGTACGCCAGCGTCGCGAAGAGCTATCGCCCCAGGGTCTTCACGGAATCGATCATCCCGGCCTCGGGCGCGGTGGTGGCCGGCGACGTGGACCCCACGACCGGCTGGACCTACGAGATCGGGTACCGGGGCGAGCCGACCGACTGGCTGACCTGGGACACGAGCCTGTTCTGGGTCGAACTCGACAATAAATTCGGCGGCACCGTGGCGGCGGGTGGCGTCACCGTGCTCCGGTCGGTCGGACGTTCCGTCAACCGGGGCTGGGACGCTGCCCTGGAGATCGACTTGGGAGGCGCCTTCCTCGCGGCGCAGGGGGATCCCGCGAAGGACCGGACCCATCGCGTCGCCCTGCACGCGAGCGTGACCTTGCTGGATGCCGAGATCCACGGCGGGGAACAGGATGGGAAGGTGCCGCAGTATGCACCGGGGGTGTCGCTCCGTTCGGGCCTCGTCTATCGCTGGAAGGAGCGCGCCAAGGTGGCCCTGCTGGGCACGTTCGTCGACGAGCACTTCGCGACCGACGACGAGAATCCGTCGCGTCGAATCCCCTCGTATGTGACCTGGGATCTGACGGGTGAGTTCCGCGTCTACCGGGACTCCGTGTCGGTGGTCGGCGGGATCAACAACCTGTTCGACGAGGACTACTACGCGCGGATCCGGCCCGACGGCATCGACCCGGCGTACGGGCGCAACTTTTACGCGGGCGTGCAGTTGAGCTTCTAGAACGAGAAGAAGGAAAAGGTCCCTTCGAAGCCGGGCAGGGGGTGACGCCCCAGATCCGCGCAGGGCAGGTGGGCTCGGAGCAGATGGGCGGCGGGTTCGCTCGCGCAGCGCGCGGCCTGCAGCTGGGCGCCCAGTTTCTCCTGGCGAAAAATGAAGTTCACCTCGGGCCCTGCCAGACTTTCCTCCCCCGAGGATGGCATGCCGCCGAAGAGGACGGCCCCGTGATGGATGATGACCCGGAACGGGGGCTTCGCGTCCTCCTGGAGATGGACCAGATCCCGGAGGGCCTGGGCGACGTGCGCCAGGGCCGCGTCCCGCGCCATCCAGTACGCGAGCAGGCCGTCGCCCAGATACTTGTTGATCGTGCCGCCATTGTCCTCGACGAGGTCCTTGCACCGGGCGAACCAGCCTCCCACGAGAACGGCGAGTTCCTCCGGGGACCGTTCCCGGGCGAGGGTCGTGGAACCCGTGATGTCGCAAAGCAGCAGCCAGCAGGGCAGGGACCGCAGGTCGAACGCGGTCTGATCGGCACCGAATCCCCCCACGGTGGCCTCCGCGGCGGAGGCGGCGAGGTTGAAAGTCAGGCCGAAGGGTCCCAGTTGAATCCGGTCGCCGTCGCGCAGTCGCGTGGGCTGGCTGACGCGTCGCCCGTTGAGATAGGTCCCGTTGCGGCTGCCGAGATCCACCAGCCAGAATTCCCGCTCGCCCTGGGTATGGATGGTGGCATGGCGGCGGGACACACGATCGTCCACGAGGGCCACGTCGTTGCTGACGGCACGTCCGAGCGAGCAGTTGCCGGTCACGGGGACTGGGGCACCGGACTCGCGGTGAAGCCAGGCTTGGGCGACGGGGCTTTCCGGTGCGGACATGCGGAAAGATTAGGGACCCGGCGACCGGGTGGAAAGCAGCGGAAAGCCGAAGAAGTCGCGGCGCACCGGCGGATTCGGAAACCGACCGGGAAACCGTGCAGCGTCGCTGCGAGCACGGATGGTGCGCGATAGAGGGTTCGAACCTCTGACCCCTTCCGTGTCAAGGAAGTGCTCTACCACTGAGCTAACCGCGCACAACCAACCACCAACGGGGCGCAAAAAGTGCCGGGTTCCCCCGTGCCAGGCAAGGACGTTTTCGTGGAAATCAAAGGGCATCGGCAGGGCGCTGGACCAGTCGAACGTCGCTCCGCGACGGGGTGGGGAGGAGAGGGCGCGACCGGGGCCTGAGGGCCCCGGCAACCCTCGGTCGTTGCTTCGCGACGCCGCGGCGAGGGGCGGACGGGTGCACCGCACCGCGAGCGTCGCGGCCTCCCGCAGGCGGGGCGCGGCGCGGGCGCCGGGACCTTGCACCGCGGACCGCCCGTCGCCAGGTGCGGGCAGGCGGCGTGCAGGTTGTAGGCCCGGTGCCCTCACCGGGCGGCGCGGTTGCTCGCCCCTCCCAAGGGATCCGGCGTCCCGGGAAGGATGGGGGCGGACGTCAATTCTCCTTTGGACGCATTGACATCGACCCGTGCCGATAAGTCTACTCGCGCGAGCCTTGCAGCGACTGTTCTCCGGGGGGGAAACGGTTCATGCCATGCCGATCTGGTTGCCGGAGGATTCCAAGGGCGACACGGGAGCGGACGGCGGGAGGGACGTTCTGCGTCCCGCTGCGGGGAATTGGATTCCAGAGCGGCAACACGATTGAACCGATGCATTGCGTGAAGATGGTGTTGGGGGCGCGGCGGCGCCCGGTGGGTTCGAACGGCGATTCCGTTCGTCAAACCCGGGGTTCGGCGGAGCGACCGGGGCCGGGGTGGCGATGGCTGCAAGGATGGGTGGCGGGGCTCTTGAGCCTGACGTCGTCGACGGTCCGGGCGGCGGACGGGGAAGGCGCGAGCGTGGACCTGAACCTGGGCGCGCTCCGGCAGTTGGTGCTCGATCACAACGAGAGCATCCTGATGCGCGCGGTGGAGGTGGAGATCGCGGGACGCACGGAGGCGGGGGAACGCGGCATCTTCGAACCGCAGTTGGTGACTTCCGTGGACTACACCGACACGGATCGTCCGAACAACGCGCAGCAGCGGGCCAACCTGGGCTTCTTCACGACGGGCGTCCTGGCCGAGAAGAACACGGTCTACAACGCGGGCCTCGAATTCCTTTCGCCCGTCGGCACGCGGCTGCGGCTCGGCTACACGCTGCGCGAGTTGGAGAACAACCTGCAGTTCCGCAGTGCCGGCACGAACCAGTCCTTCTACGGGCCGGAATACGAGAGTTTTGCCGGGGTGAGCCTCGTGCAGCCGTTGCTCAAGAATTTCGGGTTGCGCTCGACGATGGCCAAGATCCGGCTGGCGGCCCTGGCCTCGGAGGTGGCGTACCATGGGTACCGGCGACAGTTGATGCTGACGCTGGCGCAGGCCGAGTCGACGTACTGGGAGCTCTATCTCGCCCAGGAACGCGCGCGGATCGGTGAGGAGTCCGTCCGCCTCAGCGAGCGCATCCGGGACGACAACCGGGCGCGGCTCGAAGTGGGCAAGGGCTCCGAGATCGACGTCCTCCAGGCCCAGGCCGGGGCGGCGCTGCGTCGCACCCGGTTGAACGAACACCAGCAGCGGGTCATCGAACTGGCCGCGCGCCTCAGCAGCCTCTATGGATCGACGCCCCAGCGCCGCTCCGAGACGCCCCGCGCGGTCGAAGAACCGGTGACGCCGGAGGACGCCCGCACGCGGGACGAGGACGTCCAGCAGGCGTTCGAGGCCAATCCGGACTACCGCATGCGCCAGGCGCAGCTCGCCCAGGAGGGCATCCGGGTCCAGTACACGAAGAACCAGCGCCTGCCGCAGCTCGATCTGAAGGCGAGCTACGGCCTGAACGGCCTTGGCCTGACTCCCGGGCAGTCGATCGACGACATCGAGAACCGGAATTTCCCGGCTTGGTCCGTCGGCATGGAACTGCGCGTGCCCCTCGGCGGGGGCATCAAGGAGCGCAACGACCACCGGGCCGCCCAACTGGCCAAGGAGCGCGCGCTGCTCGGGCTGCGGGAGGTGGAAACGCAAATCCAGAACGGCATCGAATCCGCCCGGCGTCGGCTCCGGCTCTACTCGGACGACATCGAGCAGTACCGGGCGGTGGTCGACTTCCAGGCGCGCCTCCTCCAGTCGCAGCTGGACCGCCTGGCCGTCGGCGCGGTGGACAGCCGCGTCGTGCTGGAGACGGAGGAGAAGCTTTCGGAAACCAAGGCGGCGGCCATCGAGAGCCTCGTGTTCCTGCGCCGCGCCGCGATCGAACTCGAGCTGGTTCGCGGAACCCTGCTGCAGGCCCGCCACGTGGACTTCTCGCGCGACGAACTGCGGCAGCGGACCCGCACCCAGTTGCAGCAGGCGCGGGTTCCCGACGAGTCGCTGGCCGAGGCCGAGCGCCGCGCGGCCAGGGCGGTCGACAAGGCCGCACGCCAGGCCGGGGACCGGTCGAGGTAGGGTAGGGACGGCGGAACACGGGCAACCCAGGAGGCCAACGGCATGATGACAACGCGGCACGAGAACCTGCCCACGGACGGACGAACCGGATTGCCGGTGAGACGCCGCCGTCCGGTGGATTGGCATGCGGTGGTGGTGGCGTTGCTCGGTTTGTTCCTGGTGCCCCATGCGCAGGGGCAGGGGCAGGCGCGGATGCTGACCGGGATCACCGAGCCCATCCTCGACGCGGTGCTGGCCTTTCCGGTCACCGGGGTGGTGTCGGCGCGGGCCATCGAGGAGGGCGCCGCGGTGCGCAAAGGGCAGGTGATTGTCGAGCTCGACAAGCAGTTGGAGGAACTCGAGGTCGAACGACGGCGGCTGGCGATGCGGCTGGCGGAAGCCGAGCTGGAGCGGTTGCGGGCGTTGGCCAGCAAAAACGCGATCTCCGTGAGCCGCGAGGAGACGGACAAGAAGGAGGCCGAGTTCGGCATCGCGAAGGTCGAACACGAACTCGCCCGCGAGATGCTGCGACGCCGGCAGTTGACCTCGCCGACCGACGGGGTGGTGGCCCAGTACTTCAAGCAGGTCGGCGAGGCCTGCGACCAGGAACGGACCGCCGTCGTGCGCGTCGTGGACACCGCGCGCTGCCTGTTCGTGCTCGACTGCGAACCGGCACTGGCGCCGCGCTTCGTCCTGGGCCAGGCGGCGAAACTGCAGTTCGACGGCGCCGCCGGGGCCTTCGAGCTCGAGGGCAAGGTCCATTTCGTCGCGCCGGTCGTCGACGCGGCCAGCGGACTGCTGCGCGTGAAGATCCTCTTCAACAACCCCGCCCTGCGGGTGCGTCCGGGCATCACCGGACGGCTGGTCCTCGATTAACCCGCCCTCCGCCATGTCCGCGTCCCCGTCCCCGTCCCCCACGGATGCTCCGCCGCTCGACGCGGTGCTCTCGGAACTGCGCCGCCTCCGGCGCTACGACGGTCCCCCGGCCCGGTTCTGGCCGGAGTTGGTGGAGGTCCTGTCCCGTCTCGCGGGGGCGCAACGGGGCATGATCGTCCGACGCGACCCCAAGGAGCCGGAGCGATTGCTGCAAATCGGGGCGTGGGCGGCGGAGGGGCATGCGGACCGGGTGGTTCCGGCGTTTCTGCGGGGACTGCCCGAGCTGACGAACCTCTGCTTGCAGGAGGGGCGCGGAATGCTGCCGCTGGAAGCGGGCACCGGCGGGGGCGAACGCTCCTTCGCGTGCGGCGTGGCGTTGCAGTTCCAGGATCCCGCGGAGTCGTGCGTCGCGGTCTTTCTGTGCCTGAACGCGACCCAGGCGGACCTGGCCCAGCGCCTGGTGCGATTGGAGTTGGCGAGCGACGTGCCGCTGGCGTTTCTGGGCACGCAAACCGCCGCGCGGGCACGCAAGGACGTCGAGAAATTCGCGTCGGTGCTCGACGTCACGGTCCCGGTGAATGCGGAAACGCGGTTCCGGGCCGCGTCGCTGGCCCTGTGCAACGCGCTCGCCGGGAGTTTCGCCTGCGAGCGGGTGAGCCTGGGCTGGCAGGTGTCGGGACAGGTGCGCCTGCAGGCCATCAGCCGCACGGAACGCTTCGACCGCCGACGCGAGGCCGCCCAGGCCATCGAGGTCGTCATGGAGGAGTGCCTTGACCAGGACGAGGAGATCCTGTGGCCGGCGCCGGACGGGGCGGGGTTCGTGACCCGGGACCACGAGCAGTACGGCCGCGCGAAGAACCCCGGTCACCTGCTTTCCCTGCCGGTCCGCGTGGGGAAGGAGGTGGTCGGGGCCCTCACCTGCGAACGCCTGGCCCGGCCTTTCGACGAACTGGAGGTACAGCAGTTGCGGCTGGTGTCCGACACCGTGGCGCGGCGCATGGGCGATTTGCAGCGGCGGGATCGATGGTTCGGATCGCGCTGGGCCGCGGCGTTCCGGGAACGGGCGGCGCGCTGGCTGGGGCCGGAGCGGACGTGGTCGAAGGTCGGGGCCGTGGCGGGGACGTTGGCGCTGATCGCGCTGGTGTTGCCCGTGTACCCGTACCGGGTGGAGGGCGAGTTCATCCTGCGGAGCGACGAACTGGTGTACCTCTCGGCCCCTTTCGACGGTTTCATCGAGAGCGTTGCCGTGCGTCCGGGGGACACCCTGGCCGCCGGGGCGCCGTTGCTTTCGTTGAACACTGATCAGTTGCAGCTGGACGAGGCGGCGGCGGTGGCCGACCAAACCCGTTACCGGCGGGAAGCGGAGAAGGCCCGGGCCAAGGATTCCCCGGCGGACATGCGGATCGCGATGGCGCTGGCGGATCAGGCGACGGCGCGGCTGGACCTCGTGCGGTTCCGGCTGCGCCAGGCCCGGCTGGCGTCGCCTTTCGAGGGGGTCGTGGTGGAAGGCGACCTGCGGCAGAGGCTCGGAGCGCCGGTCCACCAGGGAGACGCCTTGTTCAAGATCGCGCGCCTGGATGCCTTGTACGTCGAGGTCGACGTGGAGGAACGGGACGTCCACGAGATCCTCGGCAAGACCGCGGGACAGATCGCGTTCCTGGCCCAGCCGCGGCGGAAGTTCCCCGTGCGCATCACGAAGGTCGAACCCGCGGCGATGCCGAAGGAACGGGCGAACGTCTTCCTCGTCCGCGGCGCGCTGGAGGGCGACCGCGAGCCCTGGTGGCGCCCCGGCATGAGCGGCATTTGCAAGATCGACGTCGAGCGCCGGACCCTGGCGTGGATCTTGGGACACCGGACGGTCGACTTCCTGCGGCTTTACCTCTGGTGGTGACATGGTGGAAGCGCCCCCCACGTTCAGCGAGTCGTGGTACCGCGTCGCCCAGCAGCGCGTGGCCCTGCGCCCGACCGTCGAGGTCCATCGTCAGCGGTTCCGGGGCGAGATCTGGCACGTCCTCCACGATCCGTTCACCGGCCAGTTCTTCCGCCTGCGGCCCGCGGCCTACGAGTTCGTCGCGCGATTGCGTCCGGATCGGTCGGTCGAGGAGGTCTGGAAGGAGAGCCTCGAGCGGTCGCCGGAGGACGCCCCGGGACAGGAAGCGGTGCTCCAACTGCTCGGCCAGTTGTACCGGGCCAACCTGCTCCAGTACCCGGGCGCCGCGGATGCCCCGGAGTTGTTCAAGCGTTACCAGGGCACGCGGAAGCGCGAGATCCGGGGCCGCTTCCTGAACATTATGTTCGCGCGGATCCCGTTGCTGGACCCGGACGCGTTCCTGGTCCGGACCCTGCCGGCCTTGCGCTGGCTCATGGGGCCCCTCGGCGCGGTCCTGTGGCTGGCGGTGGTGGGCTGGGGGTTGAAGGTGGCCGCGGATCATTTCCTCGCGCTCAAGGACGAGGCCCAGGGGGTGCTGGCGCCCGATAACCTGTTCCTGCTCTACCTGGGACTGGCCATCGTCAAGACGCTGCACGAGTTCGGGCATGCCTACCTGTGCCGCCGGTTCGGCGGGGAGGTCCATACAATGGGCATCCTCTTCATGATCTTCACGCCGGTGCCGTACGTGGACGTGACTTCGGCCTGGGCCTTCCGCGAACGCTGGCAGCGCGTCCTGGTCGGCCTGGGTGGCGTGATCGTGGAGATTTTCGTGGCTGCGGTCGCGACGATGGTCTGGGCGGCCACCGGCCCCGGAACGATCCACGGCCTCGCCTACAACATCATGTTCGTTGCCTCGGTCTCGACCCTGGTGGTCAACCTCAACCCGCTCCTCCGCTTCGACGGCTACTACGTCCTCTCCGACCTGATCGGCATCCCCAACCTCGGCGCCCGCGCGAATCGACAGGTGCGCTACTGGACGGAGAAATTCCTGTTCGGACTGCGGCAGGACCAGGAGCCCGCGCGGTCCCGAAAGGAGGCCGCATGGCTGGGGACCTTCGGCGTCGCCAGCGGCATCTACCGGGTGCTGGTGTTTGCCGGGATCCTGCTGGCAATCGCGGACCGGTTCCTGCTGATCGGGCTCCTGATGGCGGCGGTCTGCGCCGTGGCCTGGATCTTGGTGCCCCTCTGGCGGTTGGTGCACTACCTCGCGACCAGTCCACGCCTGGACCGCCAGCGGCCCCGCGCCGTCGCCGTGACCGTCGGCCTGGCCCTGGTGCTGGTGGTCTTCCTTCGGTTCGTGCCCTTCCCCAGCCATTTCCGGGCGCCCGGCGTCGTGCGCAGCCGCGAATGGAGCGAGGTCCACAACGAGACCGGGGGAAGGGTGACCCGGGTGCTGGTCGAGCCGGGCTCGACCGTGACGAAGGGTCAGGCCCTGCTCGAGCTCGAGAATCCCGAACTGGAGCTGAACCTCGTCGCCGCCCGTGCCCAGCGGGCCGAGACCGAAGGTCGCATCCGCCAGGCCCTGCACGAGGCGGTGCCGAATCTCCTCCCCCTCCAGCGCTTGCTCGAGGCCCACGAGAAGACGGTCGCGACCCTCGAGGGGAATGCCTCCAATCTCGTGGTGCGGGCGGCCCACGACGGCCTCTGGGTCTTTCCCCGCGCCAGGGAACTTCGCGGAAGCTGGCTGCCGCAGGGCGGGGAGCTGGGCGTGCTCGTCAACCCCTCCGGCTTCGAGTTCCATGCCGTCGTCGAAGCCGGCGAGGTGGATCGCCTCTTCGAACGCAGCCTCGGTCCGGGCGAGGTCCGGCTGCGCGGGGAGGCGGGGCGCGTGCTGCCCCTGATCGAGGCACGCGTCAATCCCGCCGGCCAGAATCAACTCCCGTCCGCGGCGCTCGGTTGGCTGGCCGGCGGTCCGGTCCGCACCCGGGCGACCGACGAACGAGGGGTGCAGACCGCCGAGCCGTTCTTCGAGGTGCGCGGCGCCCTGGGAGAGGCGGGGGGCGCGACCCTGCTCCACGGACGCTCGGGCACGGCCCGGTTCGATCTGCCTCCCGAACCCCTGTTGCCTCGCTGGATCCGCTCCCTGCGCCAACTCCTCCAGCGGCGTTACCAGCTCTGACCCCGTGATCACGCCGACCGAGCTCTATCGGCGCATCGACGTCCGCCCGGCACCGCCCCTGCCCAAGGGTCTCGATGCCACGGTCCAGCGCGTGGTCGGGGCCTTCCGGCGTCGGGCTGGCGTGCTCGCGGAATTGCAGCAGGACGCCGACGCCGTGGAACGGCACGGACCCGCGTTCCGGGAGTTGACCGATCACGATCTGCAACAACGGCTGCTCGGGTTCCGCACGCGGTTTCGCCGCGGCGGGCGCGGCCTGGCCGAGGCGCTTCCCGAGGCGCTGGCCGCGATCCGGGAAGCCGCCCATCGCGTGACCGGAATGCGCCCGTTCCCCGTCCAGATCCAGGGGGCGCTGGCCCTGCACCGGGGGTGCCTGGCGGAGATGGCCACGGGCGAAGGCAAGACGCTGACGGCCAGTCTGGCCGCCGTCTTGCGCGGCTGGACGCGCCGGCCCTGCCACGTCATCACCGTCAACGACTATCTCGTGCAGCGCGACGCCGAATGGTTCACGCCGCTCTACCGGTTCTGCGGGGTCCGCGCCGGGCACGTCACGGCCGCCATGGCGCCCGACGAGCGCCGTCGCCAGTACGAGGCCGACGTGACCTACGCCACAAGCAAGGAGGTGGTCGCCGATTTCCTCCGGGATTCCCTGCAATTGGGCACGATGCGGGAACCCACCCGCCGGTTGATCCGGCAGCTCCTGCGCCCGACGCATCGCGACGGCGTCGGTCTGGTGCTCCGGGGCCTTCACTCCGCCATCGTCGACGAGGCGGACAGCGTCCTCATCGACGAGGCGGTGACGCCGCTCATCATCTCCTCGATGGCCCGGAACGAGGCCTTGCGCGAGGCGGTCGGCACCGCGCAATCCATCGTTGAGGAACTGGAATCTGGACGCGATTACACCGTGGACCCCACCTACCGGGAGGTCGCCTTGACCGCCCGCGGACAGGCAACGCTGGCGCGGGCCTGCGGGCGACTGCCCGGGCTGTGGCGCAGTCCGCTGCGCCGCTTCGAGCTGGTTCGCCAGGCGCTGGTGGCCCGCGAGTTCTTCCATCGCGGCAAGCAATACATCGTCGACGCCGACAAGGTGGTCATCGTCGACGAGTTCACGGGTCGGCCCATGCCGCAGCGGAGCTGGCGGGCCGGCCTGCACCAGGCGGTGGAAGCGAAGGATCGTCTGCCACTCACCGATCCCACCGACACGCTTGCGCGGATCAGCTTCCAGCGGTACTTCCGCCTCTACCATCACCTCGCCGGCATGACGGGCACCGCCCGGGAGGCCGCGGACGAGTTCTGGCACATCTACGGTTTGCCGGTGATCGCCATCCCCTCCAACCGGCCATGCCTTCGACGTGCCTTGCCCGACCGCGTTCTCGCAACCGAGGAGGCCAAGTGGCGCCTCGTGAGCGAGGAGATCGGGCGCTGGCATGCGACGGGGCGCCCGGTGCTCGTGGGCACGCGAAGCGTCGCGGCCAGCGAAATGCTCGGCGAGCGCCTGGCTGCCCTGGGCCTGACCTGCCGGGTCCTCAACGCGATGCGCCATTCCGAGGAGGCCGCCGTCGTGGCCGGGGCAGGGGAGCCCGGCAGAATCACCATTGCCACGAACATGGCCGGACGCGGCACCGACATCCGCCTCGGACGGGGCGTGGCGGAGTTGGGTGGATTGCACGTCATCGCGACCGAACGCCATGAATCCGGTCGCGTCGACCGGCAATTGTTCGGGCGCGCGGCGCGGCAGGGGGACCCGGGAAGTTCGCAGGCCATCCTCAGCCTCGAGGACGAATTATTGCGGCGCCATCTCCCGCGCCGCGTCCAGCCCTGGTTGAGCCGCTGGGTGTCGGGCAAGGGAGAGGAAGCAACGGGCGCCACGACCCGGGCGGCCTTTCGCCTGGCGCAGAACCGGGCGCAGCACGCGGCATTCCGCATGCGTCAGGCGGTCTTGCGCACCGACGACTGGCTCGAGGAGAGCCTCTCGTTCGCCGCCACGTAGCCGGGCACGCCGCGCCGGTCAGAACGAGACCACCTTGAGTTCCTTGAGGGCGTTTAGAAGAAACTGGAAGGCAATCGCGGCCAGCAGCAGGCCCATGATCCGCTCGACCAGCTTCATGGCGATGGGCCCCAACCACCGGGCCCCCCGGGCGCCCAGGGCGAAGATGACGAACGCGAGGGCGCAGACGACCACGATCACGAGACCAAGTGCGACGAGCTTGGCGAGGCTGTCGGCCCGGTTGTGGAGCAGGACGGCAGTGGAGATCGCCCCGGGACCGGCGAGCAGGGGAATGGCCAGCGGCGTGATTGCGATGTCGTCCTTGGTGGAGCCCTCTTCGGTTTCCTCGCGAGTGGCCTTCACGCGGGAGCGCTGCCCGCGGAGCATGTCGAGCGCGATGAGCAGGAGCACCACGCTGGCCGCCATCTGGAAGGCCGGGATGGTGATGCCGAGCAACAGGAAGACCCAGCGCCCGAGAAAAGCGAACACAAGCAGGACCCCGCCCGCGACCAGGCAGGCCAGCCGGGCCATGCGAATCCGTTTCTCGACCGTGACGTCCGGAGTCATCGCCAGAAACATCGGCACCGTCGCAATCGGATCGGTGATCACGAAGAGCGAGCTGAAGGCAAACAACGTGAACTCGAGCAGGGTCATGGTGGATAGGTGTCTGACATCCGCGCAAAGGAGACCACGTTCGGAGGTAAATGGACACGCCCGAACCCGGACGCGGACAGGTGCCTCGGCTCGCCACTTGAACTGGTCCTGATCCTGGAAATCGCCCCGCCCGGCGGGGGCACCGGACCACGACTCTCCGGACGCACCTCCGTGCGCTGCAGCTCAGTCCGCGGCGCCGGACCTCCGCGCCGAGGTGCACGGTCTGCCGGAGGCTCGCTACCCGAACACCGCCTTCTTCAAATCCCGCAACACGTACGCCTCCGGCCCTTCCAACCCACGCACTCGCCGCGCCCCGTCCTTCCGCTTCTTCCCAAATCTCTCCCGATACGCCCCGAAAATCCCCTCCACGTACTCCCGACTCCCGAACGCCGCACCCGCCGTGAAGTACCGCACCCGGCACCGCAGGT
>CAZSOV010000125.1:0-21146 GCA_964608505.1 uncultured Verrucomicrobiota bacterium
GACGGCGGGGATGCCCCATTTCGGGTGGACATCGACCGGGATGCCGCGTCCGTCGTCGCGGATGGAGACGGAGCCATCGACGTGGACGTTGACCTCGATATGGCGGCAGTGGCCGGCGAGGTGTTCGTCGATGGAGTTGTCGAGCACCTCGAACACGCAGTGGTGGAGACCGCGCTCATCGGGGTCGCCGATGTACATGCCCGGGCGTTTGCGAACGGCTTCGAGGCCCTCGAGCTTGTCGATTTTCGAAGCGTCGTATTGGGCGGCGTTCGGCTCCAGGAATTGGGGCGTGGACGGGTTCTCGTAGGGTTCGGACATGGTCTTGACTGAACGGGACAGCCTGGCCGGCGCGGGCGCCGAGCAGGCATGCGCGAGGGTACCAAACGAGGTGGCCGAAACAACGCCGAATTTCGGGCTCAGGCCCGAGGCATGGTGGGCTGGCCGAGGGGTTTACCCAAGGTATTGGGGTGGAAGGCTCGGAGGGGGGCCGGGGGGCCTATCCATGAACCGCCCATCGGGAATGCGTTGCGCCGGGTCGGGGGACCCGGCCTGCATGGGGTGGAGGCCCGGGGCGTTCCTTGGGGTTGGTCACGCGTGTTGGGCGAGCAACCGCCGCCAGACGCGCAGGGCCTCGGAGGCGGCCCAGGCCTGGGAATGGCAGCCGCGTTCGCGATGGGGGGCGTCGCCGTCGAGGACCTCGGGGATCTGACCGTGGGAGCCGGAGGCGAGGAGGGGTGCAAGGCTGCCGAGCAGGGAGCGGGCGGCGTGGAGGGAGGCGGGTTCGAAGGCCCAGGCCACGGCGAGGGCTTCGGCGAGGATGGGGAGGAACCAGGTCCAGGCGGTGCCGTTGTGATAGGCGGGCTTGCGGTGGGTATCCTCGTTGCCTTCGTAACGGCCCCAGTAGGGGTGGTGCGGGTCGTTGAGCAGGCGACCGTCGGGGCCGTGGATGGGGAGGGGCGGGGAGACGGGGAGGGGGGCGAGGGAGCGCACGGCGCCGGGGACGAGAAGATGCTGGAGGCTGGCGGCCACCTGGGCGCGGGCTTGATGGGGTTCGGCGATGCCGAGGGCGACCGGGATCAGGGCGTTGCAGCGGAGCGCGGTGTCGGCCTCGGCCTGGCTGGCCGGGGTGCCGGACGGGCCCAGGAGCACGTCGGAGTACCATTCCTGCTGAGGCAGCCAGAAGAGGCGGGCGAACGCGTGGCGGGCGGTCTGGAAGAGGCTGGCGGCGCGGGGGCTTCCGGTGGGGTCGTGTCGGGCCAGGAACCGGAGGGCGCGGAGCCAGAGGGCCTGGATTTCGACGGGATAGCCCTCGCGGGGCGTTCCGGCGGGATGGTTGGTGTCCATCCAGGTGAAATGGGAGGGACTCCAGACGAGGGCGGATTCGGGATCGACGCGAAGGCCGTTGGGGGGGCCGGCGCGGTAGCCGGCGCCGAGGGCGGGGGCGACCTCGTGGAGGGTGGGGCCGGCGGGGTGGAGGGGTTCGGAGAGGAGTCCGGGGCCGGCGGATTCGAGGGCTTCCTCGAGCACGACGATGTACCAGAGCGGGGCGTCGGAGGTGTCGCGGTTGGAGGCGTCGTTGCCGTGGATGGAATTGGGGAGGGTCCCGCGGTCGGCAAAGCGCCCGAAGACGCGCAGGATTTCGCGGACGTGATCGTTCCAGCCTCCGGCGAGGAGGCCGCGGGCGACGATGAGGGTGTCGCGGCCCCAATCGAGGAACCAGGGGTAGCCGGCGATGACGGAGTGGCCTTCGTCGCGGCGGACGACGAAGGCCTCGAGCGCGCGGGAGAAATGGGCTTCGAGATCGCCGGGGGCGGGGGTGGGGTGGCGTTCGGCGAGGTCGTTGAGGGCGGCGTTGGCGAAGGGGCCATCGAGGAGGGTGGACTCGGCGTCGAGGACCAGGGTGGCCGATTCGCCGGGGGCGAGGGGGATCTCGAACCAGCCGGGGCTATAGGCATCGCCGTGGGCCACATGGCCGCGGGAGGCCTCGATGGGATGGGGCACGCGGACGGACCATTCGGGATGGCGATGGAAGCGACCGCGGTCTAATTCGGCCCGTAACGACCGGGTGGGGTGAGGATTGAACTCGAAGCCGATGCCGGTATCGAGGGTCTGGCAGGACGCCTCGAAATGACGTTCGGCATCGGGATTGCGATGCGTTTCGGAGTGGTAGCCGCGGTCTTCGAGGTCGACGCGCAAGGTGAGGCTGGCGGGCAGGGGGGCATCGTCGGGCGCCCGGGAGAAGCGCCAGATGACGGAATTGTGGCCCGGGGGCATGCCGACCTCGAGCCGGACGCGGACGTGGCGGGCATTGCCGGCATTGACCCGGAATTCCCAGATGGCGGGCGGTCCGGGTTCGAAGAACTCGAGGTTATGGCGGTCGAGGGCGGAGATGAAGCCGTCGGCGTTGAGCCAGGCGCGGACGCGCTTGGCGAACACGTGGCGGTCGACGGGGACGGCGGGGTGCAGATTCGCGGCGAGGGCGCAGTCGTATTTGGATTGGATGGCGCCGAGGTCGACACGGAGGCAGGCCATGCCGCCGCGGGCGTTGGCGAGGACGACGAGCCCATCGGGATCGAAGCGGGTGGGAACGGAGGGGTGGGCGGACAGGAACCGGATGCGTCCGGACGCGGAGGGAGTGGTCGGGCAGTGGCGTTCGAGGACCAGGAGGGCGTCGGCTTCGCCGTCGGGTCGGCGGGGCGGGAAGGCGACGACATGGGCCTCGCGGGTCGGGATGGACTCCTCGTGTTCGGCGCGGGCATCGGCGGCGTCCGGGGCCCGGAGATGGGCGCGGAATCCCACGTCGTCCTCGACCAGCAGCCACCAACCGGCGGGCACGGCGACGACGCGGCGGGCGTCGGACGGGCGCCAGCGCATGACGCAGGGGAAAGGGAGGCGGTCCTGGGCGCGGGCGGCGAGTTGGGCGAGGTCGAGGGAGGGGGCGGGGTGGTGGGGCGAGCGGGAATCGCGTTCGGCGGCGAGGGCGGCGAGCCAGCGGGCGGGGGAATTGGCGACGTGGGTGGCGAGGGCGTGGGGGGCGGTATTGAGGAGGGTTTCGGAGGGGACGAGGTGGGCGGCCATGCGCAGGGCCCAGGCAATGCGGGCGTGGCGATGCCGGTAGGCGGTGCCGGAGCCGGATTCGGGGCCCGGGCGGGGGGCGAGGCAGAGCACGGCGCCGGGCGGGAGGTGGAAGGTGACCGCCTGCGCGGAGCGCTCGAGGGTCGGGAAGGGATCGCCCAACAGCTCGCAGGACCAGGCGACGGACGATGCCGTATGGTGGGCGGGGATTGCCAGGGAGGCGGGCGAGGACGGGTTGGTGTTGGCGAGGACGAGGACCTGCCAGCAGCCGTCCTGGCTGACGCGCTCGAGGGCGAACACGGTGGAGCCCGGCGGGCTGACGCGGTGGAGGGCGGCGCCGTCGAAGAAGGCGGGGTGATCGGCGAGCAGGCGATTGAGGTGGGCCAGTTCGTCGACGAGGTTGGGTTCCTGGCCCCAAGCGAGACCGGTCCGTTGATGGACGAGGATCTTCTCCTCGGCGAGCCATTCGACGCCGGCGGTGAAGCCGAA
Source organism: uncultured Verrucomicrobiota bacterium (assembly GCA_964608505.1). Lineage (GTDB taxonomy): Bacteria > Verrucomicrobiota > Verrucomicrobiia > Limisphaerales > CAIMTB01 > CAIMTB01. The sequence continues at coordinate 3,565 of CAZSOV010000125.1, forward strand.
GCCGCCGGAGGCGCTGGTCAGGGCGCAGAGCCGGTTGCGGAGGCGGGACCACGCCTGGCCCCGGGCGGCGAGGCGGTCGTTGTCGTGCGTCTCGCTGTAGTGCACGTAGGTGCCGACGTTCGCGGACTGGGGAAGGGCGTAGTCGAGGTAGGATTGGACCTCGGAACCGGAGTGATTCTGGAAGAGCTCGGAATAGGCCCAGTGCATGCCCCCGGGGCCGAGCAGTGTTTCGGTGGCTTCCCAGGAACCGCCGAGGCCCTCGAGGAGGAACACCGTGTCGGGGAATTCGCCGGTGACCCGGGCGGTAATGTACTGCCAGACATGCGTCGGGATCTTGTACCCGGCATCGCAGCGGAAGCCGTCGACGCCCCGCCGGCACCAGGTCAGCAGCGATTCGGCGATGAGATCCCAGAGTTCGACCCGGTGCTGTTCGAGTTCGACGAGATCCTCCCAGACGACGCCCCAGGCCCCGGGGCAGGCGAACCGCCCGTCGGGTTCGCGGCGAAAGAACTCGGGATGCTCCTCCTGAAGACGGGAACCCCAGCCGGTGTGGTTGATGACGATGTCGAGGAAGACCCGTCCGCCGAGGCGATGGGTGGCGCGCGTGAGTTCGGTGAACTGCTCGACCCCGGTGGTGCGCGCGTCGAACTCGACGAGGGCGGGGTCGATGGCCGTCAGGTCGAGGGCGGCGTAGGGACTACCCTGGCGTCCGAAGCGGGCGAAGACGGTCGGGGTGGGGTGGATGGGCAGGAGGTGGAGGATGCGGCAGCCCAGGCGCCCGAGGATGTGTGGCAGTTGCCGGGTCAGGTCCCGGAGCGTGCCCGAGGGAGGCAGGACGGCATAACCCTGACGTTCCAGGGATTTCAGCGTCGGTTCGTCCGGTTCGGGCAGGTGGCGCGGCGCGGTCCGGGTGGCACCGAAGAGACGGGTGAAGGCGCAGTACAACGTATTGGCGCTCCGGCACCAATCGGGGTGGACGGAGAGGCCGACATCGGGGCCGGACGGCCAGAGTTGGAACCCGCGGGCATCGATCAGGTAGGCCTTCGCCGCGTGGAAGCCGGGTTCGGCCAGGACGAGATCCCGGGCCCAGCGATCGCCGGTCCAGGGGAGGGGAACGTCATGCCAGCTGGCGCCGAAGGCGGGAACGTGCCGGGTATGGGCATGAATGACCTCCTCGCGCAGCATGCGCCCGCGTCCGAGGTTGGTCCGGACCCGGGCCTGCCAGCCGGTGTCGGGAGAGCAGCCGGTCGGGCCACGAATTGAGAAGTGCTGGGCATCGCCGACATGACGAACCAGGCGCCGGCCTGGGTTCGGGTACATCACTGGGGCCTCCATCGCGCGGCGGCAAGGAGACAGGGGGCGGGGCGGCGGTGCAAGAACGCGGTTGCCCGAATTCATCGTCCGCCGAGGGAGCGAGGCGCGCCCCGCCCCCGCGGCACGCGGCGTCGAGCCCCGGAGCGCGTCCGATGCGCGGTCAGCGCCCGGGCCGCCCCTGGCGGAATCGTTCCGGGACGGCCTCGGGCTGGATGCGGCGTAGCGCGGACACGGCGGAGCGATCATCCCCGGGTTCGGGATTCTCCAGCAGGGGCAGGATGCCGGGAACGGCGGACGTGGCGTGAACGCCCAGGACGGCGAGGAGTTCGAGGGTGCGGACGCGCACGCCCAGATCGCCGCTTCCCAGGCCCTCGCGCAGGCGGTTCAATGCCTCGACGCTCTCGGGACTGGACGGGTCGCTCACCTGGACCAGCGCGGCGGCCGCCTCGCGGAAACCCGGGCGCCGGGCGCGCAGGACCCGGAGCAGGTCGTCCCGGGCCGGCTCAGCGATCCGGCCGAGTTGGGCGAGCGCGACCGCGGCCTCGCCACGCACCTCGCGGGACGCGTCCGAGAGGCAGCGGCGCAGCGGGTCGACGGCGGGTCCGCCCCGGGCTGCGAACGGGCGGAGCGCGCGCATGGCTTCGAGCCGCACGCGATCCGACGGGTCGTCGAGCGCCGCGGCGAGGTCCGCCACGACCTCGTCCGGGCGATCCCGCATCTGGGCGAGTGCCCAGATCGCGGCCAACCGGACGGGGACCGCCGCGTCGCGTCGCGCCGCGCGCAGGGGAGCGAGGCCGCCGAGGTCGTGCGAGGAGAATTTGCCGAGCGCGACGACGGCGCCGGCGCGGGTTTCGGGGTCGGGATGGCGGAGGGCCGCGAGGACGTCGGGCAGGGCGTTCGTTCCGTAGGCGCGGAGCAGGGCCACCGCGGCGTCGCGCCCGCCGAACCGGCGCTCGGCCAACAAGGGCACGAGAGCGGGTGCGGAGCTGGGACCGAGCCGTTGGAGGATCTCCAGGGCGGCGCGCTCGCGGCGGCCCTGGCGCTCCCTCAGTTCGGCGAGCCAGGGAACGCCGTCGAACCAGGGCAGGATCTGGGCGTACCAGCGGGTGACGCCCCGGGAGACGACGGCGGCGAGCCGGGGTGCGGGGGAGGCGGGGGCGCGGAGGAGCGCGTCGCGGGCGCGGCTCCGGCGTTGGGCATCGGGGGAGCCCGCGTCGTCCAGGAGCGCGAGCAGGGCGAGGTTTTCGGCCCGGGCCCGGGCTCCGGCCACGAGGGCCCCGCACGCGAGGCCGACCAGGGCAAGCAGGACCGCGAGGGCGGGCAATCCGGGAGGCAGGCGGGACGGACGGGCTCGCGGGGGCGGCATGGGGCGGGGCCTATTTGATGCCGGACAGTCGTTCCCGCCAGACGCGGTGGAGTTCCACCGTGGCCCGCACGTCGCGCAGGCAGTATTCGGCGATGTCGCGGAAGCGCCCTTCGCCCACGAGATCGGCGACGTCCATGCCGGACACGCCGGCGGCCTTGGGGGAGGGGATGCCGAAGGCCTTGCAGTAGAAATCGAGGTTGAACCTGCGGGCCGCGCCGTCGCGACCGCTCACGCCGTAGAACGTGAGTTGTTCCGCGAGGTCGCAGTGAGGCTCGGTCTGGTAGCGATAACCGAGCCAGTCCTTGCGGGAGATCGGCACGCCGAGCACGGCGGAGCGCAGGTAGAGGAACGGGACGTCGAAGCCGCGCCCGTTGAAGGTCACGACGTTGTCGTAGCGCTTGGCGAGTTCCCAGAAGTCATGGAGCAGCTCGCCCTCGTCGGCGAACGGCACGAACTTCACCTCCGCCTCGTCGTCGGGTTCGTAGTCCTCGGCGAGGAAGAGCACCTGGCCGCGGTTGCTGTCGGCATTGACCATGGCGATGCAGAGCACCTGCGAGGTGAGCGGATACAGACTGAGCTGACGGGCGAGTTCGGCCTGTCTGGCCTCGCGCTCCGGTCCCTCCGGCAGCTTCGCGGCGTCACGGAACAGATACTCCCGCTGCGTCTCGTCGAACGATTCGACCGGCAGGGCGTTGGTCTCGATGTCGAAAACGAGGGTGGCCATGGTGCGCTTGCGCGCCGGAATCCTTAGCCCGCGCGGGGGGGCGGGGGAATTCCCGTTTCACGGGCCGACGTACCGGCTCGCGATGACCAGGTTGTCGAACAGGACGACGTTCGTGGGGTTCTTCGTCCAGCGATCCGTGATGTAGCTTTCCAGCGTGAGCGCGTTGGCCTTCAGTCCCTCGGTCTTCCGCCACGCGATGCCCTGCCAGTGTCCTTGCAGCTCGCCGTCGATCCAGAACGCCTGCTCGCCGTCCCCCTGGCCGGGGGTGTTGTGGCGGAGCATGAACTCGACGCAGATCCAGCGGTCGCGCGGGATGACCGGCGCCGCGGGTACGTTGAAGGAATTGCCCCAGTACTTGCCGTCCCGGGAGGCCTCCATCTCGTGCCAGTAGCTGTAGAAATTCCAGCGGCCCGGCGGCGGGTTGCGGCCCCAGTTGCCCCACGGCTCGATGGCCGTCGAGAACCGCTCCGTGCCTTCCGGCTTCAACCCCGCCCCGCCAAACCCGCTCCAGCGGTCGCGTCCCTGCAAGCTCCGGTTCGCCCGCAACGTGACGAAGTGATGGACGTAATCGCAGCCGCCGTCGAAGCGTGTGTAGAACCGGACGAACAGGGTGTCGGCGGACGCGAACCATTTCGTCAGGCCCCCGCCCGTGTCGCGCCCCAGATGCGCCTCCACGCGCAGGCAACGCTGGCCGAGCGACGCATGGCCGAACGGCGCGACGAACGACAGGACCTGGCCGTCCTTGTTGCCGACCTCGTCCCAGCCCTGGCCCAGGGTGCCCGACTCGAAATTGTCCGCGAAAATCACGCCGGGCACGGAGCCGAGCCCCGCGTCGCCCGGATGGGCGGCGGCCAGGCCGGGGCCGGAGGGGAGGAGCTTTCGGGCGGCCAGATTGCGCTGGCCCTCGGAATCCCCGCCCTTCACCGGCTCGGGCTTCGGTTGGGCCGCCGCCACCCAGCGCTCCTTCGCGGCGAGCCCCACCTGGCGGGAATATTCCGTCCCGTAGCGGTCCCCGAAATGGAGCACCCGGGTCCAGCCGTCGACGGCCTGTTTCCGAAGTCCGGCATCCTCCCCGATGCGGGCTTCGACGTCCCGGAGCAGTCGGTCGACGGTGGCCACGTCGTTCGTTGGACGGATGAAGAGGCGGAGCAGGCGGTTGAGGTCGGGATCGGTGGGCACGGCGCCCGGGAATTTGTCGGTGGCCGGCGGGGCGGCATCCCCGGGGCGCCGCATCTCCATGCCGCGCCGGGTGAAGGTTTCGAGGGCGGGCGGGTTGGTGTCGCCGCAGGCCCGGGCGAGGGCGGCGAGGACGGCGGGGGCATCGGCGATGCCGGGTTGGACGAGGGCGAAGTTCGTGACCACGCGGTTGTCGCGGGCCGCGAGGACGGTCATGAGACAATCCTTGTTGAGCCCGTAATTGCCGGGTCCCTCCGCGCCGTCCAGGGAGAGACCGACGCGGCCCTGGAGCTTGAGTGAATTCGCCGAGGCCTTGAATCGGGTCGCGGCAGCCAGGCGGTCCCCGGCCAGGAACACGATTTCCGTGCGCAGCCGGTCCTTCCGTTCGGCCCCGTACTGGTCGATCGCGCGCAGGAGCGGGGCCAGGGACCGTTCGAGGGTGTGGATGAACACCAGGGCCGTCGGCGCGCCGGCGTGCTCGGCGACGGGATCGCGTTCCTGATCCGCGTGGGGTCCGGTGAGTTCGAGCACCTGGAACGAGGTCGTCCTTTCGCCCGCCTGGGGGCCCGAGAACACCGGGTCGGCGGCAAGGATCCGGACGGCCAGAAGGAGCAGGACGACGCCGGCGGCGACGGGAGGGTTCACGGCTGCGACTCTAGGCCGCGACAGGGCCGTGGGAAGCCCCGTGTTTTAATTGAACCTGCTCACGGAACATGAACCGCGGACGGCACGTCGCCGCGTGGGGGCACGGGGCCTACGCGGTGCGGGTGCGCGGGGTGCTGGGTCGTAGCCGCCGACATGCGGAGGCGGAGCGTGCGGGGTGAACGAAAAGGGTCCGCCTCGTCACCGTCGGCTACGCGGTGCGGGCCCGGTGCCCTCACCGGGCGGAGCGGTTGTGATGCGTGGTTCATGGAGAGTCGCAACGAGATGTCCGACCGTGGCTTCCGGGTCGCGGAGCGACCCTTCGAAGGTGGCCGGGGGTTTCCACCCCCGGAGCTACGCCGACCCGGCGCGCAGGAGCGCGTCGAGGTTGGCGTCGGGCGTTTCGACGGCGAGAGTGCAGCCGGAGCTGAGCACGAACCGGCGATGGCCGGCGCGGCGCACGGACTCCAGGGCCTCCTCCGCGGCCGCCCGCACCCGCTCCGCCGTGCCCTGCGCCAGCAACGCCACCGGGTCGAGGTTTCCCCAGAGCGCGGTCCCCGGCCCGATGCGTCGACAGGCTTGCTCCACGTCGACCGCGTGATCCAGTTCCAGAATGTCGGCGCCCGTGGCCGTCATGTCCCGCAGGATGGGCGTGGCGTTGCCGCAGACGTGCAGGGACACCGGTTTGCCGGTGGCTTCGCGCAGGGCGTCGATCAACCGTTTTTCGGACGGTTGTGCCAGTGCCGCGTACAGATCCGATCCCAGCAGGCCCGCGGGCGAATCGCCGCCGCTGAGGATGTCGGCGCCCGCCGCGGCCAGGGCCCTGCCGTACGCCAGCGCGTACTCCTGCGCCCGCGCCATGACGGCCCGCAGGAACGGCGGATCCTCGATCGCCGCCAGCATGGCGACCTCCACGCCCATCAAAGCCGACGCCAGCGAGAACGGGAACTGATCGAAACAGGCCACGATGCACGTGTCGGACCCGATCCTTCCCGCCACCCGCCGGACGGCCTCCAGCATCATCGGATAGCGACCCTGCCGAACCACATCGGGCGGCGGGATCCGGTCGAGGTCGGCCAGGCACCCCACGAGCGGCGGTCCCAATCCTGCGAGGGGTTGGGCCTCCGTGTCCGATCCCACCTCCGCGCCCATGGCCTCGGCGCTGACCCAGGTGTCCGCCGAGATCCACACCGCGTCGGGCTTGAAACGTTCGTGGTACCGCAGCACCGAGTCCGCGAGCGCCGCGGCGTCCGTGCTGTAGCGGCGCAGGGAATGTCCGGCGAGGCGGGCACAGAAATGCACCGCCAACGGTCCCGTTGGAACCCTGGGGACCGGTTCGCCGCGGACCGCGGCCAGCACGAGGTCGCGTCCAGTCATCGGGCCCTCCGCGACGTTGCGGGACCCGCCAACGGCAGGCGCACGGGCCGCCCGGTGCGTGCGCTGCGCCGGGCTGCGAACGCCACCTCGTGCGTCCGGATCGCATCCTCGAGGTTGCAGTGGGATTCCTTGCCTTCCTGCAGGCACTCGACGAAGTGATCCATCTGCGCCTGGAACGGGTGGTGCGTCACCTGCACGGAATCCGGCGTCACCGTCGGCAGGGTGACCCAGTCGGTCTGGCCGGGGAACCGGTGCGACCAGACCCGGTTGTCCAGGACCGTCCCGCGGTCTCCGAAGATCCGGATCGGGAAGCGGTACGGCATGACGCAATCGAAATTCACCGACACCTTGCCGAGGACGCCGTTCGCGAAACGCACCAGCGCCAGTTCGAGCCCGTCGTATTCCATCGGCGGCACCCCGCTGACCCACGTGTTCCGCAGCGGATCGTAGCCGTCGGTGCGTCCCTTGCGGTAGCCGCCGGCCATGGCGATCACCTCCACCGGCTCCGCCGCCTCGAACTCGGCGGAACTCGCGAACCAGCGCAGCGCATCGATGGCATGGCAACCCGCGACGAGCATGGCGCTGACGCCGTTCCGGGCCGTGCACGTCGCCTCCCAACCCGACCACCAGCTGCCATTGTGGCTGAGGTAGTCCGCCTCCACCGAGTAGATGCGCCCGAACGCCCCGGCGGCGCTCATGGACTTGAGCATCCGAAAAAGCGGATTCCACCGGAGCACGAAGCTGACGACCGTCCGCACCCCGTGGCGCCGGACCGCGTCCTGCATGCGGCGCAATTCCGGCATCGAGATGCCCGCCGGCTTCTCGATGACCAGGTGCTTTCCCGCGGCGGCGGCGTCGAGGACGTTCCGGCCATGCACATGCTGCGGGGTGCAGATGGACACGATGTCGACCCCGGGATGCCGCAGGGCCCTGGTCAGGTCGTCGAAACAGGCGATTCCGTCGAGCCCGGCTTCGGTCGCGCGGCGTTGTGCGCTGGCGAGCGACCGGCTCGAGATCGCCACGATCCGCGTGTCCGGGTGGTGTTGGAAGGCCGCGATGTGCTGGGCACTGACCCAACCGGCACCGTGGACCAGGACGCCGAAGGTTTTGCGGGGCATAGGCACGGGGCAGGGGAAGGGTTTGGCTGCGGACCGTAGCGGGGTCCGGTCCCACTGGAAACGAGGTTGCCGTGAACGGGCGCGGGCGATCCGGTTCCCGCCGTCCCGCCAGGGTCCCGGAGGGCGGCAGTCCTCTGCCGCTTGGGCACGACTTCCCCCCACGACCCGAGCCGGACCCGAGTTGGATTGCCAGGGCGCGGGCACCGGCTTCATACAGGGGCATGTCCCACGCGCTTCGATCGGGGTTCCTCGCCGCGCTGTTTCTGCTCCTTCTGCCGTCGTGGGCTCCGGGGGCGCCCGGGGCCGGGGCCGGGGCGGCGGCGTCCGGTCCATGGCTCGACCTGTCCCGCTTCCGCGCGTACGTGGAAGGGTTCAACCGGGACGACGAGGAGCTGTATGCCCAGGCCATTCCGAACGCGGCGGCCTGGGACTTCCTCGCGGCGAATGTGCCTCGGTTCGAATGTCCGGACGCGCAGTTCGAGCGGACGTACTGGTTCCGGTGGTGGACGTTCCGGAAGCACATCCGGCGGACGCCCGCCGGCACGGTGATCACCGAGTTCCTGCCGCCGGTTCCCTGGGCCGGGAAGTACAACACCATCAGTTGTCCCGCCGGGCATCACTTCCACGAGGGACGCTGGCTCCGCGACGCGAGCCTGCTGGACGACTACGCCCGGTTCTGGTTCCGCGGCGGCGGCGATCCGCGGCGCTACAGCTTCTGGGCGGCGGACGCGCTCTGGGCGCGCCACGCGGTCACGGGTGACGACCGGTTGCTCCGCGAGTTGCTACCGGATCTGGTGGCGAACTTCGAGGGCTGGGACCAGGCCCGATTCGACGCGGAACCGGGCCTGTACTGGCAGGAGGACGGCCAGGACGGCATGGAGGTTTCGGTCGGCGGCACCGGTTATCGGGCCACGATCAACAGCTACCAGTACGGCGACGCCCTGGCCATCGCCCGCATCGCGGAGCGAACCGGCCAATCCGAACTCGCGGCCCGGTTCCGGGATCGGGCGGCGCGGATCAAGGAGAACGTCCTCCGCCACCTTTGGGATCCCGCGGCGGGCTTCTTCAAGGTCCTGCCGCGCGGCCCCGGCAAACGCCTCGCCGAGGTCCGGGAACTGCACGGTTACACGCCCTGGTACTTCGGACTGGCGGACGACGCCCACGGCGTGGCGTGGCGCCATTTCGCGGATCCGAAGGGTTTCCGCTCGATCTACGGGCTCACGACCACCGAACAGGGTCATCCGGGTTTCACGCTGTCGTACGAGGGGCACGAATGCCAGTGGAACGGCCCCAGTTGGCCGTTCGCCACGGCCATGACGCTCACCGCCGCCGCCCGTCATCTCCACGGCGGTCCGCGCGAGCATCTCTCGGTGCGCGACTATTTCGACGCGCTCGTCACCTTCGCCCGCGCCCATCGCCTGGTCCGGGACGACGGGCAGGTGGTGCCGTGGATCGACGAGAACCTGAACCCGCGGACCGGCGACTGGATCGCGCGGACGCGGCTGAAGTCATGGCAGAAGGGGACCTGGTCCGACGAGAAAGGGGGACGGGAACGCGGCAAGGACTACAACCACTCGACGTTCGCGGATCTGGTCATCAGCGGAGTGTTGGGCCTGCAACCCCGCGCCGACGATCTCGTCCGGGTCGAACCGCTCGTGCCCGAGGGGGTTTGGGACTACTTCGCGCTGGACCAGGTGCCGTACCACGGACGGCTGCTGACGATCTTCTGGGATCGGACCGGCGAACGGTACCGGCGCGGGGCCGGGCTTCGGCTCCTGATCGACGGTCGGGAGGTCGCGTCGACCCAGCGTCTCGGGCGGCTCGAAGCGCGTCTGCCCTGAATGGAGGAGGTGGAGCGGACAGGGCGGACCCCGTGCCCGCCCGGAGGCGCGATTCGCCAATCTTCGCTTGGCGCTTGAGTCGGCGAGGGGGTCTGATGGCGGGACCGATGAGTGCACGTTTCGTTTCGCGCGGCCGGAGTTGGAGCTGGACCACGTTCGGATGGGTGGGAATGGCGTTGTTGGCGTGGCTGGGATCGGGTCGGGGAGTAGCGGGGGCCGAGGGTTGGCAGCCGGCCAAGGGTCCGTTGATGACGCGCTGGGCAGCGGAGGTGACGCCGGAGAGGGTTCATCCGGAGTACCCGCGCCCGCAGTTGGCGCGCGAGGAATGGCTGAACCTGAACGGGCTCTGGGACTACGCGATCACCTCAACCAACGGCGGCGTGCCCGCCCGCTGGGACGGTCGCATCCTGGTCCCGTTTCCGGTGGAATCGGCGTTGTCGGGGGTGATGAAGACGGTGGGGCCGGCCCAGGAACTCTGGTACCGCCGGACCTTCGAGGTGCCCCGGGGTTGGAAGGGGCGCCAGGTCCGGCTGAACGTCGGTGCGGCGGACTGGCGCGCGCGGGTCTGGGTGAACGGCAAATCCATGGGCGAGCACGCGGGCGGGTATTCGGCGTGGACGCTGGATCTGACGGAGGCGCTGAAGGAACAGGGCGAGCAGGAGATTGTCGTGGCGGTGTGGGACCCCTCGGATGCCGGCACGCAGCCGCGCGGCAAGCAGGTCCGGCAGCCCGGCGGGATCTGGTACACGCCGACGACGGGCCTCTGGCAGACGATCTGGCTGGAGCCGGTGGCGTCCTCCTACGTGCAAAGCTTGCAGATCCATCCGGATCTGGACCGCGGCGAGGTCACGGTGAGCGTGGTCACGCGGATGGCCCGGGACATCGAGGTGCAGGTGGAGGCGCTGGTCGGGGGCCGGCGCGTCGCGGAGCGGACGGAGAAGGGCAAGGGCCGGAATTCGGTGTTCACGCCGGGGGTGAAGCTGACGATTCCCGAGCCGCGGGCCTGGTCGCCGGACGATCCGTTTCTGTATGACCTGCGAATCCGGGTGCTCGAGGACGGGCAGGAGGTGGACCGGGTCACGAGTTACTTCGGGTTGCGGAAGATCGCGGTGGCCAGGGACGAGCAGGGCATCAACCGGCTGTTCCTGAACAACCGGGCGTTGTTCCAGTTCGGTCCGTTGGACCAGGGATTCTGGCCGGACGGCCTGTACACCGCGCCCACGGATGCGGCGTTGCGCTACGACCTGGAGATGACCCGGGCGCTGGGGTTCAACATGGTCCGGAAACACGTCAAGGTGGAGCCCGACCGCTGGTACTACTGGTGCGACAAGCTGGGATTGCTGGTCTGGCAGGACATGCCGAGCGGGGACCGGTACATTTCGGGACGGGACCCGGACATCACGCGGACGCCGGAGTCGGGCACCCAGTTCAAGGCCGAGCTGACCGCGCTGGTCCAGGGGTTGTTCAATCATCCGAGCATCGTGATGTGGGTGCCGTACAACGAGGGCTGGGGCCAGTGGGACTCGCCCGCCATCGCGGAGTTCGTGAAGCAGCTCGATCCGTCGCGCCTCGTGAACCATGCCAGCGGCTGGACCGACCGCGGCGCGGGGGACGTCAACGACATCCACATCTATCCGGGCCCGGGAGCGCCGAAGCTCGAGGAGAAACGCGCCGGGGTGCTGGGCGAGTTCGGCGGTCTGGGACTGCCGGTGCCGGGACACACCTGGCAGGACGAGAGGAACTGGGGCTACCGGAGTTTCCGGAATGCCGACGACCTGACCGAGGCGTACCTCGCGTTGATCCGGAAGCTTCATCCGTTGACGGGCGACGCGGGTCTGGCGGCGGCCGTATACACCCAGACCACGGATGTCGAGGTCGAGGTGAACGGGCTGATGACCTATGACCGGGCGCTGGTGAAGATGCCGACGAACCTGGTGGCCCCGGCGAACCTCGCCCTCTACCAACCGCCCCAGCCCCGCCGGTCGGACGGTCAACGGTTGGTGCCGCCCTCCGTGCCGCTGGTGGCTTGCGACCCGTACTTCAGCATCTGGTCGCCCGGGGATCGGCTGACGGACGAGGACACCGTGCATTGGACCGGGCGCCCGCACCGTCTCGCCAGCCTGGTGAAGATCGATGGCGAGACCCACCGGCTCATGGGGGCGGGACCGGCGGATGTTCCCGCGTTGAAGCAGGTCGGGCTGACCGTCATGCCGACGCGCACGCTGTACCGGTTCGAGGGCGGGGGGATCGAGCTGCGCCTGACGTTCCTGAACGCGGCCCTGCCGGAGGACCTCGATCTGCTGTCGCGCCCGGTCACCTATCTCACCTACGAAATGCAATCCACGGACGGCCGGTCGCACGACGTCCAGTTGTACCTCGAGGCCTCCGGCGAGATCGCCGTGAACTCCGGCAACCAGGAGGTCCGGTTCGCGACGGAAACGCTCGGCGACCTCGAGATGCTGAGCATCGGGTCCGAGGCGCAGCCCGTGCTCGCCAAGAAGGGGGACGATCTGCGCATCGACTGGGGCCGGTTCTGCATCGTGGCGCGCGGCCAGGAGATCGCCTCGCGGACCTTCGCGGACCGGGCGGCCATGCGGCGGTCGTTCCGGGCGGAGGGCCTGGTGGACGGCGTGGTGCGTCCGCCGTCGCCGTTCCCCGCGGAGGGCGTGGCGGCGTCGGTGGTAATGTTCGTCCGGGGCGTGGGACCGTTGCCGGTGTCGCGGACGGTCGCCCTGGCCTACGACGACGAGTACTCGATCCAGTACATGAAGAAGAACCTCCGCCCGTACTGGCGGAGGAACGGGTGGGGGACGGCGGACCTGGTGAAGGCCGCGATGAGCGAATTCGAGGCGCTGCAAACGCGCTGCGTGGAGTTCGACGGCGAACTGATGGCGGACCTGACCCGGGTGGGCGGGGACCGCTTCGCGCGCGTGGCGGCGCTGGCCTACCGGCAGTGCTTCGCGGCGAGCAAATTCGTGGCCGACGCCAACGGCCAGCCGCTGTCCTTCTCGAAGGAGAACTTCAGCAACGGCTGCATCGGCACCTCCGACGTGTTCTATCCGATGGCGCCGCAGTTCCTGTTGTTCGGGCCGTCGCTGGCGAAGTCGTTTCTCGTGCCGTTCATGGACTACGCGGCGAGCGACCGCTGGAAGTTCCCGTTCGCCCCGCACGATCTGGGGACCTACCCGCATGCCAACGGCCAGGTGTACGGCGGCGGGGAACGCACCGAGGAGAACCAGATGCCGGTCGAGGAATCGGGCAATCTCCTCCTCCTCATGGCGGCGGTGGCGCAGATGGAGGGTCACGCCGATTTCGCCGGACGCTACTGGCCCCGCCTCGAGCAATGGGCCGAATACCTCAGGGCCAAGGGTTTCGATCCCGAGAATCAGCTGTGCACGGACGATTTCGCGGGGCATCTCGCCCATAACGTGAACCTGTCCGCCAAGGCGATCTGCGGTCTGGGCGCGTTCGCCAAGCTCTGCGCCATGCGTGGCGAGAATGCGCGCGCGACCGAGTACTGGGACGTGGCCCGCCAGTTCGCCGCGCGCTGGGTCCGGGAAGCCGCCGACGCGGATCATTTCCGCCTCGCGTTCGATCGTCCGGGAACGTGGAGCCAGAAGTACAACCTCGTCTGGGACCGGTTGCTCGGGCTCGCGCTGTTTCCGCCCGACGTCGCGCGCAAGGAGTTGGAGTTCTATCGCCGGACCCAGAACCGCTACGGGCTCCCGCTCGACAATCGCGCCACCTACACGAAGCTCGATTGGATCGTCTGGACCGCCTCGCTGACCGGTGTCCGGACCGATTTCGAGGCCCTTGTCGACCCGGTGTTCCGGTGGCTGAACGAGACGCCCAGCCGCGTGCCGATGTCTGACTGGTACGAGACCGTCAGCGGCAAGCAGGTGGGATTCCAGGCCCGTCCCGTGGTCGGCGGCGTGTACCTGCCGCTCCTGTTCGATGCCGCGACCTGGAAGAAATACGCCGCCCGCGACGTCACGAAGGCGGCGAATTTCGCGCCGATGCCGAAACCTCCCAAGGTCACGGTCGTCGTCCCTTCCGCGCGCGAGGCCGAGGTCGAATGGCGGTATGTCACCCGGCGCCCGCCCGAGGGTTGGTTCGGCAGCGCGTTCGACGACGCCGAATGGCGCACCGGCAAGGGCGGGTTCGGTACTCGGGGCACGCCGGGATCGACGGTGCGGACGGAATGGAACGGACGGGAGATCTGGTTGCGGCGGAGCTTTGATCTGCCGGCGGACTGGAAGCCCGGGACCGTCCAGCTCTGGATCCATCACGACGAGGACGCCGAGGTCTACTTCAACGGCACCAAGGCCGTCGAGTTGTCGGGTTACACGAGCGACTACGACACCGTGCCGCTCGGAGCCGCCGCCGTGGCCGCCCTGAAGCCCGGACGCAACGTCATGGCGATTCGCTGTCGCCAAACCGGCGGCGGGCAGTACATCGACGCCGGATTGGTCCACGTGGAGGAGGCGCGCTAGGGCTGGGCGCGGCGCGGCGACGGCGTAGCCGCCGAGGCGACGTGCGGAGGCGGAGCGTGTGGGGTGAACGAAAAGGGTCCGCCTCGTCACCTCACGTCGGCTACGAGGAGCAGGTTCGCGAAGTGCTGGTTCGTAGCCGCTGACGTGCGGAGGCGGAGCCGGTGCGGCGGATTTCGAAGCGCCCCGCCGTCGGACGAAGGTCGCCAAGTGGCGGACGTCACGCCCGGGATCGGGAAGGCCCGGGCCTACTTGTGGGCGAGGTAAATGCGCACGGACGCGGAGTTGTTGGTCGTGATGAAGTACTTCACGCGTCCATTCGGGTCGTTGCCGGAGGTGACTCCGAGCGCGGTGCCGTCGATGCGATTGTTGAGGGCGACGGCATCGGCGAGGTCGACCTGCTCGATGACGCCCTCGACGAGGAGGATGCCGAGCACGTCGTTGGTGGCCCAGGCTCCGTCGAGGTTGTAGGCGCCGGCGTCGATGACGGCGGCATCGGAGGCGGAGGGGGAATTGGCGTGGTTATTCTCGATGTTGACGATGCGGAGCCGGGAACCGCCGTGGGCGACGCCGTGGGTGCCGTTGCCGAGGCGGACGACGAAGGGTTTTTCGGCGATGCCCTCGGCCACGAGGGCGCGAACGTCCCAATCCTCGTAGATCGCGCCGGGGGCGAGGCCCAGATCGGAGCCGTTGGTACCGCCGAGGACGGTGTAGCGTCCGTAGTAGTCATTGACGGCGGACTTCATGCTCGCGCAGAGCGCGCTCGCGTTGCTGACCTTGGCATCGCCGATGGTCTGGAAGACGCGTGGGACCAGGACGGCGGCCAGCATGCTGATGATCGCCAGGACTCCGATGACCTCCACGAGGGTGAAGGCCTGCGAACGGCGGGGCACTGACCGGGGGCGGTTCATTCCTGCGATGAGGGTTGGGCGTTGACCATCGGGGCCGGGTGCGGCTTCAAGCGGTGTTCGGGCGGGTCTCGGGACAGGCCCGGCGCGGGGCCGACATGACAGGGCCCTCGCCTCGTCATGGTATTAGCGGAGGAGCGACTCCACGGGTCAAGGGTCGGGCGGTAAGCAATTTCGCGAACGGAATCGTCCTACGGGGATTGCGACTCAGGGAAACGCCAGCGCCTCGGCGGCCAGCACGAGGGGGTACAGGCGTTCGTGATACCAAAGCCGCGCGAAATACAGTCCGATGGGGGTGGGCGCCAGGGCTCCGGACAGGACGCGCTCCGCGAGCCAGGCCTGGCCGCGCCGACGGTGTTCGATGGACTCCGGATCGCCGGTGAGGGCCGTGATGACGAGGGCCGTCTCCTCCACGGATCCCGCGACGCCCCGGGCACCACCCCACGAACCGTCGGCGTTCTGGGCCCCGCGGAGGTATTCCAAGCCCCGACTCCAGAACCCGGCGGCCTCCCGCCGGGCGAAGTCCGTGGACCGGGCCAGCAGGACCAGGGCGGTGCCGAACACCGGGTTTTCATCCCCCGCAACGTGTTCGTTGCCGAACCACAACGGCACCCAGGATCCATCCGGACGTTGCGATCGGGCCAGGTATCGCAACGCCCGGCGTCCGGCGCGGTCGAGTCGATGCTCGAAGGCGGCATCGAAGCGTGGTTTCCAGAGGGACCAGGCCCGGAGCGCGTGAGCGGTCAGCTCCGGGGAGCTGCGGTCGAAGGGCAAGCGGCCCCAACCCCGGCAGAAGGTCGGGATGCCACCGTCCCGGTTCTGGAGGTTCAGGAGCCACAGGGTGCCCGCGGCGGCGGCGGACAGGGTGTCCGGGTCGGCGGGCAGTTGGATGAGGTCGGACGGTTCCTCGTCATCCGGGACCAGCCAGGGCTCGGGAGGTCCGCCCTCGCGGGAGACGTCGTGAATGGCGGCGTCGGCGGCCTCCGATTCCTCCCACTCGTCCACGGCGAGCCGGGGCTGGGTGTCGGAAGGTCGTTCTGGCGGGACGAACGGGGGCGAGTCCAGGTAGGCGAGGGCCAGGAGGGCGCCGGCGGTGTCGTCGGCATCGGGCACGCCGCCCGGCAGGTTCGTCCAGGCCCAGCCGCCGGGCGGGGAATCGGTGTAGGGATGGACGACCCGGTACTGTTGCTCGAGCAGCCAATCGCGGATGGGAACGTGGGGCAGGGAACGGAAGACGGCCGGTTGCCGGGCCAGGGCCTTGAGGGCGAGCGTGGTTCCCCAGGTCGCGAGGTTGGTGTCGATGGGCCACGAACCGTCCGGACGCATCGATCCCCGCAGGAACCCGGCCGCCCGGCGGGCGACCGGGTGGTCGGCGAGTCCCATGGAGGCAAGGCTCATGGTCACGAACGCCGTGAGCGGGGTTGCTTCGAGGAATCCGCCGTGGGGCGGTTGGAGGTGTTCGAGCAGGCCGAGGACGCGGCGGGCGGTCAGCTGCCGGAGGCCGCGGGCGATGGGGTTGCGCGAGGGGGCGTGATGGTGGATGGCCTGGCCGAGGGCGATGAGTGCCGGCAGGGCATAGCTCACGACCGGCAGCCGAAGCAGGCCGAAGCAGGCCCGGGGCAGCGCGGCGAGCTCGCAGGGCAGGGGGCGAACCTTCCGCCAGCCGTCGGGCCCGAGGCGACCCGCCAGGGCCAGGGTCAGGACGATGGGCACCGAGAAGGTCCGGTCATCGCCGTACCGGGCCTCGATGGCCGGCACGAGGCGGTCCATGGTTCCGGCCTGTCCGGCCAGGAAGTCCCGGGCCCGTTCGACGACGCCGGGGAAACGCGCGTCGGAGCGGGTGGCTCCGAAGGCCGCCCAGACAAGGGCGGTGGTCGAGAGGTTGGAGCGGCTGCGGGTCGTGTCGCCCCAGCCGCCATCGGTGTTGGCATGGGCGGCCAGCCAGTCGAGGCCCGCGGCGACGTGCGGCGCATGGCCCGGCGCGGGGGAACCGGCGTCGAGGGTATGGAGGGCGATGACGGCGACCGCGGTGGAGAGGGCGCTGGCGGAGAGTTCGCCGGTCCAATGGGCGGTGGGCCCACGCGCGTCGAGGAGCAGGCGGGTGACGAGTTGGAGGGCTTCCTCGCGGGGGGGTGGTTGCATGCGTTCGCGTTCGGGGCTCATCCGGTGGCGTGAAGACCGCGACGGGCCGCGGACGAGCGTACGGGAGTCGGGAACGGTTAAACAGGCGATACCGGGGGGCCACCGGGAGGGGGCGACGGCCCGGAATCACCACGCTGAAGAACCACCGAATTTGCGTCGCGGGTGGCTTCGGGGTTGAATGCGGGGACATGGCGCGCGACTACGTTCTGAAGCCGGCACACCGTGAGGTGGAGCTCCGGATCGATTACGCCGGCGAGCTGAACGCGCAGCAGTACGAGGCGGTGACGGCGCCGCCGGGACCCTCGCTGGTGCTGGCCGGGGCGGGGTCGGGGAAGACGCGGACGCTGACCTACCGGGTGGCCTGGCTGCTCGAGCACGGGATCGGGCCGGACCGGATCCTGCTGCTGACGTTCACGAACAAGGCGGCGCGGGAGATGATGGGAAGGGTCTCGGAGCTGCTGGGCGAGGATTTGCCGCAATTGTG
>CAZSOV010000126.1:0-20977 GCA_964608505.1 uncultured Verrucomicrobiota bacterium
GGCGCTGCACTTCGGGGCCGTCCTCGAGAACGTCGTCCTCGAGGAGGGCCGCGCCGTCGATTTCCACGACTCCAGCATCACCGAGAACACCCGCGGCGCCTATCCCATCGAGTACATCGGCAACGCCCGCATTCCGTGCGTCGCCGGACATCCCACCGACGTCATCTTCCTGACGTGCGACGCGTTCGGGGTCCTGCCGCCCGTCAGCCGTCTCACCCCGGCCCAGGCGATGTACCACTTCATCAGCGGCTACACCGCCAAGGTCGCCGGCACCGAGGTCGGCGTGACTGAACCTTCCGCCACCTTCTCCCCCTGCTTCGGCGGCCCCTTCCTCGTCTGGCATCCCTCCAAGTACGCCGAACTGCTCGCCCAGAAGATGAAGCAGCACGGGGCCAACGTCTGGCTCGTCAACACCGGCTGGAGCGGCGGCGCCCACGGCACCGGCAAGCGCATGAAACTCTCCCTCACCCGCGCCATCATCGACGCCATCCATTCCGGCGCCCTCCTCGACGCCCCCTCCGAACCCGATCCGATCTTCGGCTTCGACGTCATCACCGAGGTGGCGGGCGTGCCCTCCCAAAGCCTGCGGCCCCGCAACACCTGGCAGGACCCGTGCGCCTACGACGCCACGGCCCGGCGCCTCGCCGGCCTCTTCGTCGAAAACTTCAAGCGGTTCGCCGCCGGCACCAGCGACGAGGTGCGCGCCGCCGGACCCAGGCCCTGATTCCCTCCTCCGGCCCCTCACCCGCCCGACCCCCGACCCCACCCGTGCTCCCATCCCCTTTCCCATCGCCATGAACATCGCACTCCTCGGCCCGACCGGCTCCGGCAAGGGCACCCTCATTCAGGACCTGGCTGCCAAACTCCAGTTCCATCCCATCAACCTCGGCGACGTCCTCCGGCTGAAGGCCTCCCAGGGTACCGCCCTCGGCCTCCTCACCCGGGAATTCGTCCAGAACGGCGAACTGGTCCCCGACGAGTTCGTCGACGCCATGGTCGAGGAATCCCTCCGGCACCTCCCCCAGGGAACCCACGCCATCCTCGACGGCTTCCCCCGCACCGATTCCCAGGCCCGGTTCCTCGACGATCTCCTCGCCGATCTCGGCCAGAAACTCGACGTCGTCGTCTACCTCCATGTTCCCGATCCGGTCCTCTTCGACCGCGTGGCCCATCGCGAGCCCCGCCGGCAGGACGACGAACCCCACATTCTCCGCCATCGCCTCCACGTCTTCCGCCGCATGGTCGCCCCCGTGCTCCGGTATTTCCTGAACGCCGGACGGCTCGTGCTCGTCCGCGCCGACGCGCCGCTGCACGAGGTGAAGAGCGCCCTCGACCGGCTCGTCTCGGAGGTCTCGCAGGGACGACTTCCGGAACTGACCGCCGCCGACCGCGCGATCCTCGATTCCCTGCTCGATTCCCGGTCCACCCAGCCCGCCGCCCCCGACCCGGCCCTCAACATCGTCCTGCTGGGCGGTCCCGGCAGCGGCAAGGGCACCCAGGCCGAGGCCATCTGCAAGACGTTCCAGCTCCCCCACATCTCCACCGGCGACCTCTTCCGGGACAACATCAAGAAACAGACCGAGCTCGGGCGCCTCGCCAAATCCTACATGGACCGCGGCGAACTGGTCCCCGACGACGTCACGGAGCGCATGGTCGCGCAGCGTCTCGAGCAACCGGACGCGCACCGCGGCTTCGTCCTCGACGGTTTCCCGCGCACGGTTTCCCAGGCCGAGGCCCTCGACGAAATCCTGCATGCCCGCAACCGCCGGGCCACGGGCGTCATCCACCTGCGGGTCTCGGACGAGGAGATCATCCGCCGGTTGTCGGGCCGCCGCATCTGCCGGCAATGCCAGGCGCCGTTCCACCTGATCTTCAAGAAACCGCGCCGCGAAGGCCTCTGCAATCACTGCGGCGGGCCGCTCTACCAGCGCGATGACGACAAGGCCGAGACCATCCAGATCCGCCTGAAGAACTACCACCGCCAGACCGAGCCCCTCATCGCCTTCTACCGCGACGCCGGCATCCTGTCCGAGGTCCACGGCGAGGGCGATCTGGGCGCCATCCGGGCCGCCATGCTCGCCGCGGTCAAGTTGTTCGCCGAGGAACCCGAGGCCGCCGCCATCGTCGCCTGACCCGGCGGTCCCTCACGCGGGGAACTCGTCCCGCGGATCGAACGGCGGCATCGGAATGTTCAGGATCCGCAACCGGCCCACCGCCCGATGGCGGCAACCCGGGCGGATCATCACCGCCGTCAGCGGGCGCACCGGGACCCGTTCCCCGTCCAGTTCCAGGAATCCCTCGCCCTCGAGCACGACGTAGATCTCGGTCGTGCGCTGGTGATAGTGGGTCTCCGAGTCGGACTTGATGTCGACCAGGTGCACCGACGCCGGGGCTCCCGGCACGTCGCCGAAGGCGCGGCGTGCCGAACCGCACGGGCACGGCACGCCGGGCACCTGGTCCAACTGGACGATGGAATAGAGCGGCATGGGGCGACCCTTACCGGGCCACCGCGCGGTAGAACGCGGGACCCGAACCCGTGGCGTCGCTGACGGTCGCGGGGGGGGCGTGCGTGCCGAGATCCGTCCACGTCTTCAGATCGGCGGACCGTTGCACGAGGTAACTCGCACCCGCGGTGCCCGCGAGGGAGAAGGTAAAACTGCCCCCCACGATCCGCGCTTCCGCCAGCGTCGCCGGGCCGGCCCCGCCGCCGGGCTGGATCCGGTACGCCCGCAGGCCGTGGTTGGTGTCGAGCACGTACACCCGGTCGCCGCCGAAATCGACGGCGCCGGTTCCGTTCACGTTCGGTTGCTCGGGCAGAATCAGCGCCTGGTCCAGCGCCACCGGGTTGGCCGCGTCGGCCAGGTCGTAAAGCCGCACGTTGTCCGGCGTCTCGAGCGCCACGCCCGCCAGCCGCTTCGTGGCGGGGTCAAAGGCGAGAAAGCTCACCGTCGCGGGAACCGCCGCGGGATCATGGCTCCGGACCAGCGCGGCGCTGCCATCGGTCAGATTGAAGCCCGCCTGGACCAGCGGCTGCCCGTTCGCCGTGCCGAACACGGTGTCGCCCGGGCCGAAGGCGATCCCCAGTCCGAACGCGCTCGCGGGCGCCTCGGCGACGGTGAAGATCCGGGCGCCGAAATTCACGCCGTCGGGCGCGGTCAGGACGGCGAACTTCTGCCCTTCCTGCGGCGAGAGACCGCGGGTGCCCAGCAGGATCTGGATGCCGGCGCCCCGGCCGCGGACGTCGAAGGTGTCGCCCCAGCGCTCGGCGATGGCGAGGTCCGGGACATCCGGCAGCGCCACCGGCACGGCATCCGGGCCGTCGTGGTCCCACCGGTAGAGCCGCAATCCGGCGCTCGTGCCGTCCGTCACGAGATTGGCCGCGTAGACCACCCCGTCGTCGCTGACCCCGATCATGTTCACCAACAGCGTGCCGCCGACGAAGACCGGGAGTTCGTCGCCGTCCGTCACGCGCAGGAAGTGCCGGTGGGCACCGGTCGCCGCATCGAGGACCGCGACGGCGTTCGCGGGGGAGCGGGAAACGACGAGGAGGTTGCCGGTGGCAGGATTGTAGGCGAGACCGCGCTGGGTGTTGTCGGTCGAGAGATAGGCCCGGTCGCCCGGGTTCAGGGCCCAGGCGGGCGCCAGCACGCCGGTGGCGAGGGGGGCGCGGATGACAAGGTTCGCGATGGCGCTGGTGATGGTGCCGGCGGCGTTGGAGACGACCACCGTGTAGGCACCCTCCTGGGCCGCCGCGAGATTGGTCAGCACGAGTTGGGCACCGGTCGCACCCGGCAGCGGCGTGTCGTTGAAACGCCAGGCATACGCGAACGGCGGCGTGCCCTGGACGGCGACGGCCAGCGTGATGCTGCCGCCCGCGTAGACGGTCGCGCCCGCGGGCTGGGTGCTGATCGTCGGGGGATCCGCCACGACCGATTTCTCGACCTTCGCCCCGAGCAGACCGTTGTTGGTGTCGACGGCAAACACGTCCTCGCCCGCGATGGCCGCCACGCCGGTGCCATTGGCGTTGGCGTTGGACGCCGGGAAGGAGAGCGGATCGCCGATGCGGATCAGACCCGCGGGATCCGAGATGTCGAAGACGCTGAGCGTGTGGGCCACATAATCGACGGCGGCGAGACGCTTGACCACGGGGTCCACGCCGATGCCGGTGATGTTGGCGGACACGACGGTCGTGGCCACGGTGCCGAGCAGACGGGCCTGGCGGGTCGCGGGATTCAGCTCGATGCGCTGGAGCGCGTTGCCGTTGAGCTTGGCCCAGATGGTGTTGCCCTCGCCGAACGCGAGGCCCAGGCCGATCTTGCCCGTCACGTCCGCCGGCGACGGAAAGACGACCGGCGTGAACTCCAAGCCGTCCGTCGTGGTGTAGAGCAGGATGTACTTCCCGTTGCGCGCGGTTTGCAGCAACTGCGTGTCCTTCCCGGAGCCGCGCACGGCGAAGTTGTCGCCGAACCGGATGTCCTGGCCGGTCCCGGGCGTGGTGACCCCCTCGAGCGGATCGCCGGAATACGCGACGGAAACCGGCGTCTCGATCTGGTCGTCGGCCCACCGGTAGATCCGGACGGTTCCCAGGCTCGTGGCGAGATTGCAGGCATAGACCGCGCCGTCCGCGCCGGCCCCGACGAGGTTCAGGGTGAAGGTCCCGCCGGCGATGGGGCTTTCGCCGTTGGCGTCCAGCGGACTCAGGAATCGCGCGTCCGCACCTGCCTCGGAGCCGTCCGCGCCCGTCGCCGCGTCCAGCACCCAGACCTTGGGCCCGCCGGCCCGCCCCAGCAGGAGCACCTTTTTGGAGACCGGATTGTACGCGATCCCGCGTTCGTTGTTGCCGACGGTCACGTAGGGTCGTTCGTCGGGGGCGAGCACCCACTGTTGCACGAGACTGTCCGCCCGGAGCGAGCCGGCGAACCAGAGGGGTACCCACGCGCCGAGCGCGCGGACGAGCCAAAGAGAGGAGGGTTTCATGGGACCAGGTTCGGTCATGGACCGAGTGCCCCCGGGCTTAGCACGAGACCTTCCGCCGGTCAAAAACCGGGTGACGCGTTCCTTCCGCCCCGGCAGGGCCGTCGACAAAGTCCTGCGTGGAACTGCGATGTGGGGCCGGCGACTGCCGAGTCGCAGGCTTCGCCTCTCGATTCGCCTGCTTCGATCGCCCCGCGACCCGGCCCGCCGTCGCGCGGCCGCTATGGCGGGGAGCCGGTCGCGGGCCCCAATCGACTTTGTCCATCGCCCTGTCCGCCCCGGCCCTCGCCGGGCCTACCCGATCCGCGGCAGTTCGTAGCCCTTGCGCCGGGGCCGGGCCAGGAGCGCGTTGGCCTGCGGATCATTCCGGAACTGCTCGGCGACGGGATCCCATTCGAGACGGCGCTGCACCTTGCGGCAGATGTTGACGAGGTGGCAGAGCGTCGTGGCCCGGTGCCCGGTTTCCTCGTCCGCCAGGGGCTGGTTGCGCGAGCGGATGCAGTCGAAGAAATTCTGGATGTGCGGAATGGACTCGTTGGGGCCCTGCGGGGTGGGGGCAGGGGCGTGTTCGCGGAGCTCGGGGATGTCGGAGGTGAAATCGCCGCGCAGGATCTCGATGCGCCCGCGCTCGCCGTAAAAGATCGCGCCCAGATCCTCCATGCCGCGCTTGGCGCCCTCGAGCTTCAGCAGGGTGCCGTTGGCATAGCGCATCGTGATCCGGCAATTCGGACCGGATTCCTCGGGCCGAATCTCGACGGGCCCCGTGCGGTCCGTGCCGAGCGCGCATTGGACCTGGTCGAGGCTGTGCGTGCCCCAGCCGGTGACGCCCCACATCTGGCCGCCGCCGTCGTAGTCCTCCAGGTCGCCCCATTTGTGCTGGAGATCGATGTAATAAGGACGGAGTTCGGTCTGGTTGCACCACTGGTCCCAGTCGAGACCCTTGGGCATTTCGTGGGGTTCGTCGCGCGGCACCCACGCCTTCGGGGGCAGGAAGTTGTGGACCACGACGGTATGAACCTTGCCGAGGGCGCCGGTGCGGACGAGTTCGCTGGCATGGCGGTTGATGGGCATCGAGCGCTGCTGGGAACCGGTCTGGAGAACGCGCCGGTAGTGGCGGACGGCGTTCACGAGGACGCGGCCTTCCTGGACGGTCAGGCTCTGCGGTTTCTCGGCGTACACGTCGCAGCCGGCCTGGAGGGCATGAATGGCGATCAGGACGCGGGCATGCGTGGTGGTCTCGACGAAGACGGCGTCCAGCTTCTCCTTCTCCAACATCTCCTGATAGTACTGGTACTTGCGCCATTTGTGCCCGCCCTCGACCTGGCTGGCCGCCTCGTCGAGACGCGGCAGGAAACAGTCGGCAATCGCCACGACCTCGGCCCCGGGGAGGGCTTCGTTCTTGAGAATCCAGCGGGCGCGTCCCCCCAGTCCCACAAACCCGACCTGGATCCGGTCATTGGCGCCAAGGACACGGCCCGACCGGGCCACCGAGGGGGCCGCCACGGCAGGGGTGGAAGTTCGCAGCACGGACGCGGCGGCGGTCCCCGCGGTGAGGGTGGACAGGAACCGGCGGCGCGGAAGGCGGGCCGGAATGGGGGCGGAGGTGGTTTTCATGCCGCGGCGGTTGGGTTGGGATGGAGCGTGGATGGGATGCCCGGATTCGGTGCAGGAAGCGAGCTCGGTGTTGTCGGCAGCGTAGGCCCGGGAAGCAGGGGGACCACCCGCATCTTGCCGGGCTCTAGCCCGATCTTGGCCTGCGGCGGGAGCGGCGGAAGGTGTCGCCAGTCGCGGGTGGCGGGTCCAGAGTGTCGGGAATCCTCGATTCCATACCACCATGAGCAGGGTCCTCTTGTTGATTTCGTTGTCGTTTTGGCTGGCGCTGGCGGCACCGGTTGCGTGGGCCGCGGAGCGGTCCGGTCCGAACATCGTGATCATCTACGCCGACGACCTGGGGTACGGCGACCTGGGATGCTACGGTCATCCCACGATCCGCACGCCGAACCTGGATCGGATGGCGGCGGAGGGGATGCGGTTCACCGAGTTCTATTCCGCGGCGGAGGTGTGCACGCCCAGCCGGGCGGCGTTGCTGACGGGGCGTTATCCGATCCGGAGCGGGATGTGCCATGACCGGTTCCGGGTCCTGCGGAACAACGCGAGCGGGGGGTTGCCGAAGGACGAGATCACGCTGGCGGAGCTGCTGAAGACGCGCGGATACGCGACCGGCATGGTGGGGAAGTGGCACCTCGGACATCTCCCGGAGCATCTGCCGCCGCATCACGGCTTCGATTTCTACGTGGGCCTGCCCTACTCCAACGACATGCTGCCGGCCCCGGACTCGCCCAAGGGCCGGGAACGGTTTTTCGCGGAGAACAACGCGTACTGGCAGACACCCCTGATCCGGGGCACGAACGTGATCGACGCGCACCCGGACCAGCGCACCCTGACGCGCCGCTACACGGAGGAGGCGGTGGGGTTCATCAAGGCCCGGAAGCGGTCCCCCTTCTTTCTCTACCTCGCGCACACCTTCCCGCACGTGCCGCTCTTCGCATCGGAACGGTTCCGGGGACGCAGCGCGGCGGGGTTGTACGGCGACGTGCTGGCGGAGCTGGACTGGAGCGTCGGGCAGGTGCTGGACACGCTGCGGGAGGAGGGCCTCGCCAAAAAAACCCTCGTCGTGTTCAGCAGCGACAACGGGCCGTGGCTCGTCTACGACCACCACGGCGGCAGCGCGGGACCGCTGCGGGAAGGAAAGGGCTCGACCTGGGAAGGCGGCATGCGGGTCCCGGGCATCGTCTGGTGGCCCGGGCACGTGAAGCCCGGGGTTCAACACGAGATGGCCACCACGATGGACCTCCTGCCGACCTGCGCGAAACTGGCCGGCGCGGCGCTGCCGGATCGACCGCTCGACGGCGTGGACCTTGCACCCCTGCTGCTCGGGACCGGGAAGGTCGAACGGGCCGCGTTCTTCTACTACCGCGGGGCGACGTTGTACGCCGCCCGGCTGGGGCCCTGGAAGGCCCACTTCATCACCCGCTCGGCCTATGGCTCCGACGCCCCCGAACCCCACCAACCGCCCTGGTTGTATCACCTGGGGGAGGACCCGGGCGAAAAATGGAACCGAGCCCCGGCCCAGCCCGAGGTATTGGCGCGGATCGCGGCCGCGGTGGAGGGGCACCGGGCCGGGTTGCAGCCGGCACCGACCCAACTCGCGGACACGGTCGCGGGAACCCGCTGAGCGACGGCGAGTACCGCCGTGCGTTTCGGCGCACATCCCAGAGCCCACTTGACCGCCCCGGGCAGGTTTCGAAACCTGAGTTTGTTCCCCGACGGTTGTCGTTCCCCGGCGCTCATGCGGCACGCGCGTGCACTGGTGCCGGGGACGTCCGCGAGTCGGTCCATTACTTCGTTCCATGCAAAACTCGAATCGAGATGTGCAACACGCAGGTGCCGGCCAAGTCACGCCGGTGTTGAGGGCAGCGTTGATCGCGGCGGGGCTGCTCTCCGCCTCCGCCTCCGCCTTCGGCCAAATCCAAACCGCGTCCGAACTGTTCGTGGACGTCGATGCGACGGGGCTGGCGGACGGACCCGTCGCGACCATCCCGAACAAGGGCACCCTGGGTGGCGTCTTCGAGGCCCGCGGCGGGGAGGCCAACAGGCCCAGCGTGGGTTCGGTCGGCGGGACCAAGGCCATGCGGTTCGACGGAACGGACTTCCTCCAGCTGGTTCCGGCCGCCGGGGGGGCCGTGGTGCCGCCGCCGGCGGGCCTGGTGGGCGAGGAACCGACGCGGTCCATCGAGGTGTGGACGCTGAACCCGGAGGTGGGCGGCGAGGAGACCCTGGTTTCCTGGGCCAAGCGTGGCGGTCCGGACGGATCGAACATTTCCTTCGGCTATGGTTCCGATTTCCGTTGGGGCGCCATGGGACACTGGGGCAACCCGGATCTCGGCTGGGACAACAGCGGCGGCAATCCGACGCCGAACAAGTGGCATCACCTCGTCTACACCTTCGATGGACCCGCACACACGACCCGGGTGTACGTGGACGGTCTGCTGCGGAACGCGGAGGTGGTTCCGGCGGGATTGATCAACACGCATCCGGACACGGCCATCAACATCGCGACCCAGCTGGAGTCGGACGGCACGACACAGACGACGGGATTGCGTTACACGGGAGCCATCGCACGGGTGCGCATCCATGACGGCGTGCTGACCCCGGAGCAGGTGCTGGCGAACTACAACACCGAAAAATCAGCCTTCATCGATCCGCTCCCGCCGAGTCCGATCGCGCCGGAGCGTCTGGCGAAGGCGCCGATGCACCGATACACGTTCAGCGAGACGGCCGGGGACGCCGCGGACCAGGCACGGATCACGGATTCCGCCGGCACGGCACATGGCGTGGTGCAGGGCACGGGCGCGCGGTTCTCGGGTTCGCGCCTGGTGTTGCCGGGCGGCCCCTCGTCGGAGGCACCCTTCGGCGATCTGCCGAACGGCCTGCTTTCCAAGAACGGCGCCAGCAACGGCGGCAGCGGCCAGTTCGCCCTCGAGTTGTGGGCCAAAATCACCGGCGCCCGCACCTGGTCCCGGTTCTTCGACATCGGCTCCACGACGTCGGATGACGGCACGGGCGAGGTGATCGGCGTGGGCCTGGGAGGCACCGGCCTCGATTACCTCGAATACTCCGCCCAGATCGGCGACGACGTGAATTCGCGGCGCCTCGAATTGCGCAACGAGGATCCGGCCGGCGGCGGCGTCACGACCGCGGATGTCGGCACCCGCACCTTCAACACGGACACGCACGTGCTGGTGACCTGGGACGAGAAGTCCGGCGCGATCAACCTCTACGAGAATGGCTCGCGGATCGGCGGCATGACGGTCGACGACGCCCTCAGCGACATCAACGACGTCAACGTCTGGCTCGGACGGTCCAACTGGTCCGGCGACCAGAACACCCAGGGCGAGTTCGACGAGGTCCGCATCTATGACGTGGCCCTGACGCCGGGTCAGGCGCTCGGCAATTACCTCGCGGGACCGGACCTGCTGAACAACACGGACACCCCGGCCCGGATCACGCGGGACCCGGTGGACCTGACGGTACCCGAAACGTTGTCCGCGACGTTCAGCGCCGCGGCCCTCGGATCGACGCCCCTGAGCTATCAATGGAACCGGAACGGCGTGGCCATTCCGGGCGCGACGAGCGCCAACTACACCCGCGAGGGCGTCACCGCGGCCGACAACGGCGCGGTGTTCACGGTCGACGTGATCAACTCCGTGGGCGGCGCCGAGGTGAAGGCCACCAGCAAGCCGGCCAGGCTGACGGTCGTCAGCGACACCCTCGCCCTCAAGCATCGCTATGGCTTCAACGAGAACGCGGGCACCACGGTCGCCGATGCCGTGGGCGGCAAGCACGGCACCGTCATGGGCAACGGGACCTTCGGCGCCGGCCAACTCACCCTCGACGGTCAGGAAGGCAGCTATGTCGACCTCCCGAACGGCATCATCACCGCACTGGGCGACAACGCGACCTTCGAGGTCTGGGTCACCCACGCCCCCGCCGGCCCCGCCTGGGCCCGCATCTTCGACTTCGGCACGAGCACCGGCGGCGAGGACGTCTCGGACGGCGGCGGCGACGTGGACACCCTGTTCCTGACGTCGCGCTCCGGCGATGGCATCCCGCGCTTCGAGGCGAACTTCCCGGGCGGCGGCACCCTCACCGGCCTGAACCACCCCGGTTCGATGCCGGAAGGCGTCCAGGACCACGTCGTCATCACCTACAGCGCCACCGGCAACACCGCACGCATGTTCACCAACGGCACGCTCGTGGCCTCGAGCATCGCTCCGAAGAAGATCTCGGAACTCGCCGGTCGGGACGTGAACAACTGGCTGGGCCGCTCGCAGTACGCGGACCCGTACTGGGCCGGCAAATACAACGAGGTCCGCCTCTACTCCGGCGCCATGACGCCGGCTCAGGTGGCGGCCAGCTATGCCGCCGGCCCCGATGCCCTCCCCGCGGCGCGCCCGGTGGTCTCCGTCTCCCGCAACGGCAACGAGGTGGTGGTGACCTTCAGCGGTGCCCTCCAATCGGCGGATACCGTCACCGGTCCCTGGACCGACGTGCCCGGATCGGGTTCCGTTGCCGTGCCGGCCGCCGGCGCCGCCCGATACTTCCGCGCGAAGCAGCCGTAATCCAACGCGCGTAGATCCTCTGGTTCCCATCGACGCCGGGCCCTGGCCCGGCGTTTTGCTTTTTCATCCGCCTCCCCGGAGCGGCCGTCGTTGGACGGCGGGGCGATTCGCGGTCCATCGCACGGACCCCACCTCGCCGCCTCCCCTACTTCCCGCCGGACGCCAGCCGTTCCAGCAGGGCACGGGCACGGGGTTGCGCGGGGTCGAAACGCAGGGCCTCGGAAGCGTGCCGACGGGCCTCGTCGGGTTGGTTTTGCCGGGCGAGTTCCTCCGCGAGGGCCGCATGGTGGGAGGCCTCCCCGGGGCTGCAGCGCAACGCCTCGCGGTAGGCGCGCAGGGCGCCCGGGCCATCCCCGAGTCGCGAACGCGCCAGCCCCAGGTTGGCGTGGGCCTGGGCGAAGTCCGGCTTCGACGCGATGGCGTGTTCGAGTTCCACCGCCGCGTCGCTCCAGCGCTGCTGGCACAGCAGCGAGAGCGCGAGCTGGATGCGTCCGTTCAGGGAGTCGGGCGACACCCGCAGGTGGGCCCGAAACCGATCCTCGGCCTCCCGGCAACGCCGCTGCTGCAAAAGCGAGCGGCCGGCCAGCAGCAACATTTCCGGGTCCTCCGGACGGGTGGCCAGGACGTCGGCCAGCGCGGCGTCCGCCTCCGCGAATCGGCGCTGCCCCAGAAGCGCCTGGATCCGGTCCGCCACGCGCGCCGGATCGGAACGGAGCGCCTGCACCTCCCGCTGGAATGGATCCGGCCAATCGAAGGGCCGGGGCAGGCCCGCGCCGCGGCGCGCGAGGGCCGCCGCCTCCTCCGTCCGGCCCTCCCGAGCCCGGATCTGGGCCAGAAGCAGGACGGCGGGGCGGGCGGTGAACGGATTCGTCAGGCACGGACCCAGGGCAACCGCGGCCTCGGCAAAGCGCAGGCGTCCAAACTCGACGCGCGCACCTTCGAGGCGCGCCGCCGCATGGTCCGGCCGCGTCGCGAGCAGCGCGTCGAGATGCGGACGGGCCTCGTCCCCGCGGCCCCGTTCGACGAGGGCCTGCGCGAGCCGAACGCGCGAGGCCTCGTTGGTGGGCGCACCGAGGACGATGGCTCGATCCAACTGACGGACGGCAGCCTCGAATTCGTCCTGCAACTGGAGCAACCCCAGGAGGTGCGGCCACCGCGGGGACGCTTCGTCCAGCACGGCCGCGCGCGCATAACAGGTCCGGGCCTCGGGAAACATCTCGGCGGCTTCGCACCACTGACCGAACCGCCCCCAGGCCGGGCCGGAATCGGGAGCGGCGACCACGCCGGCCCGGGCCTCCTCCAGGCCCCGCCGCAGCGTGGCCTCGAACGGAAGGTCCGGAATCGGGGGGACCTCGGGAGCCGGCGATTCGCGGCGCGCCGTGGCGGTGACCGTCGTCGACGGCGGCGGCGGCGACGTCGTCGATCGCGCGTCCGGGGAAGGCGCGGAATCCGGCGGCTCATGGCATCCCGCTCCCAGGAGCAGGATCGGGAGGAACAGGGGCAGGACCTTGGACCGGCGCTTCACGGCGTTCCTCGTTTGCCCTCGCCCTGGGCCAGCGTGTGGACCCGTCCGGCCGCCAGATCCCGGAAGGTCTCCTGCCGCCCATCGGGCCACAGGATCCGGACGGCATCGACGCGGGCAGCCGTGCCGAGTCCGAAGTGGAGCACGGGAGCATGGCTGACCAGATAGCTTGTCGCCGGCTGCAGCACCGCCCACGCGGTCCGGTCGCCCGCCGTGAAGGTGACCTCGGCGCCGATGGCATCCCGCCCTCCCGCCCGGGGATCCACCAGGCGCAAGGCGATCCAGCCACCGGCCCGGGGGGCCGTGTTACGGAAGATCCGCGCCGGCCCGCCGGTCGTGCCGACGATCAGATCCGGGGCGCCGTCGGCGTCGAGATCGGCCACCGCCAGGCTGCGCCCCACCTGGGCCAACCCGCAGAACGCGGGGTTGTTCGTGGAGACTTCCGTGAATCGTCCGCGCCCCTCGTTGCGGAACAGCTGGGCCTTCTGCGCGTAACGCGCCCACCAGGGGTCCACGCCCTCCAGAACCGGCGTCTGACCGGGGACGGCGCGGCGCACCAGTCCGTTCACGAAGGCCAGATCCGGATCGCCGTCGGCATCGAAGTCTTCCAGGACGGCGCCGAAACCCGTGCCACGCCACGACTGGTGCTGAAGTCCCGACGGTGCCACCGCATCGATGAACCAACCGCGCCGATCCTGCCGGTACAAGGCATGGAACTCCTCCGTCAGATGCGTGATGAACACCTCGCCGAGTCCGTCCCCGTCGAGATCCCGGTACGCGACACCCATGTTCGCGGCGGTCCGACCCATCGCGTTCAGCGCCAGCCCCCGCACCATGGCCTCCTCCACGAACGTGCCGTCCCGCCGGTTGAGAAAGAGGCGATTCGGCCTCCCGTCGTCGGCGCAGAAGATGTCGGGCCAGGCGTCGCCGTCGAAGTCGGCACAGATCAACCCGAGCGCCACGCCGGGGGCACGGGTCAGCCCCGAGGCCTCGGTGACGTCGCGGAATCGCGGCGCCGCCCCGGGTGTTCCCGTGACGTTCCGCCACAGCCGGGTCGCCGTCGCCGCGAACGCCTGCGGGGCGCAGAAATCCCGCCGGCCCTGCACGTCCTGACAAACCTGTGTCGGGTCGTAATCGACGTAGTTCCCGACCACCAGGTCCAGCCATCCGTCCCGGTCGAAATCCAGAAAACTGACGGGCGCCGCCCATCGCGGATTGTCGAGTCCAGCCTCGGGACCGGCGACGGTAAACCTCCCGTCCCCGGCGTTCACGAGGAGCCGGACGGCGCCGTATTCCGTGACGACGAGGTCGGTGCGTCCGTCGTTGTTCACGTCGCCGGCGATGGCGCCCATGCCGGGCCCGTCGAGGTCGGCTCCCGAGCCCGTGGAGACGTCGCGGAAGGTCCCGTCGGGTTCCTGGTGGAACAGCTGGTTCCGGGCGCCGCCCCTGGGCCCGGCGTTCTGGACGAAATACAGGTCCCAGCGCCCGTCGCCGTCGGCATCGAGCACGGCGATGCCGGAGCCCACCTGGTCGGGCATGAAATAGTTGGTTCCGGCCCGATGAGTGAAGCGCAGGCGGGCGGCGTCCGTATGGTCCGTGAACCACGCGTGGGCGCCGGCGACGGGGGGTGGGGACGCGGGCTTCCCGTCCGACCCGGGAACCGGCGACGCGGTCGGACGGGGTGCGGAATCGCAGGCGACGGCGAGCACGCCGGCGGGGAGGATGGCCCACCAGGCCCGGTACGTGGAGCTCATGCGGTTCCACCCCAGCGGGCGCCGGAGGCCCGCACGGCGGCGAGGCATTGCCTGACGTCGAGGCCCCGGGCCGCGTCCCGGCCCCAGGCGGCACATTGGTCGTTCCAATATTTGCGCTCGGGCTCGGACGGCACATGCGGCTTGCCGTGGGGGACGGACTGCCCCACGAGCAGCGTGAGATAGCCATCCATGCCGAACGCATTGGACGCGTGCAGGAGCTGGGCGCCGGCCACGACGGACGGGCCGTTCTCGCGGTAGAACTCGACGAGGAACGCGGCGTCGTGGAGCTGGGTGTCGTTTCGGCACGCCTGCCAGAACGGCGTGTCCAGGCGCGTGTTGAACGCGTAATGCACGGCCAGAAAATCCCGGATGTCATCCCAGGCCCGGGCGTTGAACCGGTTATAAAGCTCGATCAACGTGGGCGTCGGTTCCCGCCGGCTGTCGATCAGCGAGTCCGCGAGCGTGCTGGTCTGGACACAAATGATCTGGAGGGCGGTGGCCTCCAGGGGCTCCACGAAGCCCACGGCGTTGCCGACGCCGACGACGTTCCCCACCCAGTTCCGACGATGCCGCCCGCTGCGGAACTTCACGAGGCGCGGCGTGTTCGCGACCCGGGGGTTCTTGCGCAGGAACTCCGCCAACGCGGTTTCGTCGTCGAGAAACGCCGAGGCATAGACGTATCCGCGGTTGATCCAGTTCTCGTGCTCGATCTGCCAGCACCATCCGGCCTCCATCGTCTCCGCGACCGTGTACGGCTTGATGGGTTCGTCGGTCCGGGGCCAGCCCCCGATCACCGCGCGGTCGCAGAAAAGCGCGTCGCCGTATCCCAGGAACGGCTCGGCCAGCGTCCTTCCCAGGAGTTCCGACCGAAAACCCGAGGCATCCACATAGAGGTCCGCCGTGAACCGCTCGCCGGTCGCCGGACTAACCAGCGCCGCGATCCCGCCCTCGTCGCGCTCGGCCGTGACCGTGGCGTCGACGATCCGGATGCCGAACGTGCGCGTGACCTCTTCGAGCCAGCGCACGAGCTTCTGGTTCTCGATGTGAAACGCGTGCTGGTTGTGGAACCGCGGGGCGCCGTCGGGCCGCCTCGGAAACGCCCGGTCATGCGCCATGAGCGCGGACACCAGGCCCGCCCACCGCGGGTTGCCGTCGTAGAAGAACCCGTTGTTCCGCGACAGCTCGGGCAGGCGCTGCTGGAACTCGTTCGCGAACGTGTAGAAGAAATCCGAACGAGGTCCCCACAGAAACCGGACCCCCAGCTTCCAGGTCGGTTCTGCCTGATCATGGAACTGCTGCGGCTTGAGCTTGAGATACTCGAAAAAATGGCGGGGAAACGACGGCGTGGTGCCTTCGCCGACGCCGATGATGCCGAGCTCCGGACTCCGGACGACCGTGACCTCCAGTTCGGGCAGCTTGCGCTTCAGCGTGACCGCGGCCATCAAGCCGGCGCTCCCGGCGCCCAGAACGAGGATGCGTTGGATCATGGCGAGGAGAAGGGATGCACGAGAATATCCATGCTGAATTCCTCACACAACCTCCAAGCCCCCGCCCCCCGGCCTCAGGCAGGGCCGTTGACAAAGTCCTGCGTGGAACTGCGATGTGGGGCCGGCGACTGCCGAGTCGCAGGCTTCGCCTCTTGATTCGCCTGCGTCGATCGCCCCGTGACCCGACCCGCCGTCGCGCGGCCGCTATGGCGGGGAGCCGGTCGCGGGCCCCAATCGACTTCGTCAATCGCCCGGCCTCAGGCCGCCGGCGCGAACAACCGGGCAATGCGATCCTGATATTCCTGCGCCTTGGCCTTCGGATCCGGGGCGTTTCGGATCGGGCGCCCGATCACCACGTGGTCGGCCCCGTCAAGGAAGGCATCCTCGAGATCGACAACGCGTTTTTGGTCGTCGACGACCCGGTTCTCGACGGGGCGGATGCCGGGAACGACGACCAGGAAGTTCGCGCCCAGTTCCCCGCGCAGTTTCGCGGCTTCCAGGCCGGACGAAATCACGCCGTCGCAACCGACCTGGAGCGCGCGCCGCGCCCGGGAGAGCACGAGCTCCTCGGGACGACACTGGAAGCCGAGGTCGTCGAGGTCGGTCTGGTCGAGGCTGGTGAGAACGGTGACGGCGAGGATCTTCACGCCGGTGTTCTGCTTCACGGCGGACTCGAGGATGCGCTGGTTGCCGTGGACGGTGGCGAAACTGACACCACGTCCGCGCAGTTGTTGGACGGCCAGACCCACGGTCTCCGGCACGTCGAAGAACTTGAGATCGACGAACACGCGTTTGCCGCGGGCGGTCAGCCAGTCGATGAGCTCGTAGTATCCCCCCGCCATGAAGAGCTGCAGGCCGAGCTTGTAGAACCAGACGGAATCGCCCAACTGCTCGACCAGCGCCCTGGCCTCGGCCGGGGTGCCCACGTCCAGGGCGAAGATCAGCCGTTCGCGGGCCGGAATCGGTTTCTGGGATAGGTTCGGGTTCTGCACGGTGGGCTCCACGGTTTGTTCGGGATGACATCCGCCCTCGTCCTGGCGGCGGGGCACCGATGAGAGGCGAGCCGGGCGCGGGGCGTCAAGCGCACCGCTCAACCGGTCGCCGCCACCAGGACGTCGGCCAGGTTCGCGGCGGCCAGCGCGCACCGCCGCTGGAGCTCGCGCAATCCGATGATCACCCGCGGGGACCGGACAATCGCCCAAGCCAGGCGTCCGAAGCTCAGCCGGTGATCGGCGGTCATCAGCGCGTTGAAATCCACCGGTAGCGCGTGCCGGGCCGCGTCCGAGATCACCCGGATCGTCGCGCTCGGGATGCCGCGCACCCGGCAACACTCCCGGATCACCCCGGACTCCATCTCCACCGCGTCGGCGCCGGTCTCGGCCCGGAGCCGGCTCTTCTCCGCCACGGTCACGGCCACCCGGTCGGCGCAGAACACGCGGCCCGCCCGCGCGCCCGCCGCGCGGAGGCGCGCCGACAGCGCTTCCAGGCCGGCGTCGACATCGAACAGCACCGTGCCCACCCCGAGGTCCGGCGCCAATCCCCCCGCGAAACCGCAGGTCAGCACGAGCCCGGGCCGGGCAAGGTCCGAAGCCAACCGCCGCTCGATGGCCTGCCGCGCCTGGGCCTGCCCCATCCCGACGACGAGGATCTCGACGTCCCGCGGCGCGCGCGCCCGGAACGGCGCGACTTCCTCCCGCACCGCGAAACAAAACAGAACACGGGTCGGCGTCACGGGGTCCGGGTCGTCGTTTGAGGGGCGGGCGTGGGGTGACGCATGTCGTCCGCGGCATGCCCGTTGCCCGCCTGGAGCCTGGCGTCGCGGATCCTCCGGTACGTGGCGAGCGCCAGAAGCGGCCAGGCATTCCGGTACATGTCGTATTTCAGGTAAAACACCCGGGGAAACCCGGTTCCGGTCACCTCGTCCTCGCTCCAGGATCCGTCGTCGTTCTGGACCCGGACGAGGTACTCGATGCCGCGTTGGAGGCTCGGACGGTCCGGTTCGTCGAAGGTGCACAGGCCCATGGTCGCCCACGCGGTTTGCGAGGCGGTGCTGGGGCCCTGCCCCTTGAAGACCGGGTCGTCGTAGGTGTTGCAGCGCTCGCCCCAGCCGCCGTCGGCGTGCTGCACGCTCTCCAGCCAGTCACGCGCCTTCAGCAGCCACGGCTCCTGCATGTTGTACCCGATGGCCTTCAGACCCCGCAGCACCTGCCACGTCCCGTAGACGTAGTTCACCCCCCACCGACCGAAGAATGATCCGTCCGCCTCCTGCGATTTCCGGATGAACTCCAGGCCGCGCCGGACCTGTGCATTCTCGAGACCGACGCCCTCCAGGCCCATCACCTCGAGGATCCGCGCCGTGATGTCGACGCATTCCGGGTCGAGCATCGCGTTGTGATCCGCGAAGGGTACCTTCTCAAGGATGCTCTTCGTGCAGTCCTTGTCGAACGCCGCCCAGCCACCGTCCCGGCACTGGAAGGCCAGCATCCAGTTGTACCCGCGCCGGAAGCACTCGTCGCGCCGCCGGATGTCGTTCGAGGGAATCTGGCGCAGCGCCAGGAGCACCATCGCGGTGTCGTCGACATCCGGGTTCCACTTGTTGTTGTACTCGAAGACCCAGCCCGAGGGTTCCACGTCGACCGGATTCTTGTGATACCAGTCGCCGCGGAACCGGATCTCCCGGTCCATGAGCCAGGAACAGGCCTTTTCAAGCTGGGGATGATCGGCCGGCACCCCGGATTCCCGCAGGCAGATCGCCACGATGGCAGAGTCCCAAACGGGCGAGAAACAGGGTTCGATCCGGACGGAATCCGCCTCCTCGTGCTGAAGCCGCTTGAGTTCGCGCCAGGCACGGACGACCTCGGGATGCTCGCGGGGATAACCCAGGGCCTTGAGCGCGATGAGCGCGTTCAGCATCGCCGGGAAGATCGCCGCCAACCCGTCGCTGCCCTCGAACCGCTCGATCATCCAGTCCTCGCACCGCTTCAGCGCGCGCCGCCGAAAAGGGTGAAGACCCTGCCGACTGAACCACTCCGCCAGCTTATGGAGCCGATCCAGCCAGAGGAACATGTTCCGCAGGCTGAAGTCGAAGTACCGCGGACGCAGGGACTCGTCGAGTTCCCATTTCCCGCTCGGATACAGCTCGTCGAGGGTGACGTCGACCCGGCGGGTGGGCCGAAAGTGGTTGATGATGGCCAGCGGCACGATCATCGCCCGGGACCAGTTGCTCATCTCCCAAAAATTCACGTGGAACCATTTGCCGATGAGCAGGATCTCGCAGGGGATGGTCGGGACGTGCCGCCACTCCACCAACCCCAGCAACGCGAGGTACAGCTTCGAGAAGGTGTTCATCCGCGGCACCCCACCCAGGTGATGCGCCACCTCGCGCGCCCGGAGCAGCCGCGGGTCCGTCTCGGGTATCCCGCACAACTTCAACGCCAGATACGCCTTGATCGTCGCGTTCACCTCCGACGGCCCCCCCTCGTAGATGTTCCATCCCCCGTCCGGCAACTGCTTCTTGAACAGGTGGTGAATCGCCTTCCGCTCCCATTCCTTGTCCACCGAACCGTCCCAGTGATGGTACGCCACCATGTCCGAGACCAGGGTCGAATCCACCATCAGTTCGCCCACCCAGTACCCTTCCGGGTGCTGGATCGACAGCAGGTAACCCTGGGACCGCGAAATCGCGGATTCGACGGTGCGCGGCTCGGCCAGCCGGGTCTGTGGAAGAGGTGCCGCCGCAACCGTGCGACGACCCACGTCCAGAGTGGGATCGGACATCGTCCGGATAAAGTGGGCGCCGCCCGGAAACCCTGTAAAGCGTTTCTTCCGCACCTCCTTCCGCCCCCCCAGGGCGCTGGACAACGTCCGTCGGGGCCCGCGGCGCGACCCGGCAGCCGCCACCCCCCCAGCGCGGGTCCGCGCCCGCCTCCGTCAATCGCCCTTCCACGCCCTCATCCTCATCCTCATCCCGCTCCCGAACCCGGCCCCGCTCCATGCCGGCCCCCGCCCGGGACCGCCCCCCCGGCCCGCTCGGACTCCAGTCGGCGCTCGATGCCCTCCAGCCGCTGCAAAACCTCGCGCAACTCGGCGGATTCGTTCCCGCCGTGCGAGCCCAGGAACACCGTGGCCACGATGCCGCTCAGGATGCCAAATAATCCCACCCCCGCGATCATCAGAAGCATCGCGATCACCCGCCCCTCCGTCGTCGTCGGAAAACGGTCGCCGTAACCCACCGTCGTGATCGTGGAGATGCTCCACCAGATCGCGTCCTCGGCAGTCTTGATGTTTGTCCCCGGCCCCTGTTCCGCGACGAGGATCGCCACCGACGAGAACGCCACCATCAACAAGGTCGTGGGGATCACGGAGGCGAGGAGATTCCGCGGACGATGCCGATACAGGAACGACAGCCCCCGGTGCCCTACCCTCAACCCCCGCAAGAGGCGTACGATCCGCAACACCCGAAACAACCGACCCGCGCGCAGCACATCCACCTCGGGAACGCAGGCCAGCACGTCGATCCAACCCCACTTCCAGAAGGCGGCCTTCGATTCGGCCCGCCGGGATCGGTGGATGACGTCGACGGCCAGCAACCCGCAAGCCGCGAGATCCACCCCCTGGATCACCGCGGAAACCTCCGGATCGAGGGTCACCACGGTGTCGACGATCAACGCGGCGAGGACGAACAGGGAAAGCACGAGCAAAACCACCTGATAAAGGGTGATCCTGTCCCCGTTCTCCCGGCCCGACGCCTTGGCCCCCGGGTCATGCCGCTCGACTTTCATCGCGATGGCAGCGCCGCTGCACGCAACTCTGGGGCGAGCCCGTCCCACTGGCGCAAGCGGGAAGGGGCCGCAGTCCGCGCCGCCTGCGCTCCGGGCTCCCGCCCAACTCCCTAACCGAACACGTCTTTCCGCAAATCGCGCAGCGTAAACAACTCCCCCGCCTCCACTCCCCTCATCCGCCGCGCCCCGTCCCTCCGCTTCTTCCCGAATTTCTCCCGGTGGTGCCGGAACACCCCCTCCACGAACTCCCGACTCCCCAACGCCGCTCCATCGCAGA
>CAZSOV010000127.1:0-9381 GCA_964608505.1 uncultured Verrucomicrobiota bacterium
AGCGGAACGGTGGGGAGGCGTCGGACCGAAGAGATCGAGCCGGCGCCTCCCACCGAGGAAGAATACTCCCTCAGCCCACTCATTTCCAACCACTTGCGTGGATATTCCGAATATCCGGGGCCGGAAACGCCCTTGCACCCCCTCGATTTCGCCGCTGTCGGGATACCGGCCACCACCGTAGGACGGCCTATAACCGATCCAGGAGCGTCCCCCCCAGAAATCACCCTCGGGAAATTCCCAGTATTTCGACCACGGTCCCCATACCCGGCGATTCCAAGGTGCAGCCCCGCGGGATGAACCCAAATTCCGACACTTTACCGTTAGTGCACTTCCCCCTGCCTTCGGCCTCGTAGCCAGATGCCCCACGATCGATCGAGGATGCCATTACAGCCCTCCCAACCGGCGAACCGAGTACCCACCGCCCTTGGCCCCCTCGATTGCTCCAGGACGATCGTCGAGTTTCCTCCTCGCCAGCCCTCCGTCCCAATCTTCCCGTTTCATCCGGGATATTCTCCCTCTACGCCCGTCAATATCGGTCGCTTCGCGTCCATATGGCCGGCGATAGTCCGAGAATCGTTCAATCCTGCTTACCTCAAGCGAATGCTCGACCACCCTCCTTGGTGCAAATCGCACCCTATAAGGTGATTATGTGGGAAGATTGAACAGCTGCCCCTCTGCTGTGGTTCAGGCTTCTTCAAGCTGGCCTCTTCCTTTAGCTGCCTGAAGTGATGTTCATTGATCCTGACTCAAATGGTTTAGGTGCCGTTCAATTCTGCCGGCTTGTGCATACCCTGGGTGGGTGCCTTCGATGTTCGAAATCCGGATGCAGGATATTCGATCAAGGAAATGCCGAATATTCCTTGAGGACGACGCGATTCTAATCTCCTCCTCCGGATAGTTCTTCGACGTCATCCCTTGCGTGAATTACCGGATCTTCCGCCTTCCTTCCTCGTCGATGAGAATATCCGGGATATCGGAGGCAACTTCTCCTTCCTATTTCCTGATCAATTCCCTCCTGCCTCCCTTTGATTCATCGAACGAGCAATCCATGCTTGGTCGAGAATCGAAGAACCCGGGTATTTGATGGGGATCTTGGGAAATGCCCAGTCATGGATTGGCAGTATTCGGCTCTGTTCCTCTTCTTGGAGTTCTTGATGGAATATTCGGAGATTTGATACTGGATAGCGGAATAAATCGGACGATTTGAATTCTGCCGGGTTGACGTACCCCTTGTGGCTCGTTGAAGAGGCGAAAAAGGAGGTGGAGGATATTCTGCTGGGAAATTCAGCAGGGATATTCGCTCAGATATATTCGTCGGGAGGATTCGCGGGAGGCGGTGGGCATTAAATCCCAGAACTCCCGACCTCACGACCCGCAGCAACATCAAGGGCGCCGGGGATCGCGTGGGGCAACTTGAAGGGTGGGGTGTGCACAGATTGGAACGAGTGGAAGAGGAGGAGCGGAACGCCGAAGGATTGACGGAAGCCGGGAAGGTCGTGGGGTCAATTCCAAATTCTCGGGCCTACCCATTAATGCTTGTCCCGGGCTCGTTAGTTATCGCGGGATGGTTGTCCCAATACTACCGTAGCAGTAAGCTTGGCAACAATGTCGTCGTCAGTGTGAAGTCTCCGATCAGGGCCCGCTGAAGAAACCTCGACCGTAGCGTTGGATACTATGACTTGAATTGCATTGCCAAAATCGTCAATGCCGGGTCGGACCGCCGTCATGTATGGGCCCTGCCATCCGGGCCAACCGGGGTCCTGGAACAAGGCAGCAATAGCGATCTCTGAGGAAACGTTTGTGCGATTGCAATCATTCACCAGCTTGACCGTGGCTCTAAGATAGCTTTCCACGACAGTCTTTGCTCCCCGAGCTGCATAGGGTTCCCCTGAATCGCATCCACCCATGGACGCCAAGAGCAATGCAACTGGAGCCTTTGCCACCGCTCGGTTGCATTTCCAATCTACTGCCTTTTCGCACTGAGGTTTCACGGCCTTGGTTCCGGCACCGTCGGGCTTGCCGAGTTGATATTACCGGCGCGGCGACAGTCTGAAAGGGGCCAGCATCTCAAGTTTCCGCTCTGTCCTTCGACAGTGCGGCCAAATGCATCGGCCCAAAACTGGAGATTTTCCACGTTCTTGCCCGCTTGGCATCCGTACAATGAAATCTTACCATTGGAATTTAGCAGATCTCCGATGGCCTTCATTGACTTTTTCTGATCGGTCGACATAGCTGTGGTCAATCCCGCGTTCGGCCCAAGACCTTGATAGCCTTCGGTCCCGTGATCGATAAAAGCGATCTCAGATATCGGAATGCCGAGCTTCTTCAAATCAGCCAGTTTGCTAAGCATTGCCGCGTACGTTTGATCGGAGTCGCTTCCCCCAAGCATGCACAGATCGAAAGCGTAGTCGAATGCCTTGGCTGCTTGGCTAAAGTCCAAACCACTCGCGTTTGGACAGAGCTTCAAGCAGCGCTTGTACCACGGCAGGTCGGCATCCCCGACGTCGCAGCCGTTGTAGAACGCAACTGTTGCAAGCCCGAGGAAATCAATCCGGTCATTTGAGTCGTTTCGCGAGGCACAGTAGAGATTCCCCCCGCCGTTTTCCCCGATGGGATCCCTGTTTGGCCATCTACCCATACTCGGGCTGTAAGCCCGGTATTCGTAGAGGACCAAGCCGGTGGTTGGTTCGGTTCGCTTGGTCGAGAACCGGAACGCGTTGTCCCTGGCCATCGCTCCCGTCAGCCGAATCGTTTGCCCAAAGACGTCGTAGTCGTAGCGGGCACTGATGGTGCCATCCGAACCGTCGATCAATCCCACGACGTTCCCGTTGCCGTCGAAGGCAGCGAAGTGGGCGGCTCCGCCGGAGGGTCGCATCCAGAGCAATCCTCCGACGCCTCCGGCTCCCGTAGGCGTTCCGCTGAGGTCCAGGCCCCAGGCGTATTGTCGTTGGAAGGTGCCGGTGCTCGAAAGTTCGGCGACGCAGGCCCAGCCGTCGTAGAGGTACAGGGTCGAGACGACGGACGAATAGGTGCCGCCATTCCAATTCGTGGAGACGGTCTGGCGGACGCGACGTCCGGCGGCGTCGTAGTCCCAGGCCACCCTGGCCCGGGCGGCGGTGGGGACGGTGCCCAGCGTTTCGACGGCGAGCAGGCGGTTCTCGGCGTCCCAGGTATAGGACCAAACGAGATCGTTGGTGAGGTTGCCGTCGGGGTCGTAGGCCAGGTTCTGCGTGGCGGGCGGGGAGAGGACGAAGCCGGAGGTCGTATTCGTCGTGCCGCTGGTGCCGACCACGGCGGTGATGGGGGTGGCGGCGGGTCCGGAGGCGTTGGTGACGGCGAGTTCGGCACGGAAATACTCGCCACGGCGGTAGGTGGCGCCGCCGTTGACGGTGGCGGTGGCGGCGGTGGAGCCGAGGCCGACGACGTCGAGGGCGCCGGGCACGGTACGGCTGGAGTACTGGTTGAGGGAGTTGGCGGTGTAGGAGGCGGAGCGGAGGGCGACGCCGTTCTCGTTGCCGCCGTCCTTGGTACTCTTGCGGTTGCCGATGTCGTCGAAGCCATACTCGAACTGCTGGCCGGCGACGGGGGTGCCGTCGGCCCAGAATTTCTTGCCCGAGATCACCTGACCGAGGTGGTCGTAGTCGTAGACCCAATAGGCGCCGTCGGCGTCGCCTTTGCGGGTTCGCTGGTTGGCGCGATTGTAGGTGTAGGCGGAACCGACGGGTTGGGCGCCGGACCCGGTGGGGGTGGTGGCGATGGATTGGAGCCGGTTCAGGGCGTCGAACTGGCGCGCGGTTGTGGCACGGAGGGTGGCGCCGTTCTTGAACTCCAGCGTGCCCCAAAGCGGGGAGTTGGGGAGGTAACCGTAGGTCGCGGAATACGAGCCGTCGCTGACGCTCCGAAGACGTCCGGCGCTGTCGTAGGCGTAGGTCAAGGCGGCGCCGAGGGTGGTGCCGCCGTTCTTCGCGGTCAGGGTGGAACGGCGGAGGGAGGCGTCGGGCGCGAGGGCGAGATTGAAGCCGGACAGGACGCCAGCGGTCCAGGATTCCGCGGTTTGGAATCCGTCGGAGGCCCAGGTCCGCGTCAGGGTATTGGTCCCGGACGAGACGGTGCGGGCGCGCCCGAGGCGGTCGTAGACGGTGGTGACGGTCGGCGTCACGGAATCATTGTAGCTCACCAAGACCACGTCCGCATGGTCGTTGTTCGCGGTGCCGTCGTCGAATCCATATTTGTACGTGGCCAGGATGTTGTTCGTGGTGCCGGGGACGTTCCGGGCCCAGGCCCGGGTCTTGAGGCGACCGCCGGGGGTGTAGGTGTAGGTGGGTCCCTGGTTGTCGGGGTAGCGCTTGGAGGCAAGGAAGCCGCGGTAAGGGTCGTAATTCCAGGTGTTGGTGGCGGTGCCGGAATTCCCGGCGAAATCGCGCCACGTCTTCATGGTCGTCATCCGGCCCTGGGCGTCGTAGGCGTACTCGACGGGATAGGTGCGGGAGC
Organism: uncultured Verrucomicrobiota bacterium; assembly: GCA_964608505.1. Taxonomy (GTDB): domain Bacteria; phylum Verrucomicrobiota; class Verrucomicrobiia; order Limisphaerales; family CAIMTB01; genus CAIMTB01. Next base: position 4,492 of record CAZSOV010000127.1, read on the forward strand.
CGGAGGTCTTTTTGAGGAGGCCGGTGGGGAAGTACTCGTTGGTAACGGTGGTGCCGTCGGGCTGGGTGATGATGGTGGGGCGACCGTAGGCATCGTATTGGGTGCTCGTTACTTGTGGGGCCTCGCCGTTGCCGAGGCCGGGGCTGGTGACGGAGATGACGCGGTCGGCGTCGTCGTAGGCATACGTCGTGGCGCCGTTCCGGGCATCGGTGACCTTCCATTGGCGGCCGTGCGCGTCATATTCGTAGGTGGTAGCGCCGGTCTGGACGCCGTTGGCATCGAGGCGGGCGACGGATTGGAGGCGACCATAATGGAAGACGCTAACCGAGCGGGTAAGGTCGGGGGCGGTGTTGGTGACGTAGCGGTAGCCGCCGCCGGCATGGACGGTGACGGAGCTGCTGGTCAGGCCGTTGGCGGTGGACCAGGAGCGGAGGCCGTCGAGGGTGGTTTCGGTGGTGGCGACGAGGTTGGAGGCAACGGAGCCGTCGGTGTCGCAGACCCAGGTGCGGGAACGGCGGACGGCATAGCCGAAGGCGTTGTTGGTGAGGATGTCGGAGACGACGCGGGTGACGCGGTCGCGGGTAAAGTCGATGGCGGTGGCGTTGGTGGCGAGGAGGGTGGCGGTAACCTCGGGTTCGCTTTGGGCGTTGTACTGGCGGAGGGAGGTGACGCCGTCGGGGTCGACCTGTTTGGAGAGGCGTCCGAGGGAATCGAAGGTGGAGTAGGCGACGTGGGTGCCGGAGGCCGAGGCGTAAACCGTCTTGTATTGGCGCCCGGCCATGTCGGTGTAGGTCTTGGTCCATTCGTCGGTGTCGACGCCGTTGGAGGTCAGCTTGATCTCCTGCCGATAGCGGGCGTTGATGCCGTCGGTGGCTTCGACGCCGTAGACGTAGCGGACGGGGCTGATGGCGGAACCGGTGAGCTTCACAAGGGAGCCGTCCTTGGCATAGGTCTCGACGCGCGTGGTGGACTGCGAGGTGCCGGCGGCGTAGGTGGTGGTCTTGAGGGTTTCGCCGGTGGCGTTGGTGGCCCAGGCGTAGGTGGTGGTGACGTTGGCCGCGTCGGTCTCGGAGATGAGCCGACCGGCGAGGTCCCAAGCGGCTTTCCGGATTGAAATGACGGTGCCGTTGGTGCCGATGCGCAGGGTGTTGGTGGCGCGGCCAAGGGCGTCGAGGAGGTAGGCGGTGGAGATGCCCAAGCGCGTCGAGTTGGTGAGGCGATGGAGTCCGTCGTATTGGAAGCTCGTCTCGACGCCGTCACGGTCCTTCTCGGACTCGACGCCGCAGCAATCGTACTGGGTATAGGTGAAGGTACCATCGGGGAAGTCGGCCCGTCTTGGCCGGCCCCAGTCGGGGTCGGGATCGCTGTAGACCGTCTGATCCAGAACTCTGCCGGAGAGGAAGTCCGTAACGCGCCGCAGCCAGGTGCGACCGGCGGAGTCGACGACGGTCATGGAGATTGTCCCGTCCGCCACATTCGTGCCGGAGGCATCAGCCGCGCCCGCATACACGATGTTGGTCAGGAAGGTTCCCGCGGCGTTCGTAAAGTACTCGTGGCACGAGATCGTGCCATCGGGCAACTTCCGGAACGAAATCTGGTTGGCGTGCGGCCCGTCGAACCAGCTTCGGGTCAACGTAACGAGGTTGCCCGGGTCGTCCCAGGCGGCGCCCGGGCTTAGACAGACAATCTCCTGCACCTCATCTCGAAGGTGAACGAAGTAATGTCGTGACACTTCCAAGCCACAGTCCTTCTCCACGATGCGTCGTGGGAGATGGGGCCGGTAGGCGGCGTGGTCGCCGGCAGCGGATATCTTCAAGTACGAATACTCCGTCGTACGACATGCCGCCGCGTTGTTCGTGGGAGATTGCGATCCAGCGCCGTGGAACCGCCGGCTTTGGCGCTGGAGACCGTCGTACTCGAAGACTTCCCACGCGCCGCCGGGGCGCTCGGACTGCCGGACTAGGCCGTACCCAAGATCCGTAATGTTGGTATAGTAGGCATATCGATACGCGAGAGCCGGGCCTGCGGGTGCGAGGATCTCCTCGCGCCGAACGCGGCCCGTGGGAAGTTCCTCGTATACCTCGCATCGATGGAGCAGGAGATTGGTACAAGACGTCGTTGCGAACGAGAAAGTATCCTCGATGGTAAGCGCGCCGTTTGTACGACAAGCATCCTCCAACGCTGCAACACCCCATGGACGCTCCAATCGCCAGACGTGAGAGGTTGCGTTCATCGATGAGTACTCGTAGTCGTTGGTCCGCGACGCGGAGCCCACTGTCTCAATGACCCGCAATCGGGTGTAGTTCGTAGGGTTTGAGGATGGATTGAGGATATTGACGCTCTTCAGGGGTGATGATCCGTTGACAGAAAACAGGACGGACGGGTTCGTGTTGCTCCAGTTCTGAACGGCGGATGGGGGATAGAGATCAATCCGGTAACCATTGGAGGAAAGGGTAACGATGTCAGCCAAACCAGATGGGACCTTGATCTGTCTCAAAGTGTTCGTGCCTGGCTCGGGGATGGAGAAGGCACCGCTGCCCTGTGTGCTCAGGAACAACCGACTCGGAGAGAACATCGAGGGCTGTGGCTCATCTTCATGGATCTGAAGGCGGATCGACGATCTTCCGTATCGCCCGGCTCCCAGACCAATTGGGAGGCTGATACATCCAAGGTTGGCTTCGGTTGTTCCGGGCGCTACAAGTCCGCAATCGACACAACTTCCGTCGGCGGCGAACACTCCTCTCAAGCTTACCGAGGCGACGCTGGCGTCTGCGTTTACTGCTCCCTGTGGAAAAGGCTCGGGGGCCCAGGCTATCTCACTGTAGCCAAGGTAGATAACATCGCCTGGCTTCACTTCTACGATGGCTGTGCCCGATGCATCAAACATATTGCATCCGGAGACCCCCGGTTGGGGATATGGCGGCGCTAAGGTGAGAAGGGCAGGCCCATCCGAATCCAGAGACAATGAAGCCGTCGTGATGGAGCCGAAATGCTGCAAGAGATTTGCCCGCATCGAGATTTTCAGCTTGTACACGCAGTCCGCGCAGGCATTTGGTTCTCCTGGTTTTACGGAAACCACGGCGGAAGCGATCCGGCTCGGGATCCCAGGTCCACCGCAGTTCGACATCGGCGGAATGAAAAGGCGCCTGATTGGCTCCAAGTCGAGATCCGGGCACTTCTTGAACGATTCGTCACTTCCGCCCCCGCCTCCGCCCCCGCCTCCGCCCCCGCCTCCGCCTCCGCCTCCGCCTCCGCCTCCGCCTCCGCCTCCGCCTCCGCCGTACTGCGGACGCACCTCAAACGGAAATGTCATCTGAGACGAATCAATTCCATCCGAACAAGTGACTGTGACCGTGGTATTTCCTGACCGGCCTTGAGCTGGGGAGACGACCAAATTCCAGCCGTACTCTGTTTCCGCGAAGGCGAAGCTCTCGGATGGAAGTAGTACGTCACTTGCGGAGCTTGCAGACAGGGTAAATGATGTAGAATCTGGGTCCGTAATGTGAAACAAGATCGGATCGCTGGGCTGGTCCGCCAGTGTCGCCCGACTGGAATGCGGTTCTATATAGGGCGGGTCGTTGATGGGATTAACGGTTACCAAGAGCGTTGACGTGGCGGACAGACCTCCAGCGTCGACAACTTGGATCGACCAAGTGCCGCTTCCGGTCTGATCGCTCCAAGGAGTCAACGTGATGGTTCTCGACGTCGATGAGTTTACTGTCACTGAGTAATATTGAAGCCAGACTCCGGCGGGATCGCCGTCGGCGTACACCTGTAGATCCTCGGGCGGAGTTTCGGCATCGTTGACGGTTACGCTGACCGCGAACGGTGTATCTTCGTTGGTCGTTTGGGTTGAGATGGAGGAAATGATGGGGCAGGAATTGAATCCGGAGACGTTGATTTGCGAAGTGTTGCCCCATTCTGGATAGGCGACTCCGCAGGTTTCGAGACCCGATACAGCGACCGACGAATTGGTTGACCCGCCGTTGGATAGCTCGATGGCGTATGTGGCGTCGACGACCTTGATGTTGGACAGCGTGTGATGTGCCGTATCCGACGAGTTGTGACTGAACCGAATGGCCGTGGGGGCACCACGGATTTCCAGTGAGCCGGCGGAGCGTCCTCCTGTCGTGTAGTAGAACCAAAGTGCTGGGGTGGGAGGCGTTATGGCTGACAAGCAGGGCGTGTTGGTGATTGACTCGCCGAATGTGGAATTGCAGGGAGAAAACGCGGATCCACTACCGGACGTACTAGCGGTGCCCGAGATGAGGAGCTTGGCGTTGTTTCCGTACTTGATATGGGATCCCGAGCCAAAGGTGCAGGTTCCGGAACTGACGGTCATGTCGCCTGACAGATAGTACGTCGTGCCAGCCTCGAAAGTGTAACCGGTGTAGTTGCCAGCGTTGATAGTGGAGTAGTCGAGGACGACGCCGGGAGCAGGGAAGCGGGCGCCGTTTGCCATGGCACCAGGTTGTGCAGGCGACGCCTGTTTGCGAGGCCAACGCGGATTACCCGAGTTTCTACCGAGGTTGCCCGTCGACGGGGGTAGGTTCGCTGCGTGGAGCAGGAAGTCGGAGTGAGGGAGGCGCTCCTTGAGGATATGGCTGGCGCCGCTGGATTCCCAGCGTTTCATGATGGGCTTGGCCGCTGATTGGGAGGGATTGAAACCGTCGGGAAAGGCAAGTCCGAGCTTCAGAATGGTTCCACCGAATTCCGTGACGTCATCGGTCACGTCCGGCTCGCGCATGAAGGCGCGTCGGTTTGGTTCGTTCTCGCGTTGCCAGACCTGCGTCCTGCGCGTTGGTTCGGGCGCATCGACGAACTCCGTGACCATTTCGATGACGGTGGTGTCGTCGGGGAGGCCGATGGAACTGGGGGGGGCGGGGCGGG
>CAZSOV010000127.1:9391-20702 GCA_964608505.1 uncultured Verrucomicrobiota bacterium
TTTTTTGGGGTGGGGGTGGGGGGGGGGCGGGGGGGGTTGGTGGGGGGGGGGGGGGGCGCGCCGGCGGATGATGACGTCGGCTTCGAAGCCGGCCTTGGTGTAGGTGTACAACAGATCGGCGCGGACGGGGCCTTCGAAGGCGTCCTCGTAGAGGACAGCGTTGGGGGGGACAATGACGCCGATGGTGTCGCGGACGACGCCGAGTTCGGCCCAGTCGCCGCTAGCGCGGTCGAAGTAGTAGAGGCCGAGGGGGTGGTTCTTGAGTTCGACGCCGTCGGGGGTGACGAGGCGAATGGCGCCGCGGGTGTTGAGGTTCCGGGCGAAGACGACCTTGTGATAGCCCTTGAGGGCGGCGGCGCCTTCGGGGTGGGGTTCGATCTTCTCCTCGCTGGGTTTCCATTGGCCGTCGGTGTCGAAGTAGTTGAGGCCGGTGGCGACCTCGATGTAGTGGGAGGGTTTCTGGACGGGATTGCCTTCGGCGTCGCGGGTGGTGACGACGGTGGAGACGCGCCGGTGGTGAGGGCCGACTGGCGTCGAAAAATCGTAGGGTTGGAGGGCGGTCTCTGAGGGGGCTGGGAAAGCAGATGGCACTACGAAGCACACGGTGCACACGAAGGCCAGGGGAAGGCGGAGGGAGGTCATGATGGGAGGGGAGAAATTGGGCTAGATGCGCCATTCGCGATTCACCGCAGGGGGGTGAAGAGGAGGAGGGAGGCGGGGGCGGCGGAGAGGTCGGAGTCGGAGTCAGCCCAGTCGGTTTCGCCGCCGTCGTGGATGCCGTTGCCGTTGGTGTCCTCGAAGTAGTCGGGCCAGCCGTCGCCGTCGGTGTCGACGGGGGTGCCAGTGGCATCGAGTGCGACGTAGTGGAACCCGATGTCGACGGTGGAGGTGGCTTCCTTGGTTTGATCGACGCGGACGGTGTGGTGATAAAGACCGGCGTCGGGGGCCGAACGGCTGCCCGTGTTGACGAGGTTGGTGAGGGAGGTGGCGGCGCCGTTGGTGGGGTAGTAGTGCCGACCGAGCGGGCCGGAGACGAAGTCGAGGGCGAGGTTGGTGCGATTGTTGGAGGGATCGCCGAAGGCGGCGAGACCGGCGCGGAAGCCGTTGTGGGAGGCGGCGCTGTTGGAGATCCCGGAGACGGCGAGAGTGGCGGAGGCAAAGAGGTTGTCGCGCAGGGTCCAGGTGTTGGTGTCGGAGGTGGCGAGCGTCAGGGGGCCGGAAGAATGCAGGTTGTGGTGGGCGGTCAGGGCGAGGGAGGCACCGGAGGCGGGGTCGGAGACGGCCAAGCCGGAGTGTTCGAAGAGGTTGTTGAAGAGGATGATGGCGGTGTTGCCGGCGCCGGAGGCGGAGGGGCCAAGATCGAGGTGGAGACCGCGGATCCGGGAGTGGGCGAGGGAGAGGGAAGCGAGGGGGGCATTGGTGCCAGCAGCGAGGAGGAGGCGGGAGGTGGTGGCGTTGGTGGTGACGGCGAGATGGGCGAGGTCGGTGTAACGGAGATCGAGAGAGGGGCGGTTGGCGCCGGTGGCGGCAGGGGCATCGAGTTGAATCAGGGCGAAGTTGCCGTTGGTGACCCAGGAGGAGACGGACTCCTGGACGGTATCGCAGCGGACGAGGCGGACGAGTTGGTGGGGAGCGCCGGTGGCAAGGAGTTGGGCACCGGATTGGAGGGTCAGGCCGGTGGTACCGTAGGCGGCGAGGACGACGCCATTGGTGAGGGAGAGGAGGGCGTTGGAGACGACGAGGCCGGAGACGGCGTAATCGATGGGCGGATAGTGATAGCCAAGATCGGGGAGGTCGGTGTCGCGGGGGGCCTGGGGTTGGAGCTGGGTAAAGGTGGTGACGGGCGCGGTGAGAAGGCTGGGGCCGGTGGTGGTCAATTGACGGAGGTCGGCGGCAAGGGATGCCGAGATATTGGTGGTGCCGGCGTTGCGGAGGGGGCTGGAGGCGGGGAGGTAAACGGCGCCGGAACCGACGGGAGCGAAGAGGCCGGCGGTAGAGTTGGATAGGACGTTGTTGGCGCCGGAGTAGCCGGTGTTGAGGTTGGTGATGGCGGCGAGGATGGAATTCGTGAGGAGAACGGTGCCCTGGTAGACGAGGTTGTTGGCATTGGCGAGGGTGAGATTCTCGCCGAAGAAGGAGCCGTAGTTGCCGTAGAAGACGTAGCTGGAGGACTTTGACGGCTGGACGAGGCAGTTGAGGATCCGCAGGGGGGTATTGGTGCTGTACTGGCGAATGGAGTAGTTGCAGCCCAGGAACTGGGAGTTGCGGACGATGGAATTGGGGTTGTTGCCGTAGAAATAGACGGCGTACTGGTTATGCCTGACGCGGATGTGCTCGACGGTTTGGGAGAGAGCGGAGTCTTGGAAATAGAGCGCGGCATGGCCGTACTTGAGAGTCGGGTCGGGGGATCCGGAAACGACGGATTCGCCGACGGTGTTGTCGCACTCGGCGGTGAAGACGGCGGGCCGAAAAGCGGAGGTTTTGCATTGGAATGCCCCGTAGACGGCAATCGCAGGCCAGGAGTTGGACCCGAGATAGACGGGGAACTTCAGTACGGCACCGCCTTCCAGCGTGAGGCCGCTGTAGAAGCTGGAATAGGCGGTGACGTGATACGTTTCATCGCCGCGCAGCGTGAACCCGGGCGTCCCGGCGCTGAGGGACACCCAGTCGATGACGAGGTCCGATCCGCCGGTAGGGGCCTTCTGCGCCAGCAACATAGGACGTCGGATCGGGTTGGGGACGGCTTGGGCGAGCCGGCGGGAGGGAAAGTTCTCGGAGCGGGAAGCGTCCGCGCGTCGCGGAAGCACTGGAGTCGCGGTGGAGGCCTGGCGGAAGGCCGCGCGGCGCAGGATGTCGGGAGCACGACCGGCCCAGGATCGAGCGCGATCTCGAAGTTCCTGGAGGCGGGCATCGGGGCCGGGAAGTTCGAGCAGTTCATCGAGGAGCCCGAGGACCTCGACAGATTCGACGAGGAAATGGCGTCCGTCGGGGGTGCCGACCCAGCGTTTGCCGACCGGGGAGAAGTTCTCGGGCTCGGCCCGGGCGGCCTCGCGCTGGGACCAGGCGAAGGCGCGTCCGGCGGCGATGCGGTTGGGGCCGAAGTCGAGTTCTTCGTCGATCCAGTCGGGTTCAGCGACGCGTCCGCGGACGACGGGGTCATCGACGGTGGCGAGGGTGCGGGACTTGCGGACGGGTTGAGGTGGGTCGAAGAACTCGGTGACAACTTCGAGGCGAGCGACTTCAGAGGGCATGCCGAAGTCCTCGGCGGCGGGAGGGATCTCATGGAGGACCACGTCGCTCTCAATGCCGCTCTTGCGTACGGTCACCACTAGACTGGCGGAGATCTTGTCGAAGACGTCACGCCAAATAACTTGATGGGGGGGAAGGAGTTCGCCCTGGGCGTCCTGAACGGTGGCGATGACGACGGAACGACCGTCGACGGGATTGAAATAGCGGAGAGCGAGCAGGGAAGCGCGGAGACGGACCTCGTGGTTGACCTCGAAGTCCAGTGCGCCGGCGGGGTCGTTGACGTTGGGGGAGAAAAAGGCCCGGTGCTGGCCATAGCGAGCGACGGCGCCGCCGGGGGCGAGTTCGATCACCTCCCGAGATTCGGCCCAGGCGTTTAGGTCGGGGTCGAAGTAATTGAGGCCGTCTTCGAGTTGGGTATAGCTGGACTTCCGCTGAACCCAATCGCCAGTCCTCGGATCTACCTCCGACCAAGTTCGTTGGATGCGCGAGGAATTGGCGCTGCGGTCCAAGACCTGATGCACAACATTGGCGATTTGTGCCGGCTCAACGCCCACCACGGACGACACGATGACCATTGCGGCAAGAGCACCTGCCAGCCGAGACGACAGCAGCCAACCTCCCAAGGAATTCGTTCTCATGGTGAATACTCGACCTTGTTGGACTGGTAACAGGATACCTGACGTCGAACAGCTTCCGGACACCCAAAGAGATACGGCGATGGACGGGCTCGTCTCGTGCGACGAATCGACAGGGACCTTGGCTGAGTGGGTGATGTCTTAATGAGCAGAGAAATATTGGCAAGCCAATTGTGCAAAGAAGCATCAATACCCTTCTCCGCCTCCTGCCCATCACCTTCGATGTGATCTTCAGGCTAGAAAGAGACCCGAGTCCCCAGTCCGCCGCCACCCATCCGACATCCAAAATCCAAGACGATCTCACCCACACGTGCCGCGTTCCGCCGCCGGAGCTTCCCGAGGTCTCCGAGAACCCCTGGACCGTGTAGGAAGCCCCGTTCGCTATGCCTGCTTCCCATCTACCCCGAAAACGAAACGCCAGGGTCGTCAACATCCTCGCCGGCAAGAGAGTGAAGGTCCTCGCTGGATCGAGCCCAGGAGAACCAGGAAGTCCCGCCAACTCCGGTCTCCTTGTCCATCAACTGGAACGATACCGCAGCGAAATATCCCCTATTTCTACCACCGCCCCTACTTCGTAGCCCCACCCGGTAGTCATAGATGAAATTGTTCCCAAAACCGATATTCCACCCTTCGGGCCGATATTCGTCGTCGCCCCCTCCCTCGGAAGGCCCCGCATTCGCTCCAGGATGCCATTACAGCCGCCCAAACCGTCCATGGGCACGTTGACCGCCTCCAACCTTCCCAAAGCCTCCTGGAGCTTCCTCCGAATTTCCTCTTCAACAACCCGTTCCTCGTCATTTCCCAGTATCCGGATTGTTGGAGCAGTTTTCCTTCATCTATTCCCGTGATTATCGACCGCTTCGCGTGCCTATCGTCGGGAATAGTCCAGGAATCGTTCAAACCTGCCAGTCCTGCCTCTTGCCTGCCTCAAGGGAATGCCCGCTCTCGTTGCCTGAGGGGAACAGATCCATCGCTGCCGTACGTCTGCACAGGATAAAGCACTGCCCCTCGGATGGGATTTGGTCTATTTCTGCCGGCCTTCTTCTTTAGCTCGCTGAAGGGCATTTGTTGATCAGAGCATCTATGGTTGAGGTGACGTTCTGTTTTGCCGGCTTGTGCATACCCTGGGTGGGTGCCTGCGATGGCGAAAAGTCCGCCATAGGAAATTCGGACAGAAAATTGCCTCAAAGATTCTCGGGCAGAAGAACGCCGAGTATTCGGTGATCGGCCTCCATGCGTGGCAAAGGACAGGAACGATGGTTCTTGGTCTATGATCGTCAATACCGTGCGCTTCGCGTGCGTATAGACGTGGATACGTGGGGAGCCAAGATCGATTGCCCGTTGCTCCTGCCTCGTGCTGCCTGACCTCATTGATCGAGATGCCGTTTTCAAGCATGAATATTTCGATGCGGTTGAGCTGCCCCTCTGCCTGTGTGCTGGTTTCTTTGAGCCGGCCTTCTACTTCAGCTCGATGAAGAGCCGTGTCTGGTGGGGTACTCGTTCAGGGTTTTGTCGCTCAATTCTGCCAGCTGGTGAATACCCTGGGTGGGTGTGATCGATGCCCGAAATTCAAGTGCAGGATAATCGATCAAAGAAATGCCGAGTATTTTGACTATCCCGGATAGTCGGAATATCCACCAAGACTTTCACCGCTCCGTATCCCATGCAGGGGTATGCACGGGCACAAGAAATCGATGAAGAGGATATTCTCCAGCAATTCGGGTTTCCTTCAACCACCCTTCAGCTGTCCGAGCACAAAAGCCGGATAAAGGCCTCCAAGGGTCGAAGCCGAGGGTGAGGCAGGCGGATCTACCCCGTATCCCTCCTTCGATCCTCATCCCGCCGCAGGCGTCATGGCCGTCCTGCGAAGAATACACCACCTCTCAACAGCTCCTCCATTGATTCAATAGACACCTTTTATCCAACCCGAGCCCAAGGAGGGGTGGGAACATGGCTGTAGTATAGTATTAGATTGGGGATCGTCGGGTTCAGGTGATCTCCGCCATCGGACAGCGGCGCTTCCGGAGTACGAACACCCCCCTCTCCCCAAGGCCAGCGCTTCACAGGGGTTGTTCCCGGTATTCATCGTTGGCGACGAGGAGGTCGAGGGATAAATACTGGGATATTCGGCACGTCATTTCCTCCCGGAGTATTCTTCTCTGCTTTTCCATTCCATAGGCGGCCTCGGGTTCGTCGGTTATGGCTGTAGTATAGTATTAGACCGGAGCCATGACCGATTGTCGGCGTTTACCGTGTGTCCGGATATTAACCTGATAGACCGTCAAAGAAATGCCCACGGATTTATCCCCGGTTTTATCGACACGTCCCGCTTCGCTTTACTCATTTGCTTGACAACTTAGGACGGCGTGTTATAGTTACATCACTCTGCTTCTATCTTTTCTTGTTCTTCCTGTTTCTTCCTGAGGCGCCTCGCTTAGTCGCTTCATCCGTCATCCTTCCGGCAGCCAAGCCCGGACATTCCGCTTGGTAAAATCAGCAACGCAATTTCCATGTCCGATTACAACAATTCCATCGATCAGTATCGCACCGATTTCGGTAAGTACATGAAGCGCCTGCGGACCGACCGCAAGATGACTCAAGCAAGCCTGCAAGCTGCCACCGGCGTGGCGTCCACGCTCATCTCCGCCTTCGAGCACGGGGAACGTGCCGTCGGCCCAGAAGTCTCGGAGAAGCTCGCCACCGGCCTGCAACTCGAAGACTCCGAGCGCGAGCGCTTCCTCATCGGAGCGGCCAAGACTCGGCGCAAGGACCGCCTGATCAACGAAGCCAGGAAGCTTCCTGCCGAGATCATCAACTACGTGCCGAAAATGCTGCCCAACATAGGACTCGACCCGACCACGGTCGTCGCCGCCGAGTTCCTCAGGGCCGGCGATCCAAAGAACAAGTGCACCGGCGCCCTCCTGGATCGCGAGTACGACATGGTGCGCAGAGCCATGACGGGCAAAGGGCAGTACGAACTTCTCCAGCTCGTGACCGACGGCGGTCGCTACCTGTGTGCCCTGATCGTGGTTTCGACCGGATAGGCGACGTCTTCGCACCCGACAATGCACCACAGGAAATATTAGACCCGGCAACGGGCAAGAACCGATACGCGCGGCTTTGGAATTCAATGTGCCGCGCAACAATCAATCTCGACTATGCAGTTATCTACCAACAATCAATGTTCTCGGAGGTCGACCGCCCAGGATGGCGGAAAAGACCATTCCTCTTCGGATGAGATTCAGAATCTTCGCATGCGTTGCCCCCTGCCGGTTCTCATGAGCCGTATGGGCTACGCAAAGTTCGCCAAACGAACATGCCCCTCGCCCTTTCGTACCGACAAGAAGCCGTCATGGGGCGTCTTCCAGCGCAATGACCGTTGGTTTTGGAAGGACCACGGGACAGGCGACTCTGGAGACGAGATCGATTTCATTGTAAAGGCGAAGAAGATTTCCGCCGCTCACTCGTTTCAAAAGGCCGTCGATATTTGGAATCGGATGGCAGACAAGAAATCGAAGCCTGACGAAGTTGTCGTGCTGAGCGATCAAGTCCAGGAAATCCGCGAGAAGCCTGATCGCTCAGGCTTTGGCCCCGGTTCCGACACGCAACTGGAGAAGTTGTCCAGGCTTCGGGGGATCAATCCGCTTGGCGTGGTCCTGGCACAAATGCACGGCGTGCTGGTCTTCGGACGCCTCGCGGGCCACGAGGTCTTTGGTGTCACCGATTCCTCCGGCCACGTGCTGGAGGTTCGCCGCCTCGACGGTGAACAGTTCCCTTCGTATGGCACCTTGATGGAGCGGAAGTCCCACGCGGTGAAGGGCAGTCGAAAGGACTGGCCCGTCGGATTGGCCGAGGTCGGCGGCAAGGGAACAATCCTGCTGGTTGAGGGCGTGCCTGACCTGCTCGCTGCCTTTGAAGTCGTCGCCCGGGAAGGTGCGATGGAGACGGTCTGCCCGGTGGCAATGCTCTCCGGTAGTGCATTCATTGGAGCGGACGCCCTGGCGCTCTTCAAAGGCAAGCACGTGCGCATCGTGCCCCACAACGACGAGGCTGGCCGAAAAGGCGCAGCGCGGTGGAAGGAGCAGTTGGTGGCCGCCGGTGCCGCCAAGGTCGATTTTATCCTGCTTTGCGCCGACGAGGAGATCGAAGCAACTCCGATCAAGGACCTGAACGACTACCTGCCGATCTATCGCAATGATCTGGCCGTCTGTCCCAGGGAAGGGAGGCTCCTGTGAGCGTACGTGTGGCGGAATACCTTCCTGGCGTGGACACGCATGCATCGCAGGTCGACACGGCGAGCACACCACCACCCCGAGCCGTGTCGCTGGCAGAACTCCAAAGGCCTTTGCCGGACAGTGACGAGGAACTGCTTCGTCATCGTTTCCTTTGCCGGAGTGGCGGTTTGCTTCTGGCCGGCCCCACCGGTATCGGCAAGAGCAGCCTTTCCATGCAGTGCATGATTTCCTGGGCGCTTGGCCGCACGGTCTTTGGCATTGAACCCGTGCGCCCGATCAAGTCGTTGCTGATCCAGGCCGAGAACGACGATGGCGACCTGGCTGAAATGCGGGATGGAGTCGCCAAAGGGCTGGAGTTAACCGAGGAAGAACAGAGCGAAGCATTCTCCAAAATATTCGTTGTGCGGGAGAACTCCCGGGCGGGCGCGGCTTTCTTCTCGGAGACCGTGAGGCCGATGTTGGAGCAGCACCGTCCAGACATGATCTTCATCGATCCAGCACTCGCGTACCTCCAGGGCGACTCCAATACCACAGGCGATGTAGGGGATTTCCTCCGCCGACAATTGAACCCTTTGTTGGATGAGTTCAGTTGTGCTGCCGTCGTGGTCCATCATACCAAAAAGCCATCTGGCAAGGCTGACTCCAAGGGTCTGCTGTTTGGCGAGGGTGCATACTTGGGCGCAGGGTCGATCGAATGGGCAAACTGGGCTCGTGCTGTCCTGGCCCTCCAGGCAACAAATTCCCACGGCGTCCTTGAACTGCATGCAGCAAAACGTGGAAGCCGCCTTCGTTGGGTCGCCGAGGACGGCGAAACGCGCATATTCTGCAAATACATCGTGCACGCCCAGGGCGACGGCGAAATCTACTGGCGCCCTGCAACGGCCGAGGAGGCAGAGAGCGCGTCCATCAAGGTCAAGAAGGTGGGCACCTCGGAGGAAGGGAAGGTGCTTTCGATGATCCCGACCATGGAATCCATCTCCAAGGCGGTTCTGATCGACCGTTGCGCTATAAAGAGCATCGGCAGAGACAAGGCGCGTGAGATCCTCGACCGGCTGATCCAACGGGGGGACATCCAGGAGAAGAAGATCCCCCGGGTCGGCAGGCGCCCCGAGGTTCACGTTGTTCGTATCAGCGCCTCACCACCCCAGTCCCTCGACAACAAGGAAGCGTCGTTGCCAGCGCCGACTCCGCCTCCCGTTCCAACAGCGGTACTGGATGCAATTCCGGCAACCCGTGCCGAGGCCGCACCGGCTGTTCCTGATCTTCCTGGTTGTTCCTGGACGGCCAGGAACATCAGGAACAACCCAACCGACGGCGAAATCAGCCAAACCGGCAGCTTGGTGGACCAAGCAAACAGTGGTGATCGGCATTGCCGAGCAGGCTCACGTGCTCGGAATAGGCCCTTGGATGTCCAATCGATTGATGTGGAGTCGCTTATGGCACTTTTCCATCCGTTTACGTTCAGTCCGAACACGAACCTCGACGATAAAAGCGACGAAATGACACTCCAACAATGAGGCAGCGGGTTGAAATCGGGTTAATCCGGTTATTACTACTGGGCCGAAACGGTCAGTAGTAATAACCGGAACAACCCAACCAATGAAGCGAAGCGATCCTTCCGGTTGTTACTACTACCTGCCCCCCTTTAGGGGGCAGTAGTAATAACAGGAAGATCAGCTTCTTGTTGGCTCAGGACGATCAATCAAACGAAGGCATGGCTTAGCACCCTGTTCGGCGGATTCGTCATCACGGACATGGATGGAGTAGAAGGCCTATCCCTGCTTGAACGGCTTGATGTCAATTAAGCCATCCAAAAGGCATTGTAGTCTTGCTTTGAATAACCGTCTATGAGACAATGAAGTTGTTGGTAGAGAATTGATTGGGCGCATCGTAGCTTGGCGGCGCGGTGCGCCTTATCCCCCTCGAAATCGGTCTACCGCACGGTAAAGTTCGCACTCGATCTTGTGCACGCTGCGTACACGCACTGTTTTTCTAAGGATCTATCCCCCTGCACGTTACGGCGATGACGGATTTCTGTTTCGAAGAATCCTGGGCGTAGGGTCTCCCCCTATTTTCCCGCCTTCATTCCCGATTCCTGATTGGCAAACGGCATTGAGCCCGAACCGTTGATTGTTCCCGGCGGTCGAGAGTGGTCCCCTATGACGACCGCCGAAGAAGGTGATCCAGACCCACCCCCCTGCGATTGTTCCGGACTCCAATCTGCGCACACAAACCGGATTGAAGTTCATGACGCATCGGATTCCGCGATTGCCTGGTTGCCATGTTCCGGCCCCCCACGCTGATCGTGGAGACGCCCCCCCCTGATCTTCTCCCCCATTCCTTGGGATAATACCTGACGACCGCTTCACCGCTGGTCGTTCGGTTCAACACCGCCCCCCGGCATCACCGCCTGGGGGCTTCTTCGTTTCCACTCCCAACCCAAGGAATCCACATGTCTCCCGAAGCTGGTGCACTATTGCTTCATCAGATCGTTCCCCGCATCGCCTCCGCTGTTCCGGTGGCGGTCCCGTCGGTCGGAAGCGAGGATCGCGAGGAGTTGATCCAGGATGGTACCGCGATGGCTGCCAAGATCCTCATCAACGCCCAGCGCAACGGAAAGAAGGTCACCCCGGGCAACGTCGCCTACTACACGTTGCAGCACCTGAAGTCCGGTCGTCGCACGGTCGGCTTCAGCTCGGTCGACGTTCTGGCCGCCGGCACGCAACTCCAGGGTCGGAGCACGGTTCATTCGTTGCACGACGAATATCCCATCGACTCCGACTCGCATGAAACGCTGCCGGTAAGCGATTTCATGTGCCGAGATCACGATGATCCGTCGATGGCGGCCAGCCGGAACCTCGACTGGCAGGAGTTCAGGCACACCCAGAACCCGGCGCAACGTCGCCTGCTCGGTTTCATCGCCGACGGTCTGGACGTCTCGGAGATCACTCGTGCCCTGAAATCGAGCCGTCTGGCCGTCCGGCAGTGCATGGAGGAACTTCGGGCAGCCGTGGCCGAGTACTTTGGCGACCGCTTGATGCTCGACGCCTGCCGATCCCCGAGGTGGTGCGACGACCTTCGCGCTTCTCGTGAGCAGGTTGCCTGCCGCAGCGAACGAAGCTGGCAGATGCAATGAACGTATCCGTCACGGCAACCCCGTCTGACGGAAGACGGAACGGACGGGTAGAGTGG
>CAZSOV010000128.1:0-20613 GCA_964608505.1 uncultured Verrucomicrobiota bacterium
CCGCCGCGGTCTCCACGTTCCCCACGTTCCCCACGTTCCCCACGTTCCCCACGTTCCCCACGGTGCTCCCGCCGCTGTTCCCGGCGTCCGTCGCGCGCCGCGCCCCCACGCCCGTCCTCACGACGTCGTTCCGGTCCCGGACCCCGGTCCAGATTCCGCCCCGATCGCGACTCCTGGCAGCACGGACAGACGTCCGGTCCGCGACCCTGCCGTTCGAACACCCGTCCCGGACCGCCGGCCTGTCCCGGACCCCTGCCCCGCCAGGCCCGCGCCGCGAGGTCCCCACGCAGCGGTCGGGGCGCCTCGCTCCGCCAGAAGGGGCCTTGCGGACCGGCCCCGGCACCCTCGGAGCGGGCCCCCATCCCGGGCCCGGGCCCGGGCCCACGCCCACGAGCCTCCCCGCCGTCCCGCATTCCCCAGCGCGGTCCGGGTCCCATCCGGCGCGGCCTCTCGATCTCCGACTCCCGCGGGCGGGGCGCCGCCTCGGCCACCGCGCGATCCGGACCCTGGCGTTCCCCGTTTCCGTCCGGTGCGACGCGTTCGCGCCGCCGTTCAACGTCCCCATCGCGCGGCCCCGGACCACCGCGTCGGGCCCCCGCCCCGCGCATTTCATCGAGGGACACCTTGCCGTCGGCGTTGGCGTCCAACTTGCGCAACGCGGAGGCGGCATTGCCGATTTCCGATTCGGAGAGAACGCCATCCCCGTCGGCGTCCACTTGGGCAAACCAGCGCGGTCCACCCGGACCACCGGGACCACCGGGACCTGCGCCCCCGGGGCGTCCGGGGCCCGCGTCGGGGCCGGGTCCGCGGTCGGACTCGTTTTGAGCCCAGGCGCCGGGCCCGCAGAGGGCAAATCCGAGCGCGAGGGAAGCGATGAGGTGACGATGCGTGGTTTTCATGAGCTGGGTTTCCTTTCCGGTTTTGGTTGGTTTTGGTTGGAGACTGGGTCCGTGTTTCCTGGATCGGCCACCTGGACTTGGGCATCCGACCCGGTTCGTTGTTCCGGCTCCAATCAACACCCTCCGTGTAAAGGCCGTACGAGGAAGGTGCCCGAGATTTGTTAAGCCCGTGTAAAAGTCGTCGCCGGAACCCGGCCCGCGACGCAACCTCCTCGGCGTCATGGGCGATTCCCTCCCCAGCCGGCCCGACGCGGCCCTACCGCGGGTCCTGCTCATCGAGGACGACCGGAAGCTGTGCCGGTTGCTCCGCGATTATCTGGCGCCCATGGGCTACGAAATCGAGGCGGTTCATGACGGCCTCGCCGGAGCTGAGGCGGCGCTCGGGCAGGCCTGGCACGCCGTCATCCTCGACGTCATGCTGCCCGGCCTCGACGGCTTCGAGGTCCTGCGCCGGATTCGCCGTGATTCGACGGTGCCGGTGCTCATGCTCACCGCCCGGGCGGACGAGGCGGACCGGATTGTCGGGCTCGAGATGGGGGCCGATGATTACCTGCCGAAGACGTTTTCGCCGCGTGAACTCCTCGCCCGGTTGCGCGCCGTGGCCCGTCGGACGCGCCCCCCGGCCCCGGCCCCGGCCACCGAGGAACCGGCATCCCGGGGTCCCGAATCCCCGGTGATCGTGCGGGATCTGCGCCTGGATCCCGGGGCCCACACCGCCGTGCTCGGCGACAAACCCCTGCACCTGACCGCCGTCGAATTCGACCTGCTCCTGGCCCTGGCCCGTGTTCCCGGGCGGGTGCGCTCCCGCGAACAGCTGCTGGACGAGGTCCGGGAACGCGACTACGAGGTGTTCGACCGGTCGATTGACGTCCACATCTCCGCCCTGCGCCGGAAATTGGGCGAGGATCCGCGCCTGCCGCGGTACATCGAGACCATCCGTTCCGTCGGTTATCGCATGATCCAATCCCAATCCGGCTAGACGGTCATGACCTTCGTTCCCCAACGCTGGCCCCTCGCCACGCAGATCCTCCTGCGACTCCTCCTCAACCTGCTGCTGGTCGCGGCGGCCTTCGGCGCCTTCATCCTCGTCCAGGGCCGCCTCAACCCAGGCTGGCTGCTCGCGGGTCGCGCCGGCGAACGACTCCAGACCGTCGCCGCCCTGCTCGCCGGCGATCTGGCCCCGGCCCGCGAGGAGGACGCCCCGGAAATCGTCGAGCGCTACCAGGAGGCCTATCACCTCGAGTTCCTCGTCTTCGACCCGGGCGGACGGCTCCTCACGCCGTCGACCGCCCTGCTGCCCTCCGAATTGAACCGGGAAATCGTCCGGCCCCGCCGCGTGCCCGCCGAGGGGCCGAACCGCAATGCCGAATTTCGCCCGGATCCCGGGCAGGCACCGGTCGACGCCGACGCCGCCCCCGGCCCTGAACCGTCCGAGCGGGATAGGGAACGGGAACGGGATCGAGGCCCGACGCGGCGCTGGCGTCCGGGCCCCGAAGGCGGCGAGGCACCGCTGATGGGCCAGGGACCGCTCCGCCGCCTGGGCGATGCGGAGACGCGCCGGGGACGGGCGGGAGGAGCTCCCTGGGGATTGGCTCGGATCGGTCTGGCGCCGCGGACCGTACTTCGCGCCGGTCGCCCGCCCGCCTACTGGATCGTTCTGCCCCTTCCGTTGCACCGCAACGGCCCGCCGCACAGCCTCGTGATTCGCACCGACTCGCTGTGGTCGGGCGGCCTGCTGCTCGACGCTCGCCCCTGGTTCCTCGCGGCGCTCGGCGTCATCGCCCTGTCGGGTGCGTTCTGGCTGCCGTTCGTCCGCGCCATCACCCGTGACATCGCCCGCATGACCGGCACGACCGCCGAGATCGCGGCGGGCCGTTTCGAAACCCGCCTCGAACTGCCCCGTCGCGACGAACTCGGACACCTCGCCCGGTCCATCGATGGCATGGCCGCCCGGCTGTCCGATCATGTGGCCGGCCAGAAGCGTTTCCTGGGCGACGCCGCCCACGAACTCTGCACCCCGATTGCCCGCATGCAGGCCGCCGTCGCCATCCTCGAGGCCCGGGCGGGCGAGGCCGAGCAGGACTACCTCCGCGATCTGCGGGAGGAACTCGACGAGATGGCCGCGCTCGTCGGCGAGTTGCTCTCGTTTTCCCGGGCCACGCATGGCCGCGCCGCCCAACGCGAGCCCGTCCATCTGCGTGCCGTGGCCGACCGGGCCTGGAATCGGGAGGGCGCGTCCGACGCCGCGTTCGAGAACCGGATCCCCGAGAACCTCCGGGCGTTCGGAGACCCCGCCCTGCTCCAGCGCGCCTTCGCCAACCTCTTCCGCAACGCCCTGCGCTACGCCGCCCAGGACGGCCCGATCACGATCCGCGCCGTCCGCGAGGCCGACCACGTCCAGATCACGGTCTCCGACCAGGGCCCCGGCGTTCCCCCGGAGGCCCTTCCCCGGCTGTTCGAACCGTTCTTCCGCCCCGAGGCCTCCCGCACGCGCGACCTCGGCGGCGCCGGCCTCGGCCTCGCCATCGTCAAAACCTGCATGGACGCCTGCGTCGGCACCGTCGCGGCCCGCAATCTCCAACCCGGCGGCTTCGAAATCGCCCTGCGCCTGGCCGCCGCGCCGACTCCGGAGCCCGAACCCGCGGTCGACACCCCGTCACCCTGACGACCGTCCGCCCGCGCATCCCCCACCGGGGCCGGGCCCCGCCGCGGCGCGCGTTCACCGCGGAGGTTCCAGCACTTGGCCGTCCTGCAGCAACCGCTCCCGCAGCCGCGCGTAAGGCAGGTCCTGCACCGCCAACCCGCCCTCCAGCGCCAGCACCGCCGCCGTCGCCGACGACTGACCGAGGATCATGAACACCGGTTCCATCCGGATCGACCCGAACGCGATGTGGGAACTCGACACGCAGACGGGCACCAGCAGGTTCGCCGCCTCCCCGCGCTTCGGCAGCAGGGCCCCGAACGCAATCGGGTACGGCCCCTTCGTCGGCACCCCGATGTCCCCCTCGTTCTGCACGTGTCCCTCCGGCGTGATGTAGCGCTGCACGTTGTGCGAATCGATGGTGTAGGACCCCATCCCGACCGGCTCCGGCGTCGGCGCCCGTCCGAGCAACTCGTTCTCCGTCATCACGAACGTTCCCACCATCCGCCGGGCCTCCCGCACGTAGATCTGGTGCGGCCAGTTCCCGTGGTCCCGAAACTCGTCCTTCGCCAGGCCCCATTCGGCCATCTTCTCCCGCACCTCCGCCGGAACGCGCGGATCGTTGGCGATGAAGTACAGCCAGCCCTTCTGGTACCGCTCGTGCTCCGCCAGGATCTCGCGCCGACGTTCGTACGTCGCCTCCGGATAGTCGTAGTTCATCCCGATGTTGTCCGTGCTCATCGGCCCGTGGTTGTTCGTGTCGGTCTTCTCGTTCGGAATCGGATCGAACTTGTCGAAGGTCTCCCGCCACCCGGCCTGGTAGATCCGGACCAGCAATTCGTACTGCGCCGGATCGTACCCCTCCGGTTTCGCGAAGGGCACGCGATTCTCCGGATGCCGCGTCAGGCACAGCCGGAAGCAGTAAGCCTGGATCCTCCGGTCCCCCGCCCCGTAGTCCCCCGGCGGCACCGTGCTGATCCGCGGCAGCACCCCGCTCGTCGGATCGCCCGGAACCACGTACGGACGGATCGGCTCCTTCACGGCTCCGAAATGATGCCGGTGATGCAGGACCCCGGTCTGTACCCCGTTCCATTCCTCGCCATACGTCGCCTTCGACTCGCGCCCCACGTGATATCGCACGCCCGCCGCCGCCATCAGATCGCCCTCGTATGTCGCGTCCAAAAACATCCGCCCCTCGTACCGCCGCCCGCTCCGCATCGTGATCGACCGCACCCGATCCCCTTCCTTCGCGACGCCCTTCTCCCGGTCCAGCCATTCGTCCCGATGCACCGGAATCCCGTGCTCGCGCACCCAGTCCTCGAACACCGCCTCCGCCACGTGCGGCTCGAAGATCCACATCGTCCGCTGCTCCCCGTCGATGGCCGGCGTGCCCTGGCCCTTGTTCCCGTACGCCTCGCGCCGCTGCCACCGCCATGCCTCCGGACGTTGGTAATGCTGCCAGACCCGATGATAGAACTGCCGCGCCAACCCTCCGATCACCGCCTTGTTCCCCGTGTCCGTGAACCCCAGCCCTCCGCTCGACAACCCGCCCAGATGCCGGTCCGGTCCCACCACGACCACCGACCTCCCCATCTTCCGCACCTGCACCCCCGCCGCCACCCCCGCCGAGGTGCCGCCGTAGATCACGACGTCGTAGGTCTCCGCGCCCGCCGTCCGGGAAACCCATCCCACGGCAAACGACATCACCACCCCCGCGTACAGGCGCCACCCGTACAGGCGCCACCGGATGCATTGGGAACGCATGCCCGGCCTCTACCCCCGTTGCCGGGCCCTGTCGAATCCCGATTTCCCATTGCCAATCCGGGGCAGGGCCGGCTTTCCTTGCCGCGTCGGTCCTTCCCCGGGTGGGCGATTGGCGCAGCGGCTAGCGCGGCTCCTTTACACGGAGATGGTCGGGGGTTCGAATCCCTCATCGCCCATATCCCCCCCTTCCCTCCCGTCTCCCTCACTCCACGCGCGTCACTTTCGTCGCCCGGCTGAAACGCCCCGCCTCCCGCCCCCGTCGCGCCGCCAACGCCAGGCTCAGCCACTGCGTCGCCAGCGCCTCCCGGATCGGTGCCGTGGCCGGGGTGCCCGCCGGAATCCGCCAGACCTCGGCCTCCTCACCGCACGCGATCCAACCCACCCTCGCCCCCGCGTCCCGCAGATCCCGCGCCAGCCGTCGCTGGAGCATCCCCGCCGCCCCCACCCCCTCGAAGACCGGGACGTACACATCCGGACCGCACATCTCCAGCGGCCCGTGGCGCAACGCCGCGCCCGTCATCCCCTCGACCGGCACCCCGGCCGCCTCCTTGGCAATCAACGCCCCGCTCCACACGGCCGCCAGCGACCGTCCCCGCCCCGCCAGGAACACGTGCTGCACATCCCCCAACTCCGCGGCCACCCGGGCCACGCGCCCCTCCAGGTCGGCCTGGATGGCCTCCCCCGCCGCCGCGACCTCCCGCACCCCCCCCCCGACCTCCTCCAACCCCGCTTCGCCGTCATCAATCACGCCGCGCTCCAACCACGCCAGGGCCGCCAGCGTCGCCAGATAGGTCTTGCAGGCGACCGTCGCCTCCGGACCGGCCTCGGTCAGCACCACATCCCGGGCCGCGCGCACGAGCGGGCTTTCCGCCGTGTTGGAAACCGCCACCAACCGGGCTCCGTCCGCCACGGACGACGTCAACCGCACCACCTCCGCGCTCGCGCCGGATTGCGAGACCGCCACCACGACCGTCGCCCGCGCCAGCAACGCCGGCTGGCTCTGGAGCAATTCCGCCGTCTCCACCCACGCGCAGTCCACCCCGCGCGCGAGCCACGCCAGATGCAGCGGATACAAGGCATGCAGCGACGACCCCATGCCGGTGAGCACGATCCGCGCGCCCGCCGCCCGCACCGCGTCGCGCAATGCCCCCGGGAATCGCCGGGGCGCCAACGCTTCCGCCGTCGCCCGCAACGCCCGCGGTTGATCGAGCAGGTCCCGCCAATACTCCCCGCGGATCACCCTCACGCTCACGGGCGCCGCCCCCCCGCCGCCCCCGCCACGAACGGCACCGGCTCCGACCAATGTCCGCACCGTCCGTCGGCCTCGCGCACGCGCGCCCACACCCGGTAGGTGCGGCCCGGCTGGCAGACCGCCGGCTCCACTCGCCACGTCTCGCCCGGCGCCAGCCCCGGGCCGGAGGTTCCCCCGACCGCCTCCAGCTCGTAACGCCAGGGTTGTCCCGTCTGATGCCCCGCCACTCCCGGCGCCGCGATCTCCGCCACCCGCCACTGGATCGTCCCCTTCGCCGAACGAGCCTCCCCCGCCAGCCCGAACTCCAGGGCGTCGACCGGATAACCTTCCCGCCCCCGGTACCGGATTGCCGTCCGCGCCGGCGCCCGCCCCTGGTCGGCCTCGGTCTTCAGGAAACCAAAGCCGTAACCCCGCTGGTCGCCGTCGTTCGGCGCGTAATCGCCGCCCGGACGCGCATCGGTGCAGAACTCGACGATGTACCGGCAGAACCCCGCGAAGTCCGGGGTCGCCAATTGCCGCCGCCAATTGCCCCCGAACCGCTGGTCCGATGCCGGCGTCCGGTAGAACTGACCCCGTTGATGACTGCGCGGATGGAAGTTCCACATCGCCTCGTCCACCTCGGCCCAGTTCCGCTCGAATCCTGCCGGCGCCAGCATCCCCGCCATCTCCGCCACCAACTGCCCCACCTGCCCGCCCCGCGGCGACGCGTCCGCGCAGAACAGATCCAGCACGTCCCGCGCCCGATTCCGGTATTCCTCCCGGATCGTGGCCGCCCGCAGGCACCCGTTCGCCGCCATGACCCCGGGCCAGTGCGTCTTCGGAATGAACATCATGTCCAGGTCATGCGGCAGCACGATCCACCGCCCATCGGGTGGCAGGTACAGGTAGTGATTCCCCTCCTCGCGCAGATCGATGTTCGCCAGCACCCGGTTCATGGCGTGAAAACTCGTGTACCGACCCACGTCCAGGTGCGCCCGCCACCAGGACTCCGCCGCGGCCCCCTGCGGGCCGATCAGAAACCGCTGGCGCTCCGCTTCCGCCTCCGGCTGGCCCGGCGCGAGGTATTTCGGACCGCTCTCCGCGCTGAAGATGCTCCCCTCCGGCAGGCCCCGCTCCTTCAGCCAGGTCTCGTTCTTCTCCTCCACCACCAGATACAATCCCCAGAGATCGCCCCCGTAGGGGTCCGTCGCGGGCGCCTCCTCCTCGTCGTCCACCACCCGCAATTGCACCCAATGCGTGTTCGGCGCCGGCACGCCCGCCAACTGGTACGCCCGGTACGACACCGCCTCGTCCAACCCGGCCATCCCCCGGTTGACCGGCGCCCACGGACTCGCGCACGCGTTGAGATTGAAACCCTTCCACGGAAGCCGGTAGGGGCGACCCCACGCGTCCCGCGCCGCGAAGCCCTGCCCCGGCCCGAATTTGAACCCCCACTTGTTCTTCCCCGCCACGTACGTGCTCGCCTGCCCCCGGTTGTGGAACTGGATGTGATCGTACACCCGCCCGTCCGCGATGAACGTCCCCGGGAACGGCTGCCGGTTGTACGCGGGCTGCCATTGGCTCCGCTCCACGTCCTCCTTCCGCGCCAGCAGGTGATACGCCGGCAGCGTCGCCATGAACTCCCCCGAAAACGACCACGCCCGGCCCGCGCCCCGCCGACTCGCCCCCGTCCACGCCGGCACCCCGTCGTACACCCACCACGCCCGGTTCGGACACGCGTTCGTCGAGGCCGGCCATGCCTGCACCCGACCCGCCGTGTCCACGTCCCGGAACCGGTACCGCACCAGTCGACGGTGCACCTGCACCTCCGCCCCCACCTCCGCCGAAAACACGCCGTCCCCCGCCGCCCGATCCCCGCCCTGCCCGTCGTCCCGCAAGGGCCATTCCCGCCAGCCGTCCTCGAACTCCGCATCCCCGCTCCGCACGTAGTGCCCCGGCTCCACCACCTGCACCTGCACCACCGGACGCGTCGGCGCCCCCCCCTTCTCCCACCGCGCCGTGATCAGCACCGGCACCCCCGACTTCGGCTGCGCCGGTTCATGGCCTGCCTCGGCGATGGCCAGCAACGGATACGACGGCGCGGCAAACACCGGACCCGGACGCGGACGCGGAACCCGCTCCGCCACCCGACCCGTCCGCAACCGCGGCCTCCGGTCCTGAACCAACTCCCGCCAGACGCGGTCCGCGACATGGAGCGTCGCCACCATGGCCATGCCCACGAGCAGACCGCCCAGCAGCATCCAGAATCTCCAGCGTCGTCGAGGGGGGCGTGCCATGGGAAGGACGCGCTAGACTAGCGCGATCCCCCTCGCCGCGAAAGCCCCGGCCCTCCCGAAATCGGGCCTGACAACTCCCGTCCGACCCGGGAAAGCTCGCAAAGCTCGACGTCCCTCCGACACGAACCCTGCCCCGCCGCCGCGCGAAGCCCCCGCCCTCCATGAACCAACCCGAGGAACTCAAAACCAACGACCCCCTGACGTGGTCCACGGGAACCGGAACGGAGGTCTGGTCGCTCCTCCAAGCCTGCGCCACCGGCGATCTCGCAACCGTCGAACGCCTCGTGGCCGACCATCCCGCCCTCGTGCGCTGCCAGTACCTTTACCGCAAACCGCTCTACTTCGCCGTGCGGGAGAATCACCTCGACGTCGCCGCCTTCCTGTTGGCGCGCGATCCCGATCCCATCGGCCTCGCCCTCGACGACAGCCTGGTCCAGATCAGCCGGGATCGTGGCCACGCCGAAATGGAGCGCCTGTTGGAGTCGACTCTCGAACAACGTCACGGCATCTCCCCACGCGGCGAACCCGCCGCGGCCGCCATCCGCGACCACGACCTTCCCCGCCTCCGCGCACTGCTCGAGGACTCCCCCGCCCTGCTCCACGCCGGGGACCTGCGCGCCAACCAGCCCATCCACTGGGCCGTCATGACCCGGCAACTGGACTTCATCGACGAACTGCTCCGCCGCGGCGCCGACCTCCAGGCCCGGCGGTACGACGGCGCCCGGCCCATTCACCTGACCCGCGGGGATTACCACTTCCGCGGCTGGCGCGACGTCCCCAAGGACTGGCCGACGACGCCCGAAACCGTCTACGGGCACCTGGTCGACCGCGGCGCGACCGTGGACCTCGGCATGGCCTGCGCCACCGGCGACCTGACCCGCGTGCGCGCCCTGCTGGACCATGACCCCTCGCTCGCGAATCGCGTGTCCGACTACAGCTCCTACTACGCCGGGTCCGGCGCCCCGATCAGGAATGCCGCCGCACACGGCCACCTCGAGATCGTCCGCCTCCTCCTGCAACACGGCGCCGATCCCAACCTGCCGGAGGAAGGCATCGCGCCGCGGGGCCATGCGCTTTACTCCGCCGCGGCCAACGGCCACTTCGAGATCGTCCAGCTGCTCCTCCAACACGGCGCGCATCCCAACGTCGCCGTCGAAAGCTCCGCCGACACCCTGAGTCGCGTGATCTCGAACGGCGACACGCGGATGCTGGAATTGCTCTGCGCGCACGGGGCCGCCCGCTCGGTGGACCTGCTCGCCGCCTACGACGACCTCCAGACGGCCGCCGCCGTGTTCGCCGCCAATCCGGCCCTGGCCGAGGACCCGGAGGCCCTCGCGAATGCCGCCAGCAACGGCCACGAATCCTTCGTCCGGCTCATGCTGCGCTATCGTCCCGACCTTCCCTGCCGCGTCCGGTTCCCCGGCTGGGCCGTCGGGGCCAAGACCCGCGAACTCAACGAACTGCTCTTCCGCCACGGCATGGACCCCGGCGCACCCGACTGGCTGGGCATCACGCCGCTCCACCAGTTCGCCCGGGATGGCGACGTGGAGAAGGCCGCCATCTTCCTCGATCACGGCGCGGACATCCACGCCCGGGACGAGGACATCCGCTCCACCCCGCTCGGCTGGGCCGCGAAGTTCGGACGGACGGAGATGGTCAGGTTCCTGCTCCAGCGTGGTGCCTCGCCGAACCTGCCCGACGATCCGCCCTGGGCCACCCCGCTGGCCTGGGCCACCCGACGAGGGCATCCGGATGTCGTCGCGTTGTTGCAGTCCCACGACGCCCGCCTACCGACCTGACGATCGGCGCATGAGAATCCACGCCGAGCCCACCCAGATGCGGAGCAAGCAACCGTTTGAGGACGGCATTTTCAATCGGGCGCTCGACGAAGCAGAAGACGGTTGGCCTGCTCATGACGAGGACCGGATTCCACGATGTCGTTCCGGACCAAATCGCCCGGCGAGTAATCTCGTCCAGCCAGTGGGCAAGATCAGCACGCTCCAGTCTGCGAAACACGGAGGCCCCCTGCTTCCGCTCCACGATGACCACGGGTTCCGGGTCGAAATGATCGAGCAGATCAAGCGACTGCTCGGCCCCCTATCGCACCTCGCTCACCTCGGTCCTCGCCACCCACCCCTGCCGCCCCTGTCCGTCGCGCACCTGCAGCCAGTCGTTCTTCCGGTCGACGATGCGCAACTCGATGCCTTCCGTCAGACGATGCGCGGCCTGCGCCTCGGGCAGGGGCCCGTACCGTGCCGTCGCCTCCGCCACCGTCACCACGGCCGCCCCCTGGCCGGTGCCGCGCCAGGCCAGCCCGGCTCCGCTGCCCAGCAGGAGCGTCGCCATCCCCAGGCACCAGGCGAACGAACTCGTGCCATCCCGGAGTCCCGGGCGCAGAACTCGCGCGACCAGGAGCCCCAGCCATAACCACGAGGCGCCCAGGGCCGCCCACGCCCATTCGTCCGGTGTCAGCAGCGCCAGCAACGGCCATCCCGCGCCCGGCGGGGGCGGCGATCCGCTCGGCAGCCGGGACCGCGCCAGGGTCAGGTTCGCCGCCACCTCCGCGTCCCGCGGCGCCAGCCGTTGCGCCTCCCGGTAACTCGCGATGGCCCGGCCCAACCGGCCCGCCTTGAACCACGCATTGCCCTGGTTGAACCACACCGACGCCGTCACCACCCCGTTCGTCAGCAGCCGCTCGTAGGCCCGCGCCGCCTCCACGTGCCGGCCCTCCTCGTACAACTTCGCCGCCGCGTCGAACTCCGCCGTGGCGTCCGCCGCCCGTCCCGGCCACCCGGCCAGCCACAGGCTCAGACAGAGCCACACGCTCCACCATCCGCGCGCTGCGCCGTTGCCAGCCCCGTGTCCGCTCGTGTCCATGCGCGATTCGCCTCCCACGCCGCTCAGGCCTTCGCCACGTCCTTCCGCGGAAACAACGGTTGTGGCTCGCCGACCTCCTGGCCCTCCTGCAATCCACCCCACGCCGCCGCCGCCATCCGGTCCGGCGCCCCGCTCAACCCGAGCTGCGCCTGGATCTTCCCCGCCGTCTCCGGCATCACCGGCCACAGCAGCACCCCGAGCACGCGGCAGCACTCCACCAGCGAGTACAGCACCTGATCCAGCCGCGCCGCCTGCGCCGGGTCCTTCGCCATCTTGAACGGCGCCGTCTCCTCCACGAACTTGTTCGCCCGGTTCACCAGTTCCCAGATCCCGACCAGCGCCCCCTGCAACCGGTACCCGCGATAGTCCGCCGTGACCTGCGCCGTCACCCGCGTCGCCTCCGCTTCCAGATCGCCCGATCGCGCCGGCACCCGGCCCCCGCGGTAGCTCTTCAGCATCTTCAACGACCGGTTCACCAGGTTGCCCAGCCCGTTCGCCAGCTCCGCCTGGTACCGCGCCGCGAACCCCCCGTCCGTCCAGTTCCCGTCCGGCCCCAGGTCCAGTTCCCGGGTCACGTAATATCGAAAGGCGTCGACGCCCCATTCCTGAATCACGGCGATGGGATCGACCACGTTCCCGGTCGTCTTGCTCAATTTCTGTCCGTCCTTCTGCCACCAGCCATGCGCCAGGATCTGCCGAGGCAACGCCAACCCCGCCGCGTGCAGCATGATCGGCCAGTACACCGCGTGGAACTTCAGGATGTCCTTCCCGATCACGTGCACCGCCGGCCACAACCCCGGCGCCCCCGCGTCCACCGGCAGCCCCAGCGGCCCCGCCGCCGCCGCATCCCCCCGCGCGGCCGCCACGCTCACGTAGTTCGTCAGCGCGTCGAACCACACGTACGTCACGTAGTCCTCGTCGAACGGCAGCGGTATCCCCCAGCTCAACCGCGCCTTCGGCCGCGAAATGCACAGGTCCTCCAGCGTCTCCTTCCGCAGAAATCCCAGCACCTCGTTCCGCCGGTACTCCGGCACGATGAACTCCGGATGCGCCTCGATATGCCCGATCAACCACTCCTGGTACGGACGCAGCGGGAAAAAATAGTTCTTCTCCGACAACGGCGTCACCTCGCCGTACACCGCCGGAAACGTCCCGTCCGGCAGTCGGTCCTTCTCCGTCAAAAACGTCTCCTCCTTCGCCGAATACCAACCCTCGTAAATCCCCTCCCGGAAGCGCCCCTCCCGATGCAGTTTCGACAGCATCGCCCGCACGACCACCCCGTGCCGCGGCTCCGTCGTCCGGATGAAATCGTCATGGCTCAGGTTCAACGTCCGCGCCAGCCCCGTCCACGACGCCGCCAGCCCGTCGCAATACGTCCGCGGATCCTTCCCCTCCGCCGCCGCCGCCTGCTGCACCTTCTGCCCGTGCTCGTCCAGGCCCGTCAGGAAGAACACCTCCTCGCCCAGACTGCGCCGGCTCCGCGCAATGACGTCGGTGACGACCTTCTCGTAGGCATGCCCCAGGTGAGGCTGCCCGTTCACGTAATCAATCGCCGTGGTGATGTAGAACCGATCGGACATCCGACCCCCAGCTTGCGCGCCCCCCCCCGAGCTTGGCAACAGCCGCGCACGTTTGCTCCTTGCCCCACCCGTCCCAACCTGCTCGGTTCTTCGGGGGATGACACTTTCCTCGGATACGTACCTCGCCTGGCGCGAGCAAGGTGGGCCCGCCCTGGGCTTCCGCGAACCCCCCGCCTCCGCCCACCCGCCCGAACGCTGGCTCCAGGAAATCTGGGCCCACCAACGCCTCCGCCGCGACCAACTCGTCACCACCGAAGGCCGCAAAATCACCGTCCTCCATCCCGGCTTCTGGAACCGCGAGGCCGGACCCGATTTCCTCCGCGCCGTCCTTCAGGTCGGCGACGCCGACCCCGTCTCGGGCGACGTCGAAATCGACCTCGTCTCCGGCGCCTGGAAAAGCCATGGCCACGCCGGCAACGCCGCCTACCAGGACGTCATCCTCCATGTCGTCTGGGATCCGCCCGCCGCCGGCCCCCAACCCCTCACCACCGTCGCCGTCCGCGACGCCCTCGACGCTCCCTTCGACGAACTCCGGTCCTGGGTCGGCGGCGCCGGCGAAACCCCCGTCGAATGGCTCCAGGGCCAGTGCTCCGGCCCCCTCCGCCAACTCGCCCCCGCCGACCTCCAGGAACTCCTCCGCCAGGCCGCCCAGGTCCGACTCCAGACCAAGGCTTATCTCTTCCGTGCCCGCGCCCGCGTCGTCGGCTGGCACCAGGCCCTCTGGGAAGGCGTCTTCCGCGCCCTCGGCTACAAGCACAACGCCTGGCCCATGCAGCGCCTCGCGGAACTCCTCCCCGCCGTCCGCCTCGTCCCCTCCGAGGCCCGCGATGCCCGCCAACTCTGGGAAGCCCGCCTCTTCGGTCTCTCCGGCCTCCTCCCCACCGAGCCCAAACCCGGCACCCGCGGACGCCGCCTGTGGGACCTCTGGTGGCGCGAACGCGGCACCTTCCGCTCCTCCCTCCTGCCCCCCGCCCTCTGGCGGTTCCACGGCGTCCGGCCCGCCAACCACCCCCAGCGCCGTCTCGCCCTCGCCGCCGCCTGGATCGCCGATCCCCAGTGGGAAACCCGCCTCGAACAGTGGTTCCAAACCGACCTCGAACCCGGCTCCGGCGACACCTCCCTCATCCAGGCCCTCGGCACCGGCACCGAGAGCTTCTGGCGGCGCCATTACACCCTCGACTCCCGCGAACTTCCCGACGCCCCCACGCTCCTCGGCACCGGACGCGTCAATGACCTCGCCGTCAACGCCATCCTCCCCTGGTTCTGGGCCCGCGCCGATGCCGGCGCCGAGGCCGCCGTCAAACAACGCGTCGAAACCCGCTACCACGCCTGGCCCGCCGGCGAGGACAACGCCACCCTCAAGCTCGTGCGCGCCCGCCTCTTCGGCACCGACAACCTCCCCATCCGCAAGACCGCCGCCGCGCAACAGGGACTCCTCCAGATCGTCCGCGACTTCTGCTCCCATTCCAACGCCCTCTGCCACGAGTGCCGGTTTCCCGCCCTCGTCGGCACCCTCGCCCCGCGCCCCCAGCCCGACCCCGCGCTTCCGTGACCTGCCCGCCGCCACCCCCGCCACCTCCCCGCCTCGCCCGCGCCCGCGCCCCGGGACGGCCTGCGGCAGACCGCGTGCCCTCACGCGGCGCCCGTCCCGCCCTCGGGGCAACGTCGCCACGCCCGTCCCGTCCGAGAACCCGGTGACTCCATGAACGGAGATCCCTCCCTTCCGTCCACCGCTCCGTCCCCGCCCCTCTGGCGACCCGTCCTTCTCGCCGGTCTCGCCGGCGGCCTCGGCTGGGGCATCCGCGGCCAGTACGGCCACGAAACCGGCGCCATGATCGCCGGCCTCCTCGTCAGCCTCGTCCTCGTCCGCCTCCTCGCCCCCGCCTGGCCCCTCGCCGCCGCCGTCCGCGCCGTCGCCTTCGGCACCCTCGCCATGGGCTTCGGCGGCTCCATGACCTACGGCCAGACCATCGGCCTCACCCAGGACGCCGATCTCGTCGGCAACGGGGCCGCCCTCCGTTGGGGCCTCCTCGGCCTCGCCCTCAAGGGCGGACTCTGGATCGGCTTCGCCGGCGCCTTCCTCGGACTCGGTCTCGGCCGCTCCCGCCATCGCGCCACCGACCTCTTCTGGCTGGTCATGGCGCTCCTCGCCCTCTGCGAATTCGGCGAATGGCTGCTCAACGCCCCCTTCCACCCCCAACTCCGTCTCCTCCCCCGATTCTACTTCTCCGCCGACTGGCACTGGCGGCCCGACCTTTCCCCCGACCAACTCAAACCCCGCCGCGAGGTCTGGGGCGGACTGCTCGTCGCCTTCCTCGGCCTCCTCGCCTACGCCCGCGGGGCCCGGAAGGATTCCCTCGCCTGGCGCCTCGGCCTCTGGGGCTTCCTCGGCGGCGCCCTCGGTTTTCCCCTCGGCCAATCCCTCCAGGCCTGGCACGCTTGGAACAGGGCCGCGTTCCAGTCCGGTGCCTGGGCCACGCTCGATCCCCACATCAACTGGTGGAACATGATGGAAACCACCTTCGGCACCGTCATGGGCGCCACCCTCGGACTCGGCGCCTGGCTCCACCGAAAACACGTCGCCCCACCCGACCTGGCCGCCCCGCCCGCCCCTCTCCTCCGCCCCTGGCTCGAAGCCATCTTCCTCGCCCTCCACCTCGTCCTCCTCGTCGGCGAGCAATTCACCGACTCCCGCCTCTGCTCTTTCCTCTACGACTTCGGACTCTCCATGGCGTGGATCCCCATCGTCCTCGTCGCCGGCGGGCGCGCCGCCCCCTTCCTCGTCATCCTCCCGATCACCCTCCTGCCCATCGCGATCAAGACCTACCAGCAGGTCGTCGTGGAGCAACACGCCCTCGGCCCCCTGCCCGGCGGCCTGCTCTACGTCCTGCTCCCGCTTCTGTTCGCCGGCGCCCTCGCCCTCCGGGCCGGACGCGACGCCCGCGCCGGCGCCCTCGCCGCCCCATGGCTCGGGCGCTTCCTTCTCTTCGCCACCTGGATTTACTGGGGCCTCAACTACGCCTTCTTCCAGTTTCCCTGGCCCTGGCAGCCCTGGACCACCCGCACCCCCAACGGCATCCTCTTTACCCTCGCCGCCCTCGCCCTCACCGCCTTCGTACTGCTCTCCTCCCGCCCCCACCCGCCCGTCACCGGCCCCGCGCAGAAGAAGATCGACGGCTGAATGAAAACGGCTGCGGACCCCGAACCGATCCGCCGCGCCGCCCAATCCGCTTTCCGGAGGTCGTTCGACCTCCGGCCACTGTCTGGCATCCCGTCGGGATGCCATCCGCGGCGTCCGCGCCGCGACATTCGCCCAACTCACGACATGCCCCGCTACGCGCGCGCTCGAGTCGCTCCTGTCGGGATGTCCATCGCGCCAGCGCGCCATCGCCCCCAAGCCCCCTCCCACGGCCATCCCGCAGGGATGCCAGACAGTGGCCGGAGGTGGCGCGCCCCCGCGCCACCTCCGGCGAACTCGAATGGACCGGCCGGGAATGCCGCGCCGCCCCGGGACCCTCCATGCTCGCCCCGCGCGAAAAACTCTTCGTGAACTCCCTCGGCACGCGCTTCGTCTCCGTGCCGATGAGTGCCGACGTCCGGAAGAGCCTGCGCCTCTCCATCTGGCAGACCCGCGTGCAGGACTACGCCGCTTACACCAGGGAAAACCCCGGCGTGGACATGTCATGGAAAGACCCGGAGCACAAAGGCGTCCCCATCACTCCGGGCCCAAGCCACCCGGTGGTCAACAGGTGAGTTGGGACGACTCCAAGGCGTTCTGCGCCTGGCTCACCCGCACCGAACGATTCCACCAGCGAATCCCCTAGACCGCCGAGTACCGCCTGCTCACCGACACCGAAAACCGGCGCCCGCCCCCTGCCGGAAGCACCCCGAACAACGCTCACTCCGCCCTAGCCAGCCAGACCTCGAACCGGCTGCCCTTGCCCAACTCGGATTCCACCGCGAGCCCGGCCCCCATCTCCTTCGCGAATTCGTACACCATCAGGAGCCCCAGGCCCGTGCCCCGCCGGCTGCTGAACCCCTTGGTCGTGAAGAACGGTTCGAAGATCCGGTTCAGGTGCTCACGCGAAATCCCCACGCCCTCGTCCCGGACCCGCAGCACCACGTAACCCGCTGCCTCCGCCGGTCGGAGCACCATCTCCGCCCTCGGTCCGCCCGCCAGCTCGAGTTCGATCCAAACCAGACCCCGATGGCCGACCGCCTCGTCCGCGTTCTGCACGAGATTCAACAGGATCTGTTGCAGCATCTCCGGCGTGCCCTTCACCCGGGGCACCCCCCCTGGCGGCAGCACCCGCTCGATCCGTTCCCCCAACCGCTCGTCCACCAACCGGACCGCGCTGTCGACCAGCTCCGCCAGATCCAGATCCCCCCGACCCTTGGCCGCCGGACGCCGGCTGAACCCCAGCATGGCCCGCACCAAACCCGCACCCTGGTCCACCGCGGTCCGGATCCGATGCAGCCGCATCCGTGCCTTTTCGGGATCGTCCAACTGGCCTTCCAGCAACTGGGCCGAACCCTGGATGATCGAAAGCAGGCTGTTGAAGTCGTGCGCCACCCCCGCCGACAGGGTGCCCATCGCCCGCATCTTCTGGCTGTGCAGCAACTCCGCGTTGGCCCGCTCCAACGCCTCGGTCCGCTCCGCCACCTGCCGCCCGACCTCCGCGTAGCTGCGCTTCAAACGCCGATACCCGAGCGCCGCCTGCACCCCCAGAGCCACCAGCAACAATCCCACCAGCGCCGAGGCCCCGACGAGCCGCGGGTCCCGAAACCAGGACAACGCCACCACGAATTCCAATTCCGTCACCCCCACCTGCAGGTTGTGACTCGGGTCCAGCGCGCGCACCTGGAACCGGTGCGTTCCCGCCGTCAGATCCGTGAACTGCACGCTCCCCGCCGGACGCCACGTCGACCACGGATTGTTGCCGAGCCGCGACGAAAACATGAGCCGTCCCTCGGGCGTGAACCGCCATCGATCCTCGCCGCCCAGCACGAACAGCGCCCGCTGGTCCCCCGCCCGCTCCGGTAAATCCGCCCCCGCGATCAGCGACCGCGGCGGGTCGCGGTCCGCCAGGTCGTCGAACGTCATCAGCCCCCCCGCCGTCCCCGCCCACAACCGTCCGCTCCCGTCCTCGAACACCCCGAACACCGCCCCCGCTCGCATGCCCTCCTCCTCCCCCAGGGTGAACCAGAACCCGTCGCGCCACCGGTGCAGTCCGTTCCCCGAAGCCACCCACAGGGAACCGTCCTTGGCCGAATGCAGGCCATGGATCCCGTCGAAGCCGCGCCGGAGCACCTTCCAGGTCCGACCGTCGAACTCGCGCAAAGCGTCCTCCCCTCCGATCAGAATCCGCCCATCCGCCCGCTCCAACGCCACGCGCGGCGGGTCCGGTGCCTCGGCCCCCGGACCGCTGTCCCGGGACACCGACTCCCAGTTCTCCCCGCGCCGCACCCACAGGCCGTTTCCTCCGCCCAGCCACAATTCCCCGCTCCGGATCTGCCGCGCGAACCCCGGCACGTCGTCATCCCCCCACCCGTCCGGCAAAGCCGCGTAATGTTCCACGCCCCGACCATCGAAAGCCGCCAAGTCCGCGCCCCCCGCGCCCGCCCGGAACAACAGCACCCGTCCGTCCAGGGCCACTCCCATCGGCGTGCACCCCGCCCAGGCCGGGTCCGGGTCCAGCATCCGCCCGTCCGCTCCCACCCGCTGCACCTCCGTGCCCCACCGCACCAGCAGCCCGCCATCGGCCAGCGGAAAAATCACCTCCCCGGGATGACGGCTGTCCTCCGCGACACCCCGACGCCACCCCGCGCTCCGCCACTCGCTGCCCTCCAGCCAGTAAAACGCCTGGCTGCCCGCCGCCACCACCCGTCCCCGCCGATCGTTCGTAATCGCGAACACGGGACCCGATTCCCGTTCCAACTGCGCCACCGGCCGCCAGGGCACCGGCGCGATCCGGAACAACCCTTCCGACGTCGCGATCCACGCCACGCCCTGCGGCTCCACCGCCACATCCGCCACCCGGCCCACCTGCAACATCGTCCGCAACCGCAACCGCTCGCCCTCCGGCTCCAACCTCACCACCGCCCCCGCCGTGTGCCCCCACAATTCCCCGTCCGCCCCGGGCCACGCCTGTCGCACGTTATGGCCCGGGGTGGTCCAGCGTTCCCACCGCCCGTTGGCGAATCGCACCACGACCCGCTCCCGCTCGCCTCCCCGGCCCGTCGACGCCTCCCCCGCCATCACCACCACGCCATGCCGGTCCGTGAACGGACGCTGCAACTCCACCAAACGCAGCTCCGCCGGTGCCACATGCTCGCTCATCACCACCCCCGGGCGCATCTGCCGCACCGGCCCCGAAATCCGGAGCAACCCGTTCGTCCCCGCCACCCACAGCCCGTCATCCAACGCCGGACACGCCTCCCCGAACCGGCCCACCTGGGCCTCCGACGCCAGCCGAAGCACCGTCGAACGGCGTTCGCCCGAATCGAACTCCAGAATCCGGTCCGGCAGGATCACCAGCACCCGGTTCCGATCCAGCGGCGCCAGCGGAATCGAACGGAGCACCCGGTTCGGATTGGCGCGGTACTCGGCCGCCACCTCCTCCAGCGCGTGCCGGTTCCAGCCCTCCCCGGTCTGTTCCAGCACCCCCCCGGAATAGACGCTCCACAACTGCTCGCTACGGCTCGCGTGCACCCGGCTCGCCGCCCCCACCGAATTCGGCACCAGCGTGATCTGGAACCCGTCGTTCCGCGCCACCGGCAGGGCCGCGTCGTGCGTCGTGAACACCCTCCCGTGGGCCCCCAGCGATACGCCGTTCACCGCCGACTGCGGCAACCCCTCCGCCGCCCGCCAGGCCGTGATTCGCGAACCCGTTTGCCCCCAGGCCCCCCACAGCGACGCCCACGCCAATGCCCAGCCCGGCGCCACGCGCCACCACCACCCCGCTCCATCCCGCTGCCGCCGCCCCTGCACGCCCCAACCCTCTCCCCCCTCCCCGGTCTCCGCAACCC
The DNA here is from genome assembly GCA_964608505.1 of uncultured Verrucomicrobiota bacterium. Taxonomy (GTDB): domain Bacteria; phylum Verrucomicrobiota; class Verrucomicrobiia; order Limisphaerales; family CAIMTB01; genus CAIMTB01. The sequence goes on from CAZSOV010000128.1 coordinate 20,319, forward strand.
CCCAGCCACCCCCCAACTCACCGCGTCGCGCGGAATGCCGGGCTGGAGTTCGCCACAAAACCCTAAAAAATGGGGAGAATACCGACCGAATCCCGCGGTTTATAAAGATTGCATCACGGGACGGTGCGCGGCACGCTCGTGGCATGCCGCGACCGCGTCTCAAGGCACCGCCGGATCTGCCGTTCGCCTATTACCACTGCGTCTCCCGCATCGTGGATCGCCGCTTCATCTTCGCCCCACCCGAGAAGGAGCACTTCGTCCGGCTCCTCCGCGAATGCGCCGAGTTCTGCGAGGT
>CAZSOV010000129.1:0-19689 GCA_964608505.1 uncultured Verrucomicrobiota bacterium
CGATCTCGTCGATGGTCTTGATGATCTTGGCGATGTCGTCGCTGGAGGCCTTGATGGCCTGCATGGCGGCGGTCATCTCGGTCATGTCGCGCGCTCCGGTGTCGCCGGCGATCCGGGCCTGGCTGCCGAGTTCCTTCACCTTGGCGGCATTCTCGGCGTTGCGCTTGGTCATCGAGGAGAGCTCCTCGAGCGACGCGCTGGTCTCCTCGAGCGAGGCGGCCTGCTCGCTGGCGCCTCCCGCAAGCGCCTGGCTCGCGGAGGACACCTGGCCCGCGGCGGACGAGGTTTGCTCGGCGCCGGCGGCGAGTGTCTCGGCGACGGCTTTCACGGGTCGCGTGATCGACCGGGTGATCGAGATGGCCAGCAGGGCGCCGATCACCAGCGACGCGCCCAGTCCCACGAGCATGATGGTCGAGGCGGTCCCCAGCGCGCCCGCGGCCGCGATGGCCATCCGGCTGGTCGTGCCCGCGCTGGTATTCGCCGTGTTCTCCGCCTCGGAAAGGACGCCCGCCGCCGCCAGGTTGCGCTTCTGGCCCAGGTCCTCGCGCTCCAGCCAGTTCTTGAGGAAGCTGGCCATGGCGTCGTTGTACGCCTGACCGGCGGCCCGGCAGGCGGCGATCTGACGGAGATTCACCTCCTGCTTCGTGACCGCCTGGAGCGCGTCCAGCTTGGCGTTGATTTCCGTGAACTTCCGCTGGGCTTCCCGAAACACGATGGGATCGCGGTCCGTCTGGGATTTGAAGTTTCCGACCCGGACGGCGTTGCCGAGATCGATCAGCTCGTTGACGAGAACAACCTTGCTGCTCCGGTCGGCGGTCTCCGCGACCGCGGCGGCCACGGCGGCGGCGGTGAAGTTCGAGGCGACCAGGGATTCCCGCAACTTCGCGTTCTGGTTGTCCAGATATCCATAGCACTCCTTCATGAAGGCTTGGGCCGACTGATCCATCGCCGCGCGATCCCGTTTCAGCGCCTCCGTGACCGTGACCGTCCGGCTCACGAGTTGATCGTACTCCGCCGCCTTGGTCTCGGCCTGGGCCGCGGCCTGGCCCAGAAAGGCCAGGTTCTCGCCGTCGCTCGCGGCCATCGCCTTGGCTTCGGCCAACCGTTTGGTGACCTCGGTGAAATTGGTCCGGGAGCGGACCAGGAACGCCTCCTCCTCGGTCAGCGCGTAACCCCGCATGTCGTACATCGTGTGGAGCGAGGACCGCTCGACCTCGTTCGCGATGAGGGTGGCGGGCATGAAGTCTTCGGCCATGTGCTTGGCAGACTTGCGAACGGAGGACATCTGCCAGACGGCGACGCCCCCGAGGAGCATGGCCAGGGCGACCAGGGCCGAGAATCCGAGCTGGAGTTTCGTGGCGAGTTTCATGGGTGATTTCAACGCGTGGGGTTAGGAGACGACGGGTTCGGAAACGGGGATCAAGGCCGGGTCAACGGGGCCGGATTGGGAAGCGGTGCCGCCCACGGCACGATCGATGTCGAGCAGCGCCTTCACGCCGCCCCGGACACGCGCCATGCCCAGCAGGTCGTCGGCCGCCGACTGGGCCCCGAAGTCCGGTGGCGGCTCGATCTCGGACGCGGCAATCGACGTGACCTCGTCCACGGCATCGACAATCAGGCCCATGGGCGTCGTATGGCCCGCCTGGGTTCGGACGTGCGCCACCACGATGCAGGTCTGGGCGGTGTCTTCCGCCTTCGCGCAACCGTACCGAATCCGCAGGTCGACGACCGGGATGATCCTCCCGCGCAGATTGATCACGCCGCGGATGTAGGCGGGCATCTGCAGCACCGGGGTGATGTCCGTAAGCCGGACGATCTCCCGTACCTTCGTCACGGGAATCGCATAGGACTCCCGATCAAGGTTGAAGGTCAGGTAGCGACCCGCGAGCGCCGCCAAGGCGGTCGCCGACGTGGGCGGGGTGGAAACTGGATTTGCGGTCATCAGGATAGGCCCTTTCCATTACCTCCATCGGAGTCGGCCTCCGGAGGCTGGATCAGGGAATTCCTGATGCCCTACGGCGAGGCGATGCCGTGCCGGATCGCGTAACGCGTCAGCGCCGCCACGCTGTCCACTCCCAGTTTCCGCATCACATGGCTGCGATGCGTCTCCACCGTCTTCGGACTGATCGACAGCGCTGACGCGATGGACTTGGTGTTTTCCCCACGGGCGAGCCACACAAGAACCTCGCGCTCCCGTTCGCTCAGGACCGAAGGCCCGGGTTCCACGCCCCCCGACTTCGATGTCCCCGCCTTTTCCAGAGCCAACCGGCAGTCGGGACACAGGAACTCCCGCCCCTCGATCAGGGCCGCCAACGCTTCCGGGAGGCACTGGGCCGTCCGGGTCTTGGCGACGAACCCCAAGGCACCCGCCGCCAGGGCCTCGCGGACCGTCCAGGCATCCGCCTCTCCCGCGACCATGAGGACCCGGACCTGGGGCCAAACCGTGCGGAACCGCCGCAGCAGCTCGAGCCCGCTCAGGCCCGGTAGATGCACGTCCAGCAGAACCAGTTGCGGCGGATGCGCCCCGCCCTGTTCGAGCGCCGCCACGGCGTCCCCCGCCTCGGTAATCCGCGCCTGCGGCAACCAGCGATGGAGCGCCGCGCGCAAACCGTCACGGATGAGCGGGTGATCATCCACCAGCAGGATGCGCCACGGTTGTTCGGAGACTTTCATGGCCGATGCGATGCCAGGCATCCGCTCATGCGAACCTCCGGCAGGATTCCGTGCCCTACGCTCTCGTCCGAGCTCCCTGCCGGTCAAGGCTTTCGACGGCAGCGCCCGGGCCCAGGGCGAATCTTCAAACTCCCGCGGTTTATATTTGGCGGCCCTCCACCCGTGCGGGACGCGATCGAGGAGCGCGCGTCCAGACCAGCGATGGGACCTTCCCAGTTGACGCCCCGGCCCCGCGCCTCCCAAGGTTTTTCGAATGGACGCGCAAGCCATGAACCAAATTGTCTCCGTCGGCCTCACGGTGCCCGACTTCGAACTGGAAACCTACGATCCCGCAGCCGGTGATTTCGGGAAGTTCTCCCTCGCGGAGAACCGGCGATCCGGAAAGTGGACCGTGCTGGTGTTCTATCCGGCGGATTTCACCTTCGTCTGCCCCACCGAACTCGCGGATCTTGCCGAGAAACACGCCGCCCTCGTCGCGCTGGGTGCCACGGTGGTCTCGGTTTCCACCGACACCAAGTTCGCCCATCTCGCCTGGCGCAACAGCGAAGGCCTCATGAAGGGCGTGCAGTATCCGATGGCCGCGGATGCCACGGGCGCCGTGAGCCGCCTCTTCGGCGCCTACGACCCCGGCACCGGCCTCGCCCTCCGCGGCACCTACATCATCAACCCCGAGGGCAAACTCGTGTCGTCCGAGGTCCACTTCTACAACGTCGGACGCAGCGCCGACGAACTCCTGCGCAAGATGCAGGCCAACGTCCACCTCGCCGCCAACCCCAGCGAGGCCTGCCCCGCCCGCTGGACCCCCGGCGCCAAAACGCTTCGCCCCGGGAAGGACCTCGTCGGCAACGTCGCCGCCGCGCTCGGTAAGTAGTGCCGTTCAGCGCCCGCTCCCGCCGGCGACCCAACCACCCCCGTGTCGTGGCCTGATGGCCTCGGCTCGGGGGTCTTCGTTTCAACGTCCCGACCTCGTCGTCGAAGCCGTCGGCTGAGCACCGACCCGGCCCGCTCACCGCGGACGCCGCCGCCAGGCGACCGCCGCGAAGGTGTAGTCCGTTTCCATCCAGTGGACGGTCGCCTCGCCGCAGGCCGGGACCGGTCCGGCATCCACCAACTCGAGCCCCACCTCGTCCGCCTGCTTCAGCAGCAGTTCGAGGTCCGGGCGCGAGAACGGTTCCCAGTTCTGGTTGAACGCCCTTCCGCGCTTCGACTCGGAGGGGAAGGCTTCCCAATAGTCGGTCGTCACGAAGAGCAGGCCGCCCGGTTTCAGGATGCGGGCGCATTCCGCGAGGAACGCCTGCCTCGGCACTCCGTGTTCGATGACGGAAACGTTGGCCGCCAGGTCGATGGTGCCGGGCTCGAGTCCGGTCCGCGTGATGTCCCGTCGCCGCACCTGCCAGGGCGGCTTGGGGGTACGACCCCGCACCATCCGAGCCCAGGTCTTGAGCCGCATGCGTCCCTCGATGTTGAGATCCAGTCCGACGAGGTCCCGGAACCCGAGCGCGTGCAGGAATCCGAGCGTGAAACCTCCGCCGCAGCCCAGGTCGACCACGCGCGACCCGTCCCGGGGCAGCGACTCGACGAGTCGGCGCAGGAGTTCGTGATCCCAGTTCTTCTGGGGCGTCTCGTGCAACGGCAGATGTTTCCGGCACAGACTCATCCAGCACTCCCCGATTTCCGCCCAGTTCTGCAGGACCTTGATCATAACCTTGTCTTCCTCCTCCCGATGCAGGAGGCAAACTCGCGTTCGAGAGCCTCCACGTGCCGTTCCCGCGCGAACTCGTTCGCCCGCGCCCGGGCACCCCGCCCCAGCGCCGCCCGGGAGGCCGGATCCATGACCACCCCGGCAATCGCCGCCGCCAGGCCCCGCGCGTCGGGCGGCGATCCGGACGCCAGCTGCCCGTTCACCCCGGGCGTCAGCCAGGCACGCACGCCACCCACGTCGAACGCCACCGAAGGCACCCCGAAGAACCCTGCCTCCAGTCCCGTCATGCCGAACGGTTCCGGCCACACGCTCGGCACCACGAGAATCTCCGCGGATGCCAGCGCCGCGGCCTTGGCATCGCCCGTCCGCCAGCCCGGGAACTCCACCCGGGCGCGTCCGTGCGTCGACCGCGTCACCCGCTCGGCGTCCGCCATCCAGGCCGCCCTCGCCGGGCCATCCCCGACCATGACCAGATGGACCGGCCTCCCGGCCAACCGGACCACCTCCGGCAACGCCGCGATCAGCAACTGGCCACCCTTCAGCACGTCGAACCGCCCGAGAAACAGCAACCGCACCGTACCCGGGTCCTGCTGCCGTTCGCGCTCGGATTGGGTCGCCATCGCCGCGCGGGAGATTCCCGGAGGTTCCACGAAGAACGGAATGCATCGCGTGCGATCCGCCGGCAGTCCGTGCCGCACGTATTCGTCCCGGACGTGTTCGGAATGGGTGAGCCAGAGGTCGAACCGCCGTAACAGGGACCATTTTCGGCGTTCGCGCCGGAATTCGCGCCAGAGGGTGAGGGGATTCCAGCCGCCGCAATGCCGGGGATAGTATTGGAGGAGGCAGGCCCAACCGAAACGCCGGGTGCAGGGCCGCGGACGTGGCGCCTTCATGCACCGGGCGCCGCTGATGCAGACCCCGAAATAGCCGTGGATGAAGAACACGGACGGCCCGCGTTCCACCAGCGGCACGAGGACCGACGCGTCGATCAAGCGATGCGCGTAGACCAGGTCCGGATTCCAATCCGCCACGCGCGCCAGCACCTCGCCGGCTCCGAATTCGGGGATGGACCAAGCCGGCACGTCGGACGGTGCAATCGCGCCCGGGCCGGCGGACCGGGCCTCCCCGGACTCGGGCACGGGCACGTCCCCGTGCACGAAGGCCACGTCGTGGCCGCGCTCCCGCAGGGCTTGGAGGACCTGGCGGAGGTGCACCTCGGCGCCCCCCACGCAGCGAGCCGACTCGTTGACCAGCAGGAGGCGCATCGGGTGCCGGGCACTAGCCGCCGGAAGGCGGGTTGTGGGCCGGCGCGACCCGCCGAGGGGACCGCGCCCGAGCCGATGAGGACCCTTCGTTCACGCAGCCTCGGGGGAGTGTGCCCTCGGGGCTAGAGCGCCGCGGCGACGAGGTCGCCGACCTCGGTCGTGCTGCACCCCATCCGACCGGCTGCCAGCGACTGGATCCGGGTGTTGATGATCTTCACCACCGCGTCCTCGATGGCCGCGCCGGCGGCGGGTTCGCCGAGGAAATCGAGCATCATTCCCGCCGCGTTGATCGCCGCGAGGGGGTTGATGACGTTCAATCCCGTGTACTTCGGGGCGCTGCCGCCCATGGGTTCGAACATCGAGGCCCCGTCCGGGTTGATGTTCGCGCCCGCCGCCACGCCCAGACCGCCCTGAATCATCGCCGCGAGATCGGTGATGATGTCCCCGAACATGTTGTCCGTAACGATCACGTCGAACCATTCCGGGTTCTTCACGAACCACATGCAGATCGCGTCCACGTGGGCGTAGTCCGTCTTTACCGTCCCGTAGGCCGGCCCCATCTCCTGGAAGCCGCGCCACCACAGATCGAACGCGTAGGTCAGGACGTTGGTCTTGCCGCACAACGTCAACTGCGCGGTCTTGCCCGCCGCGACGTCCTCCGGCTTGAGCCCCTTCCACGGACGCGCGTCGCGCCGCTTTTTGGCCAGCTCGAACGCGTACTTCAGGCACCGGTCCACCCCGCGCCGGGTGTTGATGGACTCCTGGATCGCCACCTCGTTCGGCGTTCCCTTGAACAGGTTGCCGCCCGCGCCCGCGTACAGGCCCTCGTTGTTCTCGCGCACAACGATGAAATCGACGTGTTCCGGTCCCTTGTCCTTGAGCGGGCAATCCTGGGCCCGATACAGGCGCACCGGACGGAGATTGATGTACTGCTCGAGCTCGAACCGCAGCCGCAGCAGGATGCCCTTCTCCAGAATGCCCGGCTTCACCTGCGGATGCCCCACCGCGCCGAGGTAAATCGCCTTGAACTTGCGCAGCTCGCCGACCGCGCTGTCCGGCAACACCTCGTTCGTGCGCAGGTACCGGTCCCCGCCGAAGTCATAGTGCTGCCAGTTCAGCTTGAACCCGAACTTCTTCCCGGCGGCTTCCGCCACCTTCAGCGCCTCGCGGGTCACTTCCGGTCCCGTTCCGTCGCCCGGGATGACTGCAATGTCGTAGCTCTTCATGCGTGATATGACGTGCGTCTTCGAATCCTTCCGATCCGTCCATCCATCCGAGGTCCGGCGAACCTCTCGCGCCGGCGCGTGCCTCTCCGGCCCGCGGGACCGCCACGCTACCCGCCCCGGCCCCCGTGGCAACAGACCATTTTTGGACCCTCAGGGACGGGGCAGGGCTATTGACAAAGTCTGGTGTGGAACCGCGTTGTGGGGCCGGCGACTGCCGAGTCGCCGGTTTCCCATCTGGTTTCGCCTGCTTCGATGGCCCCGCGACCCGGCCCGCCGTCGCGTGGACGCTATGGCGGGGAGCCGGTCGCCGGCCCCAATCGACTTTGTCAATCGCCCTGAGGGGCGGGGCCGCCCTCGCGTCCGCACGAAGGCGCGCCGAACCCCCGCTTTGACGCCGGGGTCCCGCCGCCGCGAGATTGCCCCGTGCCGAACGATCCGGAAACGACTCCCCCGCCGGGCCAGGGTCTCGCCGCCGCCCTGACGCCTTCGGGCCGCATCGTCCTGGAAGCCGACGCGGAAGCCCGGCCTGCCCTGCCCCCCGGGCTGGCGGAGCGCCTCGGCACCGCCTCGGAATCCTCCCCGGCCGCCCTGCTCGAACAACTCGCCGGGGAAGCATTGCAGACTCCCCTGCCTCCGGCCCTCGGCTTCTGGCGGGAACTGGCCCGTCGCTATTTCACGGCCCGTTGCCATCGACCGTCCGCCGACGCGGGAACCGAAGCCGTGGCGCCACCGGAACCCATGCCGCCGCCCTCCGACCTGGGGCTCCTCGTGGACTCCGCGCCGCCGATGAAGGGCCTGGAGTACCTGACGCCGGAACTTCTGGACCGGCTGTGGTCGGAACTCGACGCCTGGACGAGTCAACGGATCACCGAATCCGGAGTTAAGGCGGCGCCGTACCTGCACGCCCTGCACCCGCATTGGAACGCCGTCGGGCGCGTCACGTTCCACCTCGCCGAAAACAAGCGCGATCCCGAGCACCCCTTCGCCTTCCTCGCGACGTACACGCACGGACTCTCGGAGGCCGGCAAGATCCGTCATGTCCCGCTCGGCAAAGCCCTGGAGGAATACGCCGGCGCCCGCAATCGCGCCGCGCTGGCCGCCCTCCTCCAACCGGTCCAGCGCGCGGCGGAAAAAGTCGCCCTCGCCCGTGACCTGCTCGAGTCGCGGGCCCTGTTCCAGGCCCTTGCCTGGTCCCCGGCGGAGGCCCACGCCCTGCTGCGCAGCATTCCCGCGCTCGAGGAATGCGGCGTCGTGGTCCGCATCCCCGACTGGTGGGAATCCGGACGCCCCGCGCGTCCGCAGGTCAGCGTGCGCCTGGGCGAGGCCGCCGGCGGACGCCTGGGAGCCCGCGGCCTGCTCGACTTCGAAATCCGGGTCGTGCTGGACGGCGAACCGCTGACGGAAGCCGAGATCCGGTCGCTCCTGGACCAGTCCGACGGCCTCGTGTTTCTCAAGGGTCGCTGGGTGGAAGTCGACCGTGAGAAACTGCGCGAGGTCCTGAACCACTGGAAGCGGGTGGAGAAGGCGGGCGCCGGCGACGGGATCTCCCTGCTCGAAGGGCTTCGCCTCCTGTCCGGATTCGCCCCGGACGCCGCCGCCGCCGGACCGTCGGGGGAAGGCCAGGAGGGACGCGCCGCCTGGTCCGAGATCGTCGCCGGCAAGGGATTGCGCGAGATCCTGGATCGCATGACCCACCCCGAAGCCTCGGCGGACTCCGACCCCGGACCCGAGCTCCACGCCGAATTGCGCCCCTACCAGCGCCAGGGCGTGCACTGGCTCCGTTTCCTGACCGAACTCGGCCTCGGCGCGTGCCTGGCGGACGACATGGGGCTGGGCAAGACGATCCAGGTTCTCGCCCTGCTCCTGCTCCGCAAACGTCGCCCCCCCGCGGGCCCGACCCGGCCCAGTCTCCTCGTCGTCCCCGCTTCGCTCATCGGCAACTGGAAAGCCGAGCTCCGGCGTTTCACGCCGTCCTTGCAGGCCGTCGTCGTTCACCCCTCCGAGTCCGGCTCCGCCGGCAACGCCGAATCGACGGATGCCGCGCAGGCGGACCTGGTGATCACGAGCTACAGCATGATCGCCCGGCTCGGGTGGTTGCGGGAACGCGACTGGGACCTCGCCATCCTGGATGAGGCGCAGGCGATCAAGAACCCGGGGGCGCGGCAGACCAGGGCCGTGAAGGAACTGCGCGGTCGTTGTCGCGTGGCCCTGACCGGCACGCCCATCGAGAACCGCCTCGGGGACCTGTGGTCGCTCTTCGATTTCCTCGCCCCGGGTCTGCTGGGGGGACCCACCGAGTTCGGGCGATTTCTGCGCGACCGCAGGGACGGGGAGGCCGGGGCCGGGGCCTTCGGTCCACTCCGGCGCCTGGTCCGACCCTACATCCTGCGCCGTCTGAAGACGGACCGCACCATCATCGCCGACCTTCCGGAAAAGACGGAGTTGATCGCCTACTGCCCGCTCACCCAGGCCCAGGCCGTGCTCTACCAGCAATCCGTGCACGAACTGGCCGCGCGCCTCGAGGAACCCGAGGTCGACGGCATGCGCCGCCGCGGCGTCGTGCTCGCCTTCCTCACCCGGTTCAAGCAGATCTGCAATCACCCGTCGCAGTGGCTCGCCGACGACGCCTACGATCCCGAGGACAGCGGCAAGTTCCGGCGCCTCCGCGAGCTCTGCGAACCCATCGCGGCCCGGCAGGAGAAGGCCCTCGTCTTCACCCAGTATCGCGAAATGACCGACCCCCTCGCGCGCGAACTGACCCGCATCTTCGGCCGCCCGGGACTCGTCCTCCATGGCTCCACGCCGGTCAGGGATCGCAAGCGGCTCGTCGACGAGTTCCAGGCCTCGGACGGACCGCCGTTCTTCGTGTTGTCGCTCAAGGCGGGGGGCACCGGACTGAACCTCACGGCGGCCGCGCACGTCATCCACTTCGATCGCTGGTGGAATCCCGCCGTGGAGAACCAGGCCACCGACCGCGCCTTCCGCATCGGCCAGAAACGCAACGTCATGGTCCACAAGTTCACCTGCCGCGGCACCGTCGAGGAACGCATCCACGAGCTCATCGCCGGCAAGAACGCCCTCGCCGAGGACATCCTCGGCGGCGGCGCCGAACAACTCCTCACCGGCATGGACAACTCCGACCTGCTGCGCTTCGTGTCGCTCGACCTCGCCGCCGCCGCCGCCGAGGCCTGATCCCCCGCCCCGCTTCTCCCGCCGCAAATCCCGCCGCAAATCCCGAATCGACGCCGCGCCCTGCCCCAACCCAAGCTTCCTCATGTCCTGGGGATCCTCCTGGCGGCCCTACGTCCCGGTTGCCCAACGACGGGCCAGCGCCGCGCGTGAATTGGCCAACCTGGGCAGGAAGACCGGCGAACAGGCCGACCCCGTGGTCCTCGCCGGACGCGCCATCGCGTCATCCTTCTGGGGCAGGGCCTGGTGCGATCATCTCGAGGCCTACAGCGACTTCGCCAACCGCCTTCCCCGCGGGCGCACCTACCTCCGCAACGGTTCCGTCGTCGACCTCCGCATCGCCCAGGGCAGCGTCACCGCCCGGGTCTGCGGCTCCGAACTCTACCGCGTCCAGATCACCATCCGCCCCCTCGCCGCCCCGGCCTGGGCGCGCATCCGGACCGAATGCGCCGGAAAGATCGATTCCATCCTCGAACTCCTCCAGGGCCGCCTTTCCTCGGGCGTCATGCAGATCGTGACCCATCCCGACCAGGGTCTCTTTCCGTCGCCGATGGAGATCGGGATGAAGTGTTCCTGTCCCGATTGGGCCGACATGTGCAAGCACGTCGCCGCCACCCTCTACGGCGTCGGTGCCCGCCTCGACCGCCAACCCGAGCTCCTCTTTCTCCTCCGCGGCGTGGATCCCGATGAACTCACCGCCGGCATCACCGGCGCCGACGCGGTCCGGACCGCGGGACAAGCCAGGCCTGGGTTGGGCGATGCCGATCTCGGCGCCGTTTTCGGAATCGAACTCGACACCCCCGCCCCCGCCGCCCCTGCCCCTTCTGCCCCTTCTGCCGCTCCTGCCGCTCCTGCCGCTCCCGCGAAGACCCAGTCCGCCCGCGGACGGGTTCCCTCCAAGGTCCAAGCCAGCCCGCCGGAGCGCGCGGAACCCGGGCGACAAACCAAGCCCAAAGGCAAAGCCGCAGCCAAGGCCAAGGCCAAGGCCGGGATCGGCAAGGGAATCCGGAGTTCGGTTAAGCCCCCGGCCCGGGCGCGGGCGGTTCCCGCCGGGAACCCCGAAACGCCGGGAGAAGCCCCCCAGCCCGCCCGGCGTCGCCGTCGAAGCGACGCGTGATTCGGCAGTCGCAGGCCCCGCATCGCTGCGCGTGGCCGTTTCCGTCCGGATTCGCTTCGGCGTCACCTCCGTTGCCTCCCGCCCCCGGTCCCACGTACGCTCGACCCGGCATCGGCGCCGACGTCCGGTCGCGCGCCCGCCGGATTCCTCACTCCATGCAACCCTTCGAGCACTCGCGCCTCAAGGTCTTCCCCCTCGCCGAACGCCGCAGCCTGACCCGCGTCGAGGACATCCTCATCGACCCTTCCAAACCGGTGCCGGCCCTGCCGGAAGCCGTGGCCGCCCACGTCGAGCGCGCCGCACGCGACATCCGTGCCGCCCGCGAACGGGGCGCGTCGGTCCTGCTCGTCTACGGAGCGCATCTCCTCCGCAACGGGGCGGCGCTGCTGCTCGACCAGTTGATGGCCCAGGGCTGGCTCACCCACCTCGCCACCAACGGCGCCGGCACCATCCACGACTGGGAATACGCCTGGCTCGGGCGCTCCACCGAAAGCGTCGAGGACAACGTCGCGACCGGCACCTTCGGCACCTGGGACGAGACCGGACGCAACATCCATCTCGCCCTGCTCGCCGGCGGGCTCCGGGGCGAGGGCTACGGCGAGGCGCTCGGACGGTTCATCTCCGAGGACGGCTGCACGCTTCCCGCCCCTGAGGCGCTCGCCGGATTGCTGGCCAATTTCCCCGCCGACCCCCTCGCGCCGGCCGCCGCCGATCTGCTCGTCGCCATGCACCGCCATGCCCTCGGCGAGGGACGCGTGGAAGTCATCCACCGCTGGAAACACGCCTCCATCCTGGCCGCCGCCCTGCGCCGCGACGTCCCCCTCTCCGTCCATCCCGGCATCGGCTACGACATCGTCGCCTGCCACCCCATGTTCAACGGCGCCGTCCTCGGGCGCGCCGCCGAAATCGACTTCAAGCGTTTCGCCGCCTCCGTGGAGGACCTCGACCACGGGGTCGTCCTGAGCATCGGCTCGGCCATCATGGGCCCCCAGGTGTTCGAAAAGAGCCTCAGCTGCGTCCACAATCTCCGCCGCCAGGACCAGCGCCCCAACGTCGCGGGTCACAGCATCTACGTCGTCGACCTCCAGGACGGCGGCGGCTGGGACTGGACCCAGGGCGAGCCGCCCAAATCCAACGCCGCCTACTACCTCCGCTTCTGCAAGAGCTACTCCCGCATGGGAGGCGCCATGCACTACGTCCAGGCCGACAACGCCGCCTTCGTCCACGCCCTCGCCGCCCAACTCGCGGCCTGACCCGCCCCCCGATCCGGGCCATGATCGCGCCCGGCCATTTCATGAACATGTCATCTTCCAGCTTGCGTGGCTCCCTTCGATTGGGGGCGTTCGTCCTCGGCCTGGCCCTCGCGCTGGCCGGCGCCACGGCCTCCCGGGCCGCCGAACCCAAACCCAAGGTTGGCGATGCCTTCCCCGACCTCGCCGGCTTCGAACTCGAAGGCCCCGTTCCCAAGGACCTCAAGGGCAAGGTCGTCCTGATCGATTTCTGGGCGTCCTGGTGCCTCCCCTGCAAACAAGCTTTGAAGGCCTTCGCCGAGTTCCACCGCCAGTGGGCCGACCGAGGGTTCGTCGTCGTGGCGGTCAGCACCGACACCAAGAAGAGGGACATGGACGCCTTCCTGAAGAAGAACCCGCTCCCGTTCGTCGTTCTGCGCGATGCGAAGGAGAAACTGGCCGGTCGCGTGGATGTTCCGACCATGCCCACGTCCTACCTGCTGGATCGCGCGGGAAGGATCGCGGCCATCCACGAGGGCTATGAAGGGGAGGAGACCCGACGCCAGTTCGCCTCCGAGATCGCCACCCTGCTCGACAAGCCCTGAGCGCTGAGCGCGACCGACTCGTATTCCTCCGGATCGCCGGCGCCGATCTCCCCCGCTACTGGCCCGCCAGGACGTGCCGCAGATAGAGGTACATCAGCGGCCCGTTGAACAGCAGGCTGTCCAGCAGGTCCAGGATCCCCCCGATCCCGGGAAACAGCCGGCCCGAGTCCTTGACCCCGGCCTCGCGCTTGAACAGCGACTCGATCAGGTCCCCCACCACCGCCGCGGTGCTCAGCAGCACCCCCAGAATCACGGCGTGCAGCATGTTCATGCCCGCCAAATGCCCACCCGCCAAGCGCGCGAAGAGCACCGACGCGAGCGTCGAAAACACGATGGCGCCGCCGAAGCCCTCCCAGGTCTTCCCCGGACTGATCCGCGGAATCATCTTGTGCCGTCCGATCAGCGACCCCGTCACGTACGCCCCCACGTCGCTGAACTTCGTGACGAGGATGAAGTACAGCACGTAGTAACGGCCCTCGAGCCCGGGAAAAAACACGATCTTGGCGATGAAGTTCAGCAGCCACGGCACGTAGAACAACCCGAACAACGTCGTCGAGATGGCCAGCAGCCCGTCCTGAACCTGCTTCGACACGAACCGCCGCAGGCACAGCCCCAGCACGAACACGACGATGATCGTCATCTCGAAGTCGTTCGCCGTCGACGGTAGCTTCTCGTTCGCGTGCGGAATCCGGCCCGTGAAGTAGAGGAAGGTCGTCACCATCAGCACCAGCCCCGACGCGATCCCCCAGTTCCGGAAGCAAACGTGCCCCCGCTTCTCCACCAGATCGTAGAACTCCCGCAGCCCCTGCCACGCCAGGCCCAGCATGATTGCCAGGAACACCCAGTCCGTCACCGCGTGGTTCCTCGAGAAGATCGTCCACAACACCACCGTCCACAGCACCGCCGTGCTCCCCAGGCGTCGCACGAACACGACGCCCTTGGACGGCCCGGGACGATTTGCCCCGGTACTGCTCCCGCTGTTTTCCTTCGCGGCCACGCTGGACACGCCGCATGGAACCGTCCCCGGCGCTCGCCCGTGAAGCCGAATCTCGCCGGTCGCGGATCCTAACGACGTGGTGGTTGCCGAGGATCGGCTCCGGATTCACCCTCGACCCCATGCTTCCTGCCCCGCTGCGCTCGTGCTCCAGCTCGTTCCCGCTCCCGCTCGCGCTCGCGCTGGTCCTCGGCCTCTTCCTCCGCCCCCTGCCCGCCCGCGCCGCCGAAGCCGCGCCCGACACCAACGCCCCCGCGTCCCTCCGCCTCGCGCTCTTCGACGTCGACGCCACCCCACCGCCCGGCAGCCGCCTCGCCTACGATCCCGTCACCAACGTCTGGGATCTCGGACTCCGTGCCCGTGGCGTCGTCCTCCTCGGTGCCGGCCAACCCATCGTCCTGTGCGCCATCGACTGGATCGGCATCGGGAACGAGGGCCATGACGCGTTCCGCCGCGTCCTCGCCGGCGCCGCGGGAACCAGCCCCCATCGGGTGGCCGTGCATTGCCTGCACCAGCACGACGCGCCCGATTGCGATTTTGGTGCGGAACGCATCCTCGCCGAGGCCGGCCTCGACCCGGTCTCCTACGAAGGCAGCTTTCCGCGCGAAGTCCTCGGACGCCTCGACGCCGCGCTCCGCTCGGCCCTGCTCCAGGCCCAACCGGTGACCCACGTCGGCCTCGGCCAGGCGGAGGTCAGGGAAGTTGCCTCGTCGCGGCGCATCCTCGGCCCCGACGGCAAGGTCCGCGCCGTCCGCTACACCACCAACACAGATCCCGTCCTACCACCCGAACCGGACGGAACCATCCATCCGTCGGTGTCCCTGTTGAGCGTCTGTCACACCAACAGGCCCCTCGCCCTCCTCAGTTACTACGCCGTCCATCCCCAGAGTTACTACCGCACGGGCATTCCCAATCCCGATTTTCCCGGCGTGGCCCGGTTCCTGCGTCAACTCGCCGTTCCCGACGCCCTCCACGTCCATTTCAACGGCGCCGGCGGCAATCTCGGCGCGGGCAAGTACAACGACGGCTCGCGCGAGAACCGCCTCAAACTCGCCGAACGCCTCGCCGACGGCATGCGCCGCGCCTGGGACGCCACCCGCAAGGAACCCCTCGCCCCCTCCGACATCGACTGGCAGGTCGAGGGCGTCGTCCTGCCCCCCGCCAGGCACCTCAACGCCGACGAACTCAAGGCCCGCATGACGGGCCGGGACGCCGCGTTCTTCCTCTCCGGCGGCGCCGCCAAACTCTCCTTCCTCCGCCGCTGCGACGCGGGCCTGGTCGTCGATGTCCCCTGCCTCTCCCTCGGTCGGGCCCGGCTGCTCCATCTCCCCGGCGAACTGTTCGTCGAGTATCAACTCGCCGCCAAGGCCGCGCGCCCCGACCTCTTCGTCGCCATGGCTGCCTACGGCGACTACGGCCCCGGCTACATCGGCACCGCCATCGCCTACGAAGAGGGCGGCTACGAAACCAGCCAGCCCGCGTCCAACGTCGCACCCGAGGTCGAGACCGTCCTGATGGGTGCCATCCGGCGTTTGCTGGGGGCGGAGGAGCGACGCTAAGCAAAGTTCCAGGAGCAAAGTTCCAGGAGCAAAAATCAAAGCTCCAAACCGGGAACGAAGTTCCAAGATCAAAGCTCAAAGTTCCAAACCGGGAGTCGCAACGGCATCGGCGGCACGTCGAACCTCGCCCCAACGCTCGGCGCACCCCGGTCCCTTGGGATTTTGAGCTTTGAGCTTGGAGCTTTGACCTTGGAGCTTTCCGTGCACGCCGTCTCGCGACCGACCGCGCCCGGGGAACGAAGTTCCAAGCTCAAAGCTCAAAGTTCCAAACCGGGAGTCGCAACAGCATCCGCGGCCCGTCGAACCTCGCCCCGAAACTCCGCACACCCCCGTCCCTTGGGATTTTGAGCTTTGAACTTGGAGCTTTTCTCACGCCTTTCCGCAACCGACCACGCCCGGGGAAACGAAGTTCCAAGCTCAAAGATCAAAGCTCCAAACCGGGAGTCGCAACGGCATCGGCGGCACGTCGAACCTCGCCCCGAAACTCCGCACGCCCCCGGCCCTTGGGATTTTGAGCTTTGAACTTGGAGCTTCGAGCTTGGCGCTCCCTCCGCGAACCCCATTCACCCACGCTCTATCCACCGACGACCCGTCGCTGGCGCGCACGTCGCGCCAGGCGCAGCAGCAGGTCCACGTACGACTCCAGATCCACGCCGAAATCCGCCCGCAACCGTCGCTCGACCGCGCCCCGCATCGACGCCGGAAACACCGCCGACCCGTGGATGGCCCCGACCAACGCCCCCACCATCTGCGCGTAGGAATCGGTGTCATGACCCCACTCGAGACTCAGTTGCAGCGCTGCCAGAGGATCGTGCCGCGTCATCGCCAGCGAACCGAATGCCACCACGAACGGCACCTGCGCCTCCCACTTCACCGTCTCCCGGAATTCGACCTCCCACTCCGCGAACACCCGCGCGGGACATCCCGCCCCCGCATCGACCGACCGGCGCACGACCCCCAGCCAGCGATCCACGGCGCGCGGGCACCAGGGAATCTCCCGGTACCGAAGCGGGTCCGTCTCCCGCAGCGCCCGCATCACCCGGTCCCACGTCGACGCCGGAGCAGCCGCGGTCGGGTCCACCGAGGGCACATCCGGACACGCCAGCGCCTCGGCCAGGGCCGCCACGAAGCCCGCGTTCAGGTCCCGACCCCAGCCATTGTCGAAGAACGCCAGGTCGTACGCCGCCCGATACGCGGCCTCCGGACGCCCCGGATGGATTGCGGCCAACGGAGGCAGGGTCATCTGACCGCAACACGTCGGCAGACCATTCCACATCCGCTCCGGCGGCCATGCTTGGCGCAGGTCCCGTTCGCCGAGGACCCACCGCGCCGGCCTCCGCCATTCCAGCAGCCATTCCTCGTCCAGCTTTCGATACCCGGGATGTCGCTCGAACAAGCCCTGCCCCGGCCAGTCGAGATAGGCTCGTGCCATCGCCCGGACGTCGAACGGCCACCTCCCCCGCCGCTCCGCGCGTTCCAGCGCCCAAAGCAGGACCAGCTTGTGCCGGCTGTCGTCGGTGATCGTACCCGGTTTCGCGTTCGGCTCCCAGTGGGCGTACGGTTCCGGCTCCGGACGCAGTTCCGCGTACGAACGCAACCGCAGTCGCCGCCCCGCCTCCGCCAGCGCGGCGTCGTCCAAGGGCTCCCCCTCGCGCCAACGCTTGGGCGGGTCCGGCAGCGCGGCCACCTTCCCCGGGTCCTGAAACTCGATGGGGCCGCCCAGCGCATCGCCCAGGAACGTTCCGATCAGCAGGCCCCGCACCCGGTCCCTCGACGTGCCGGCCCCGTCCGCGCCGTTCTTCCCATTCCCTGCCGCGACGCGCCGCGGTCCGCGCGAACGGCAGCCCAGTGAACCGATCGAAGCCGCCGCGCAGCCCGCCTTCAGCCACGCACGTCGGGTCAGCAGAACGTTCGTCATGCCAGCGAATCGCGGGGGCGGGCGTGATCGCGGCTCAGAACAGCGTGTAGATGAATGGCGCCACCGCGCTGCCGCTCAGCAACACCAGAACCCCGAACAGGATCAGCACCGCCACGATGGGCAGCAGCCACCACTTCTTGTTCTCCTTCAGAAACGACCACGTCTCGCCCAGAAAACCCTGCTGCCCGCCCTTCGCCGCGGCTTCCTCGAACTTCGAACTCGGTTTGTCGCTCATGCGTGGCTCCGTTGCCGTCACCATGTCCGCCCCCCGCGTCCGGCGTCAATGCCCCGACCACCCTCCGCGAACGACCGCGCTCAGTACTGGCGGAGATACCGGACGGGGTCCTGGGGCTGCACCTTGGTCTGCCAGTAGCTTTCGCCCGCCGGACGCCGGCGTCGCGCCATGGCATCCCAACCTCGCAACCGCATCACCAAACCCACGCCGAGAAACACCACGAAGAAAAGCAGTGTCAGCATCAGCATCGACACCATGAACCCGATGGGAAAGGCCAGGAGCATCATCCCCGTGTAGAACCACCGGAACAACGCGGGCAATGCCAGGCCCGTCACGAGGCAGACCACGCCGAACCCTGCCAGGCCCCAGCCCAAACCGGTCTTCCCCTTCCCCAGCGCCAGAAACAGGCCCAGCCCCCCGAACACCACCAGGCAAACCACTCCGAACTGCCGCACTACGCTCGGCTTCGGTTCCCGTGTGACATCGCTCCAGGTCATCGGCGGTATTGGGTCGGTGGTCGTCGTGGAAACCGGGGGGGACGCTCAATCCAGTTCGAACGAGGCCATGTACTTTTGCCGTTCCGGCTCCGTCAGCGCCTGCGGCACCTCGGACTTCAAAAGCACGTGGTTCTCGAGCACCAGCACGTCCATTTCCGTCGCCAGGAAGCAGCGATACGCGTCCTCCGGCGTGCAGACGATCGGCTCGCCCCGGATGTTGAAACTCGTGTTCACCAGCACCGGGCTCCCCGTCAACCCCTCGAAGGTCCGCATCAGCCGGTGCAACCGCGGATGCCGCTCGCCGTCCACCGTCTGGATCCGCGCGCTGTAATCCACGTGCGTCACCGCCGGAAACTCCGACCGCACCATGTTCACCCGGTGCCGCAGATCCGGATCCTCCTGCATCCGCCTCGTCTCCTCCGCCGACAACGACTTCCGGTACTTCTCCCGGACGGGCGCCACCATGAGCATGTACGGGCTCTCCTCGCCCGGCTTCATCTCGAAGATCTCCGCCGCCCGCTCCTGCAAGACGATGGGCGCGAACGGACGGAAGCTCTCCCGGAACTTGATCTTCAGATTCATCGTCGCCTGCATCGTCCCGTTGCGCGAATCCCCGATGATGCTCCTGGCCCCCAGCGCCCGCGGCCCGAACTCCATCCGCCCGTGGAACCAGCCCACGATCTTCCCCTCGCTCAACAACCCCGCCACGCGATCCAGCAACGCCGTCTCGTCGGAATGGTAATGATGCGGCACGCCCGACTTCCGGAGGAACGCCCCGATCTCCTCGTTCCCGAACGCCGGCCCCAGCAGACTCGCGCTCTGGAGGTCCCGTCCGCCCGTCGTCCGCGGATTCTCGAGCAACTGGTAATGGACGAACGTCGCCGCCCCCAGCGCCCCGCCCGCGTCGCCCGCCGCCGGCTGGATCCAGATCGACTCGAACGGCCCTTCGCGCAGCAGCTTCCCGTTCGCCACGCAGTTCAACGCCACGCCGCCCGCCAGCACCAGGTTCTTCATCCCTGTTTCCCGGTGGATCGCCCGACCCAGCTTCAGGATCACCTCCTCCGTCACCTTCTGGATGCTCGCCGCCAGGTCCATGTGCCGTTGTTCCAGCATCGACTCCGGCTTCCGCGGCGGCCCCCCAAACAGCGCGTGGAACTTCTCCCCCGTCATCGTCAGCCCCTGGCAGTAATTGAAGTACGCCTGGTCCAGCCAGAAACTGCCGTCCTCCCGCAGATCGATCAGGTGATCCCGGATCCGGTCGGCGAAGATGGGACGCCCGTACGGCGCCAGGCCCATCAGCTTGTACTCCCCGCTGTTGACCTTGAACCCGCAGTAGTACGTAAACGCCGAGTACAGCAACCCCAGCGAATGCGGAAATTGCAGGTGCTTCTTCAGCTGGATCCGGTTCCCCAGCCCCCCCCCCCCCGCGCGGGGGGGCCCGAGCCCCCCCCCCCCCCGCCGCCCCGAACCCGCCCCGGGG
>CAZSOV010000129.1:19699-20599 GCA_964608505.1 uncultured Verrucomicrobiota bacterium
ACGGCTTCCGAGAGTTTCTCGAAGGCGATCGCGAGGTCCAGATTGTGCTCGACGCTCCGCCACTCCAGCTTCACCGGCTCGACCGGGTTCTCCGCGGTCTTCTCCCACCCCTCGTAGCCGCCGCTGTAGCCCCCCAGGCCGTCGTCGACCAGTCCCCCACCCCGTCCAGCGTCACGATCGCCGCCCGTTCGTACGGACTCGGAAAAAACGCGCTCGCCGCGTGGCTCTCGTGGTGGTCCGTGAACACCAGCTTCGCCCGGTTCGCCCCCTGAAGCTCCGCCAGGATGGTCCGCTTCATGTGGAGCTTCTCCCGCATCCACACCGGGATCGCCATCCGGAAGCTCGGGAAACCCTGGGGTACCCACGACAAATACGTCTCCAGCAACCGTTCGAACTTCACCAGCGGCTTCTCGTAGAACGCCACGTAGTCCAGATCCCCCGCCTGCAACCCGCCCTCCCGTAGACAGTACTGGATCGCGTGACCCGGAAACCGGGCGTCGTGCTTCCTCCGGCTGAACCGCTCCTCCTGCGCCGCCGCCACGATGCGCCCGTCCACGACCAGCGCCGCCGCGCTGTCGTGATAGAATGCCGAGATGCCGAGAATCCGGGCCACTTGGAGCGCGGACCGTACGGACTCCCCGCACGCCTCCGCAATGGCAATTTCCCGTCCGCCCCGCGCCGAGAGTGCACGACAGGATCCTTTCCGGTTGGGAACGGCGAGTGCCGAGTCGCCGGCTTCTCTTCTCCCGTCCGCCTCCTTCGTCCGCCCCGCGACTCAGCAGTCGCGGGCCCCATCTCCATCGCGGGCCCCCCCACCGCGGCGCCTTATCCCTTCCGTCCGCCCTTCGCGGCCCCCGCGACGCCACCATTCCGGTTGGGGCCGGCGAGTGCCAAGTCGCC
>CAZSOV010000130.1:0-20387 GCA_964608505.1 uncultured Verrucomicrobiota bacterium
GGTGAAGAAGTTGCCGGTCGCGTCGTACACGCCGCCGCCGCCGATGTGCACCTTGAAGGTCGATGAACCGTAGTTCGCGGTGGTCGCGCCGCCCGTCCCGACCAGCTTGCCATCGAAGTAGTTCTTGATGGTCGTCCCGTCGGCGATGGTGGCGATGTGATGCCACTCGTTGTCCGGGAAGGAATAGGTGGTGTCCAGCGACCCGCCGCCGGCCGTCCAGATCTGGATCGTGGTCGGGCTGATGAACCCGTACTCCACCGCGTCGTTCTGCCCCACCAACCCGATGCGGTTGCCAAACGCCGTGGGATCCGTCACCCGGTTCGCCGGCTTCACCCAGTACTCGAGGCTGAACGCCCGGAGGCCGTTGAGCATCTGCTGCTGCGTGTCCACCCAGAGCTGGGTCTCGGCGCCCTTCATCTCGACGGCGTTGTTCGCCGGATCGAAACCAAGGAACCGTCCGGGGCGCGGTCCCGCGGCCACCGCGGCGGCGGTCGGAACCGAATCATCCTCGCCATTGCCCTGCTTGTAGATGCCGTCGGCGGCCGTTCCGAGCGTGCCGAAGTTCTTCGTCGACTGCCCGGTGGTCTCCTCGAACCGATAGAAGGCGATCGGCTTGTCCGCGAGGATGACGTCCGAATAGGTGATCACGTTCGCGGTGAACGTGACGGTCGTGCCGGCGGGCAGCGTGTTGTTGAACAGATCCTTCACCCCGCCCGCGGTGAGCGTGTAGGTCTCCTTCACCGTCAGACCGCTGGTGACCAGCAGCACGGAATTCCCGCTCAGGGTGGCCCCCGTGATGCTCACGCCGCCCGAGAGCTTGTAGTTCGCCGCGGTCTCCGCCGAGGCCTTGTCGACCGGTTCGTCGAACGTGACGATCATGTTCTGGACCGAACTCGCCTTCACCTTGCTGATCTTCGGCGCGAAGGTGTCGGCCACCACGTTCACCGTGACTTCCACGCTGGTCGCCGTCGCCCCGCTCGGGGCGCTCAGCACCGCGCGGTACTTGCCGCTGTCGCCCAGCGCCGCCGGGGCGAACGCGATGGACTTCGAGGTCGCGCCCGGAAGGTCCGCGCCGTTCTTCTGCCACTGCACCGCCAGCGGGAAGTTGAACGCGGAGGGCGTCACCAGGCCGTCGACGCTCAGCGTCAGGCTGGTGCCCTGCACGGTCTGGGACGGCGCGCTCGGCTGCACCGTCACCTCAGGCGTGCCCTGGGTGGGCTTGGCGTTCGCCCCGATCCACGCGCCGGACAGCGGCTGCAGGCTCGCGGCCGGGGTGGTGTCACCCACCTTGCGCGCCGCCACGGTCAGGTAATCGCCGCCGCCACCCTCCTTCACGAACGCATGGAAGGCGTACTTCCGCCCGCCAACCAGGGTAATGGGCGACGAGGTCGCCGGATCGCCCGTCTCCGGTTCCATGAACGCCGCGCAGCACCCCGTCTCCTCCGCGATCATCGCGAGGTTCGCCTCCTTGTCGTCCGTCGACAGCCAGAGCTGCGACGCGTCGTCGCTCGACAGGAAGAAATGATAGTCGCCGTTGCTCGGCGGAACGATGAAGCCGCTCAGGCGGCCCCCGTAGTTGTCGGCGTAACCGCTCGGCGTGCTCAGGGAACCCAGCAGCCGAACCTCGTCGGGCGAGGCCGGATACTTCGGGTCACTGACCAGCCCGTCCACCGCGGTGCCGGTGATGCCGGTGTAGACCTCGAACTTCGCGATGCCGGGAACGAACTCGTTCGCCAGACCCGAAACCCGCAGCGTCGCTTCCGCGCTGGTCAGGGTGCCCACCGACGTCGTGATGGCCGCCTGGATCTTCGCGTTGTCGTCCGCCGCGGCGGTCATGAAGACCGCCGTCGTCCCCGTCGCCCCCGCGATGACCTGCCCGTTCTTCGTCCACTGCACCCCCGAGACCGTGACTCCGGGCGGAACGTCCAGTCCGACGCTGAAGCTCGCGGTGCTGCCCGCCAGCCGCGTCGCGTCGCGCGGCTGCGCGAGGATCGCGATGTTCGCGGGCTTGCCGAAGATCGACAGATACGCCCCGGGAATCGGGAGCGTCGAGTCGATCGCGCCGCCGGGATCCGCCACGGCCACCGCGAGGTTGTCGCCGCCGCCGCCTTCCTTCACCAGCGCCTCGATGTAGTACGCCTGACCCTTGGTCAGCGTGATCTTCGCGCCGCCCTCCGCCCCTTTCGTGGGCCATTCGGTGGCCGCGAAGGTCGAGGACTTCTTCGCCTCGATGGTGCTCCCGGCCCCGCCCACGACCTCCCAGCTCCGCGCATTGCTCCACTCGCCTTCCCGCGCGATGAGCTTCTTGTTCGCGGGATCGTCGTTCGTGGACAAATACAGAGTCGCGTTGTCGTCCGCCGACAGCCAGAAGACGTAGTCCCCCGTGCTCGGCGGATAGAAATACGCCTGCATCTGCACGCCGTAGTTGTCCCCGTACGCGTTGTTGGCCGGGGTCCCGATGTCGTAGCCGCCCGCCCCGTCCGACGCCGCGTTCCATTCGAAATACGGATAGTAGACGATCAGGTCCGGGCTGTTCGGGTACTTTGCGTTGTTCGTGAGATCCGCGATGGCCGTCCCCGTGATTCCGGTGAACGCCTTGGCCCGGACAAACCCGTCCGGAGTCGCCGGCGCCGCGGCCTCGAGGGCCTGGCTCGCCGCCAGCGCGGCCACCAGGAATCCACCGATCGTCCCGATCTTTGGCTTCATTTTCAGTAATGCTCGCATGGTTGTTGCACGGTTCCCTTCAATCTGCCGGCGCCGGTTGCGATCCGACGGTTCCGCGGCGCCGCCGGATCTCTTGATCGGAGACCCGACAGGCAACCGCCGCCCGACCTTGGAGTCGCGAAGCGACCCTGCGCCGATGACATGTGAAGGGTGGTTTCGGAAATTACCGCGCCCCCGGCTTCCGCGACAAGGGCAAGTCCGTGAATATCTCTTTTGAAGCCAACGAGATGCAAAGCATTAGGCCGCGAACGCGCGGGACCTGAGTCCGTGCCCGCCGCTCCGTTCGTGGCGTCCCGGGCTGCGCCCGGGCATCCCCTCCGTTCGGCGACCGGCCCTACCGGCCCTCCGCCCGCACGGCCCGGTAGTTGTGCCGGTCGTTCGGTGCCGCGTCGCCGTTCAGCGTGAAGTCGGTCCAATCCCCCGCGCCGAAGCAGTGGTCGGCCCACTTGAAGTGATACTCCGCCGGGCGCGTTCCCCCACCCAGGTCGCGCCAGCGCAGCGTCAATTCCAACTGGTCGCCCGCGGCCTGCCAGGCCACCTGCGCCCCGTCCACGCGCTTCCACACGTGCCCCTGCCCTCCGCCCGCGTGGGCCTCCAGGATGCCCGGCCCCGCCCGGTTCACCACGAAGTCATACCCCAGCCAGCCCGTCCGCGCGTCCGCGTCCAGATCCAGATAGAGACACATCCACGCCTCCTCTCCCGCCCCCGCCGGCGTGAGCGCCTCGCGCGTCCGCACCCAGAACGAGGCCCCGTCGTCGTCCACGCTCGTCTTCGCGGCCACGAGGTCGTTCCGGCCCGTGGCATTCCGATACACCACGTTCGTCGACCAACCCCGGTGCTCCCGGCGCACCGGGTCCCCCACCGTGTCCCGGAACTCCGGCCCCACCTCCGTCCAATCGCCGAACCGGCCGTCGATCCGGATGCCCGCCGCCGCGGCGCGCAGCGGTTCGACCGCCCGCACGCCCTTGTACCGCTGGACGTACCCGATCAACTGCCAGTAGTAATCGTCCCCGTGGCCCCCGCGCATCGGCTCGATGTCCCGGCTGTGCTCCTGGTCGAACTGGTCCACGAACATGACCGGTTCCTTCACGCCGTTGAACTCGGCGAACCGGCCCATGATCCACTCGTTCCAGCCGGTCACGAACACGAACCGCGGATCCTCCCGCAGCGCATGCTCCCATTGCTCCGCGAAATTCAGCCCGTACCGCACCGCATCCTTCCGCCCGTCCGTCCGCCCCGCGTGATGGCTCCGCCCGTGCGCGCCCGCCTCGCTCATCGTCGCCAACCGGCCCCGCACCGCGTTCTGCCCCACGCCCACCGACATCTGCTCCTTCTCCCCCCGCGCATTCCGGAACACATGCTGCGGATGCACCTCGAGCCAGCTCCACATGTCCGGCTTCGTCGGGCCCCGGAAATAGTCCGGCTGCGGCTTGCGGAACGTGAAGAACTCCCGGATCCGGCGCGCCTCCGGATCGTCCCGCACCAGGCGCAGCGTGCGGTCCCCCTCCGCCTCCTGCCCCTGCCGGTACGCCCGGCCCCGCGGTTGCACGTCGTCGGCATGGCTCCACCACCCGATGCGCCCGCCGGGTTCCGAGGCCTCGAGATGATACGTGCCCGTCCCCGCCGGCGCCGGCAGCGTCAGCAGCACCCACGCGTTGTCGCCCACGTCGTGGAACCGCTCCGACGCCACCCGTTCCCCGCCCGGTCCGTCCCGTCGCAACGTCAGGGTCACCGCCGCCCCCGGCGTGCTCCACGTCGGAAACCGCCCGCCCACCGCCCGGAAGGCGTGCTCGGTCGCAAAGGTCTGGCCCAGCGTCGATCCCGGCTCCAGTTCCACCGGCAGGTTCTGCTTCGCGAACTCCTCCTTCGCGTCCAGTAACTCCGCGTCCGCGAGGATCAACGGCTTGCCGTCCCAACGAAACCACAGGTCCGGCTCCAGGCCGGGCTCGTAAAGGTCCTTCCAGAGTTCCCGCACGACCTTGGCCGGGTCCCAGAACGGCGTCAGGAACGCCACCTGCGGCGTCCGGTTGCCCAGCGCCCGCCACGCCGCCCATTCCCGCAGCAGCGCCCGGTACCAACGCGGGTACGTGACCTGGTTCGTCACGTCGAACACCACCATGTCCACCCCCGCGTCCCCGAGCATCTGCGCGTGCTTCCGCAACACCCCCGCGTCGTCCGTCAGGTAATAGCCGAAGATCGATTCGCCCCAGTGATGCGGCGCGTGCAACGGCCCCCACAGCGGACTCCCGGGCTTCTTCATCGCTTCCGGATCCCGCGCGAGGATCCGGCTCACGTCGTACGGCCCGCCCTGGATGTGCTCGCCCAGCCACAGGAAATAGAAAATCCCCACCGTCCGATCCGCGCGCGGCGCCCCGACCTCCCTCGCGCCGGGCAACGCCCTCCCCAACCCGTCCGTCGCCGCCCACGTGTCGCTGAAGTTGTCCCACGCCGCCCCGGACGCCCCGCACGCCCCGGTCATCACCCCGGCCGCGAACAGCCCCGCCAGTCCCGCCTTCCACCGTCGTTTGCCATTGCGCTTCATGCTCTCGCTCCCTTCCTTTCCTGCTCCCCACTTCCCGCCTCCCTCTTCCCCCTTCCCTCGGACCACGGACCACGAACCACGTCCGATCCCTCACCTCACCGGCCCTCCCCCGCCACCTCGAACGCGTATCGGCCCGACCCGACTTCCACCGCGATGCGGCCCGGCGCCGTGTCGACGACGACCACGCCCGGCGCCTTGTCCAATGGCTGGCCGCCTTCCTTCACCGACTCCGGACCCGCCGCCGGAATCCGCACCAGCGCCGTCGTGTTCGCCGGCACCGTCACCTCGAGCAGCAGCTTCTTCCCCTCCCGCCGCCACGCGCTCTCGATCCGGCCCCGGATGCTGTCGTACCGCGCCTTCACCCAGGTCAGCGGTTCCGGGTCCAGACCCGTGACGGGTTCCGGCGGGCGCGGCGCGAGGGCGATCCGCCGATAACCCGGCTCCAGCGCGTCGATGCCCGCCAGGTTCCGAAACCCCCATTCCATCACCGCCCCGAACGCGTAATGGCTGAAGCTGTTCATCGACGCGTTCTGATTACCGTCGGCGCCGTTGAACCCGTGCTCCTTCGTGTAGCTGTCCCAACGCTCCCAGACCGTCGTCGCCCCGTTCACCACCTCGTACCCCCACGACGGAAAACGCCGGCTCTGGAACAACCGCGTGGCCAGATCGTGCTGACCGCCCGCCGTCAGCGCGGGCAGCAACGACTTCGTCCCCAGGAATCCCGTCGCCATTCGCACCCCGTTCCTCGTGATCCTGGCCGCCAGCACGTCCGTCGCCCGCTTCACCAGCTCGTCCGGCACCAGCCGGAACGCCAGCGCCAGCGCGTACGCCGTCTGCGTGTCCACGGTCATCGTCCCGTCCCCCTTCACGTAGTCCTTCCGGAACGCCTCCCGGACCTCCTCGTGCCACCTCCGATACGCCGCGGCCTCCTCCGCCTTCCCGAGGGCCGACGCCATGTCCGCCATCAACCGCGCGTCCAGCGCATGGTACGCCGCGTCCACCAGCTCCAGCGGCGTCTGCTCGTTCACGTTCAGCCAGTCGCCCCACGTGTTCCCGTCCTTCCGACCCCGCCCGTCCGGCGCCCGCTTCTTCCGCCAGTCCATGAACCGCGTCAGCGAACCCCACATCCGCTCCACCACCCGCGTGTCCCCGTACACCCGCCAGATCGTCCACGGACAAATCACGCCGGCATCCGTCCACGCCGTCCCCCAGCTCTGCCCCGGCGCCCCGTGCGCCATCGGATAGGGACAGTAATCGGGGTACGGACCGAACTCGCGCTGCGCCTCCACCACGTCGTCCAGCCACTTCGTGTAGAACGCCGCGACGTCGGCGTTGAACGTCGCCGTCCGCACGTAGATCTGCGCGTCCCCCATCCAACCCAGCCGCTCGTCCCGCTGCGGACAATCCGTCGGCAGCTCCACGAAATTCGCCCGCTGCGTCCAGGTCGTGTTCCTCCAGAACCGCGTCATCACCTCGTCCGAGCACGCGAACTCCCCCGCCGCCGGCGTGTCGTTGTTCAACGCCAGCCCCGTCACCGCGTCCAATCCCGGCTTCGACGGCAACCCGGAAAGTTCGACGAACTGGAAACCGTGATACGTGAACCGCGGCTCCCACGTCTCGCCCCGCGGATCCCCCCGCAACGTGTATTCGTCCGTCGCCCGCGCCCGCCGCAGATTCTCGGTCATCAGCCGACCATCCGGATGCCGCATCTCCCCGTACCGGATCCGCACCCGCGTCCCCGCCGGACCCTTCACCTTCAACCGAATGATCCCCGCGATGTTCTGCCCCAGATCGTACACGTACACCCCCGGTTGCGGCTCCGACATCGTCCGTGCCGGCAGCTCGCCCGTCACCCGGATCGGCGGCGCCGCGTACGATTGCATCCGGGCCGGACGCCGGAAGCCCACCGTCACCGGTCGCGCCCCCAGCGCATCGTAAAACGTCGCCTTCGCGTCCGCGTTCTCCTCCGCCCGGATCGCCGGCGCCCACGCCCAACCCCGCCCGCCCCGCGGCATCGCCCAATCCACGATCTCCCGCCGCGCGTCGTACGCCTCTCCCATGATCAGGTCCGCCTCCCGCCGCGGCCCGTCCGCCGTCACCTGCCACGTGCCGTCCGTCACCACCGTCTCCCGCAACCCATCCGCGTACTCGATCTCCAACTGCCCGATCCACGCTGGCACCCGACCGTAGAAATCCCGCCCCGTCTTTCCCGGACCGTACCCCACCAGCAACCCGTACCCCACGTACCCCGAATACCAGCCCTCCGCCACGATCGCGCCCAGGCAATTCTCCCGACCCGCGTTCACCAGCGCCGTCACGTCGTGCGTCCGGTAATGCACCCGCTTCGCGTAATCCGCCCAGCCGGGCTCGAAATAGCCGTCCCCCACCCGCTTCCCGTTCAGGTGCGCCTCCACCAACCCCAGCGCCGACACGTGCAACGTTGCCCGCGTCACCTTCGGGCGCACCCGGAATTCCTTCCGATAATGCCGCGGCGCCGGCAGATGCAGCGCGTTCCGGTTCGTCCACAACGACGCCGTCTCCCGATACGAGATCCAACCCGCCTTCCAATCCTCCGGCTGGAGCAACCCCATCCCCCACGTCGCCGGAGCGCTCCAGGCCGACGCCTTCCCGTCCCGGTCCCAGCTCCGCACCTTCCACGCCACCCGCTGCCCCGAACGCAGCAGCTTCCCGCCGTACACCACGTTCACCGTCTCGTTCGTCGACACCACGCCCGAATCCCAGAGATCCCCCTCCTCCCGCGCCAACCGACCCGCATCCGTCGCCACCAGAATCCGGTACGCCGTCTGCCGTTGCCCACGCTCCTCCGACACCACCTGCCAGCTCAACCGCGGCGCCGTCGTCTCCACCCCGAGCGGCGCCTCCAGATATTCCGTCCGCAGACGTTCCACCCTCCACTCCGCCCGCGCTCCGAACGCTGCCCATCCCAGCGCGATCACCCACACCGCGGCCCACCGCGCGACCCTGCTTCCATCCGACGCGGCAACGACTTCGAGGACACGTTTCATACGCAAAAGGATTTCGTGGAACCGCGCCACCATCCCTCCCGCCCCCGCCGCAATCAACCCCCGCCACACTCCCCCCTCTCTCGCGGCTGCCATCATCCACCGGCGGGGCGCTCCCCCGTCCGCCCCCCGCGCCCATCGCAGAACACGGACTCCTGGTCCCCCGCCCGGATCCGGCCCCCAACCACCACCCGCTCCGCGAAGGACTTCAGGGATTCGGAGAGCTCGCTCCCCGACCGGGCCAGGCTGCACCCGTGGCGCAACGGTTCGGCCAACGACACCAATTCCCTTGGAAGCTCCGCGTTCGCGAGGTCCGCGGAAAGCAACTCCAACTCCTGAACCTCCTGGTCCCGTGCCGTGACCGCCGCCTGCAACTGCGCCCGCCCGTCCCGGATGGCCTCGTCCAGGCGTTCGACCGACTGTTTCTTCGCGTCCACGGTCGATTGGTCGCGCTGCATGCGACCCAGCCGGGCCTGGGCCGACGCCTGGATCTGCGCACGGGAATACCGGACCCCGCGGATCTGGAACTCGACGCCCGTCTGCGCGAGCAAATTGCGTTCCGCGAGCAGATCCGCCCGGTCCGCCGTCAGGCGCTCCTCGATTCGCCGGGCCCACCCCCCTTCAAGGCCATCCGCCGCGCCCCGGGAGAAAAGAGGCATGGCTTCGAACGATTCATTAAAAAACCCGGCGCTTGGTACTGCGACGCGCCGGCATCAAATAACCTCCCGGGCTGTTGGTTTGGAAACGCCCCCCTCCCGAGATCCCCACCGCTTCGCCTGACATATCAACAGAAGTACGGACGACTTGCACCGAAGGCCCGCCAGGGTCTTGGACTGCGGCAGTCCCCTGCCGCTTTGGCCACCACCGCCCCACCCCGCCCCTCCCCGCTCGGAGCCGAGCCCCCACCCAGCTCTCCGGGCTCCAGTTAAATTCCCCGGGGCCTATTATCCCGGCATGAACCCTGGAATTTAACAATAAAAGCCCCGGCGGTGGGTACCGGGGTGGTACCGAGGGTCATCCATCGCCCCGACGTGCGCCCGTTTCACCGGCTTCCAAATAAAAGCCCAGGCGCTGAATACACGCCTGCGCCGCAACCATTCACGTTCAAGATAAAATCCCGGGCCAGAGTCACTGTCAGCGCGGGTAGGCTTCATTCGGCCCGCCAAAGGTCCGGTCCAGGACTGCGTCCGTCCTCTGCCCCTTTGGCCGGCACCGCGGCCACCCTCCCTCCTCCCCCACCCCCATGAGCCGAGCTCCCGCCAACCGCGCCAACTTCATGATAAATGACCCGGCGATTGATTTGTTGGTCGGGTTCCGGTTCCGGGTTTCGCGATGCGCCGCAGCCCGTTCCCAACGTGAATCCGGACGGATCGGATGGGCTCCCGGGTATCTCGACGCGAAGGGGTCCATCGCCCCGAGGTGCGCCCGTTTCGCCGGCTTCCGGCTCGCCACTTCCGGCTTTGCCATTGCACGCGTCCGGCCCCTGCCCAATTCTCGCCGCGAACCCAGCACCTCCAACCTCGAATCCATGAAACCAACCTGGACCAAGAATTTCACCCGACGCGATTTCCTCGTCCGCTCCTCGGCGGCCTCGGCGTTTGCCTTCACGTACCTTCCGAGCCGGGTCTTCGGAGCCAATGAGCGCATCGCCTTCGCCGGCATCGGGGTCGGCGGCAAGGGCTCCAGCGACATCGACCACGCGGCCACGCTCGGTGACGTCGTCGCCCTCTGCGACTGCGACGACAATCCGATTCAGGACAAGGCCAAGAAGTGGCCGAACGCGCGGAAGTTCAACGACTTCCTCGACATGTTCGACAAGATGGAGAAGAGCATCGACGCCGTCACCATCTCCACCCCGGACCATACGCACGCCATCGCCGCGGCCCATGCCATCGTGCGGAAGAAGCACGTTTACGTGCAGAAACCGCTGACGCATGACGTCTGGGAGGCCCGGCATCTCCGCACCCTCGCCCGCAAATACAAGGTCGCGACCCAGATGGGCAACCAGGGCTCCGCCGCCGACGGCCTGCGCCGTGGCGTCGAGACCATCCAGGCCGGAACCATCGGCACCGTGACCGAGGTGCACGTTTGGACCAACCGCCCCGTCTGGCCCCAATCCCCCGCGATCAAGGCCCGTCCGACCGAGGCCCAACCGATCCCGCCCCATCTGCACTGGGAGGAGTTCATCGGCACGGCCCCGATGCGGCCCTACAACAAGGCGTATCATCCGTTCAACTGGCGCGGGTGGTGGGACTACGGCACCGGAGCCCTCGGCGACATGGCCTGCCACACGGCCAACCTCGCATTCCATGCGCTGAACCTCACCGTTCCGCACCTCATCGAGGCCAAGAACGAGGAGATCAATCCCGAGACGTTCCCCGGTTGGGCCAGCGTCGTGTACCACTTCCCCGCCGTCGGCAACCGCGGACCGATCAAACTCTTTTGGTACGAGGGCAAACTGCCCAGCGGCGAGAAGAACCTCCCGCCGAAGGACCTGTTCCACGGCAACACCCCGCCCGGATCCGGCTCCCTCATCGTCGGCGACAAGGGCATCCTCTATTCGCCGAACGATTACGGCGCGCAATGGGTGCTCCTCCCCGAGAACAAGTTCGAGAACTGGACCCCGCCGGCGCCCAGCATCCCCCGCAACGGACGCGATGACGTGGGCATGAAGGAGGAATGGGTGAAGGCCATCCAGGGCGGACCCGCGGCGTATTCCAACTTCGACTTCGCCGCCGACATGACCGAATCCATCCTCCTCGGCAACGTCGCGATGCTCGCCGGCGGACGCATCGAGTGGGACAGCAAGAATCTCAAGGTGAAGAACAACAAGGCCGCCCAGCAGTTCATCAAGCGGACCTATCGCGAAGGCTGGGTGATCCCCAGTTGATCCCAGCCGCGGCCCCCCGACCGGTCGGCCCTGCCTGACTGCACGCCGCCGCGTCGAGTCCACCGCTTCCACGCTCCCGGAATGCCCCGCATTCCGGGAGTCTTCGTTTCGGCACGGCCGCATCGGAAAGCCGGCGCCGTCCGGTTCCGGCTCCCGACTCCGAACTGGCCACCGCCCCGGGTCGCCGGCTAGCGTCCCTTTCATGGAAGAACGGGCAGCCGCGCTCTGGACCCGAATCGCGGACTTCGAGTTCGACGAACCCGGCACCACGTTCACGCTGGAGCAACGCCTCGCCCGCGAGAACGGTTGGTCGCTGGTCTTCGCGCGGCGCGTCCTCCAGGAGTATCGCCGGTTCCTCCTTCTCGCCGCCGTGGCCGGACACCCGGTCTCGC
Organism: uncultured Verrucomicrobiota bacterium; assembly: GCA_964608505.1. Classification (GTDB taxonomy): domain Bacteria; phylum Verrucomicrobiota; class Verrucomicrobiia; order Limisphaerales; family CAIMTB01; genus CAIMTB01. The sequence goes on from CAZSOV010000130.1 coordinate 11,572, forward strand.
CTTCCGACCCGGTGGATCAGGCCTGGCACCTGCACCTGGCCTACACCCGCTCCTATTGGCAGCGCATGTGCCGCGAGATCCTTGGGTTTCCGCTGCACCACGAACCCACCCGCGGCGGCGGCGAGGAGAGCTCCAAATTCGAGGACTGGTACGCCCGCACCCTTGCCTCCTACCAGCGGATCCTCGGCGAACGTCCGCCCCCCGACCTTTGGCCCGCGGTGGTCCCGGGCCTCGGCACCGCCGCGGAGCAGGCCCCCCGGCATCGCCGCATCGATCTCGGCCAACACTGGTTGATCCCGCGCCCACGACTCGGGTGGCCCACCGCCCGCGCCTGGAAATCCGGCGCCGCGATCCTGCTCGGCGCCTCCGCGGTCGGGTGCGGCACGCTGTTCCGGGTGTTCCCATTCAACCTCCCGGGACCCGAGTTCCTTCCCCTGTTCGTCGTCTTCGCCGCGGTCGTCTTTGGCCTCGCCGGAATCCTCCGATGGAAACTCCGCGGCCCGGCGTCGGCACCCGGCCTGTTCCAGGAATCGGCAGACCCGTATCTGCTCGCGTACTTGGCCGGGGGCCATGCGCGGGCGGTTCAGGCAGCCATCGTCGCCCTGGCCGCCCGCCAATCGTTGCGCGTCGACGCCCAGGGTGGACTCCTCGCCGGGCCAACGCCCCCGGCCCGAACACATCCCCTCGAAAAGGCCGTGTTCGCGACGCTGTCCCCGCGCGACCACCAAACCCCGCGCAGCATCACCCTCGCCACCCGCGGCCTCGGGCGCATCCTCCAGGAGGACCTCGAAGCGCGGGGATGGTGGCTGACCCATGCCGCGGCACGACCCGCCCGCGTCGGGCCGCTCCTCCTCGCCCTGATCGTTCCCGCCGTCGCGTTCCTCCGTTCGTTTCAGGGGATCTCCCGCGGGTACGCCTCCGAGTTCATCGTCGTCCTCGGCGTCCTCTCCCTCGTCCTCGCCCTCGCCCTCTTCGCCCGCCGGCCGGGTCGAACCCGGGCCGGTTCGGCGATCCTCTCCCAACAACGCTTCGCCCACGCCGACTGCCGACGAAGCCGCACCCGAACCGCGGCTCTGACCGCCGCCGGCGACGGCGCCACGTCCGTCCTGCTGCCGCTCGCCGTCGGCCTTTTTGGCAGCAGCGTGCTGGCCGGCACGGAACTGGAAACCCTGCGGAGAACCCTCCGTCCCGCGGACGCCTCATCCTCCGGTTGCTCGACCTCGTCCAGTTGCGGCGGCGGGGGAGGAGGCGGCGACGGAGGTGGGGGCGGGTCCGGCTGCGGCGGCTGCGGTGGGGGTGGGGACTGAGCACCTCGCCCGCGATTCCGGGCCGGCGCATCGATTTCCATGCCCGGAAATTCTCATGAAACGCCCAGCCACAACCCCGCCTCCGCGTTCCTCCCGCCGTGAGTTCATCGCTTCGGCGACCCTGGCGACCGTCGCGCTGCCGTCGGCCCCCAGCCTCGCTGCCGACCCGCCGGCGGCACCGGAGAAGCTCGCCCTCCACGGTGGCGCCAAGGCGGTCACGCACGCCCCGCCCAAGCTCGTGCGCTGGGGTGCCCCGGAACGAGACCGGCTCGAGGCGCTGATCCGACAGGACACGTTGTTCTACTGGAAGGGCCCGCAAACCACCGCCTTCATCGGGAAATTCCGCGAGCACTGCCCCGTCCGACACGTCATGACGTGTTCCTCGGGCACGGCCGCCCTGCATATCGCCGTCGCGGCCGCCGGCATCGGGCCCGGCGACGAAGTCATCACGGCGCCCATCACCGACATCGGCACCGTCATCGGGGTCCTGTACCAGCAGGGTGTTCCCGTCTTCGCGGATCTGGGCCCCTCGACCTACAACCTCGACCCCGCCGACGTCGAACGCCGCATCACGCCGCGGACCAAGGCGATCATCGCGGTCCATCTCGCCGGCAATCCCTGCGACCTCCGGGCGCTTCGCCTGCTCGCGGATCGCCGTGGACTGATCCTCATCGAGGACAGCGCCCAGGCCTGGGGCGCGCGCCATCGCGGTCAACCCATCGGAACCGTCGGGCATTTCACCTGTTTCTCCCTCCAGAATTCCAAGCAGATCACCTGCGGCGACGGGGGCGTCGTCGCCAGCAACGATGACCGCTTCGGCCCCCTCCTTCAGCGTTTCGGCGACAAGGGATTCGACCGCACGGGCGGCAGCGGCCTCTTCGAGAGCCTCGCCCCGAACTATCGCATGACCGAGGCCCAGGCCGCGATTGCCGCCGCCCAACTCGATCGCCTCGAGACCATCGCGTCCACCCGCGCCCGACTCGGCCAACTCCTCACCCGCCAGCTCCAGGACGTCCCCGGCCTCCTGCCCCACGAGGTCCACCCCGAGGATCGCTGCACCTTCTGGTTCTACATGGCCCGGCTCCGCCCCGGGGCCTTTCGCTGCGACCGCGCCGAGTTCACCCGCGCCCTGGTGGCCGAAGGCGTCCCGGCCTCCGCCGGCTACATTCCCGTCCCGCTCTTCCGCAACCCCGTCTTCCTGAACCACGGTTTCTTCGCCGGACGCTGGCCCGTGCGCGAGTTGGGGCTCACGACCATGGACTACAACCGCGTCTCCACGCCCGAAGCCGAAGCCATTCTGCAAACCGGACTTCGCGTCGCCCTGCACGAGGCCATGGACGACTCCCATGTCGAAGCCATCGGACGCGCCTTTCGCAAGGTCGCCGCTCATTACGCCGCATGAACCCGCTGCCCGCCTCGCATCCGGCTCCCTTCCCGTTCCCGTTCCCGTTCCTCGGGCTTGGCCTGGCCGCCGTCGGCGTCGGCGTCCTGCCCGGAATGGCCGACGCGGCGATGCCCGCGGCGCCGACGGCCTCTCCGATTCGCTTCGAGAAGCGCGTCCTCACCGACCGTTACTACTGCGACGGCGTCGCCGCCGGTGACCTCGATCGCGACGGGCATCCCGACGTGGTGGCCGGTCCGTTCATCCACCTGGGCCCCGACTTCACGCGGCGCATCGAATTCTACCCGGCGCGCGAGTTTGCCACGGAACCGTCCCCCACGGATTCGATGTTCAGCCACGTGCACGACTTCGATGGCGACGGATGGCCCGACATCCTCGTGCTCGGACGCGTCCATCTGCACCAGGCGTTCTGGTATCGAAATCCGCTCGGCGGCGAACACTCGGGCGGGGCCTGGCCCAGGCACTTCGCCTTCCACCGGGTGCAGGGCGAGAACCCGCCCTTCGCCGATGCGGACGGCGACGGGCGCCCCGAGCTGGTCGCGCACTGGCAGAATCGCTGGGGCCTGATCCAACCCTCGCGGAACGAGCCGACGAAGCCCTGGTCGTTCGTCCCGATCACCGCCCCGGGCGAGTGGCACCACTTCTATCACGGCGAGGGCCTCGGCGACCTCGACGGCGACGGACGCCCGGATCTCCTGCTGAACGAGGGGTGGTACCAACAGCCCGCCCACCCCCACCCCGCCGGGGAGTGGACCCGGCACGAGTACCGCTTCGCGGCCAAGGGCGGCGCCCAGATGTTCGCCTACGACGTCGACGGCGACGGTGACCAGGACGTGCTCACCGCCCTGGATGCCCATGGTTGGGGACTCGCCTGGTTCGAGAACGTGCGGAACGGCGGCGTCACCACGTTCCGTCCCCACCCGCTCATGGGCTCCCGGGAGGAAGAGGCGGTTTACGGCGTCGCCTTCTCCCAACCCCACGCCCTCGCGCTCGCCGACCTCGACGGCGACGGCCTTTCCGATCTCGTCACCGGAAAACGCCGCTGGGCCCACGGCCCCAAGGGCGACCTCGAACCGGGTGCCGCCCCGGTCCTCTACTGGTTCCGGCTCGAGCGCCCGCCCCAGGGCCCGCCCCGATTCACCCCGCATCTCGTCGACGACTCCTCGGGCGTCGGCGTCCAGATTGCCGTCGCCGACCTTGATCGCGACGGGCGTCCCGACCTGATGTCGGCCTCGAAACTCGGCGCGTTCGTCTTCTTCAACCGGGCAGCGGCAGCCCCCGCCCGCCCCGTTCCCTGAGCGCCCGTCCGGGTGCGAACCCCGGAGAAAACGGGGGTCATTTGGAGGGCGCGGCGACGGCAAAGGCCTTGGCGGAGCCCAGCAACCGCTTCGCCTCGCCCAGCAGGAATTTCGCGTCGGTGAAGGGCTCGTGCCCGATGTCCTGCCAGCGCACGTTCCCCGCGAAATCCACCAGGAACGCCCCGTGCAAGGGCACGTCCTCGAAATCGTCGTAGGCCCGGAACGCCCGGAAACCCTTCCGCGATTCATCCGACAGTACCGGGAACTCCATCCGCCCGTCGGTGCCGGCGCGGCGCGCGGTCCAGGGCAGTTCCTTCGGTTCGTCCAGGCTCACCGCGAGGATCTCCAGGCCCGCCTTGCGAAACTCGTCGGCGAGCGGCCCGAACGCCTTCAACTGCTCGATGCAATGCGCGCACCCGTGACCGAGGTAGAACAGGAGCAGGTGCGCGCGCCCGTGAAATTCCTCGGCCGTCACGGTCTTGCCCGTGCCATCCACAAACTGCCACTTCGGCGCCGCGTAGGGTTCCCAAAACCGCGGCCCCAGGGTGTCGAGCGACGGGCGGTAACCGACATCCGACGGCGGCGAATAGGGAGCCCGCCAATCGCCCGCGATTCCGAGCGACTCGGCCACGGGAGCCAGCCGCACCAGCACGGGCAGGTTGGTTTCCGCGAAACTCGAAGCCGCGCGCACCGCGGCGAACGCCTCCCGGGCCTCGTTGGTCTTGCCCGCCTGCCAGAGGACATCGCACCGGACCGCCAGTTCGTGGAGCTGGTTCGTGGACTTCTCGGCGGCCTCCCGGGCCAGCCGCACCGCCTGTTCGGCGTCGCCCGCCCGCAACCAGGCGTAGGCGAGTCGGGTCTTCGGCGCCGCCCTGACCTGGGACAGGAGTTCCCGCACCTCGTTCGTGTCCTCCCGAAACGCGGCCAGCCACGCCCGCAGTTCCGCCGCGGCCTCCTCCAGCGGCACGATCTCCTTGTCGTAACCCTGCAACGCCTCCGCCATCTCGCGCCCGATGTCCGACCGGCTCTTGTTCGCCTTGCGTCCGCGGGCTTCCGCCTCCTCGGCCGCCTGGAACCGGTCCCGCGCGACGTCCGCGCGCAATTGCTCGAGCCCCGCCAGCGACTCCGTCACGGCGTTGGTGCCCTCCTTCATGAGGCGCGCGAAGCCTTGCGTGAACAACCTCAACGCCGCGTGTTCCCGGTTCGTGGTCGACTCGAGGTGCCCGCCGGGCTCGGTGGTCTCCGCGATGGCCCGATCCCACTGCTCCCATCGCAACAGGGTCGTCGCGAGCCGCAGGCGGCCATAGGCGGAAGTCGAACCGCCCTTGCCCGGATGGTTCAGCACGGGATGCCGCGGCAACTCGGCGAGGTTCGCGGCCACCGCCAGACTGTCCCGCACCCGCCCGAGATGACTCAGGGAGCGCGAGAGCCATTCCTGGTTGTGCGCGTAGTTGTGGATCTGGTCGGGCAGGATCCGGGCCCGGGCCATGTGCGCGTGATCGACGCGCGCCGAGGCCTCCTGCTGCCAGGCCGCGTCGGCATAGCGCTGGAACTTGTCGTACGTATGGCCCGGCATATGCCACAGGTGCGCGATGCCCGGACCCGAGGGACCTCCCCTCGCCGCCGAGCCCAGCGCCCGCACCGGCTTCTCCGAGTCCCAGAGGTGGATGCGGTAATGGTGCGCCGGATGCATCGGCGACAGCACGAACACGGATTCCAGCAGGGCATCGACCGTCTGATGGCTCGTGATCGCCAGGGGCTTCTCGTTTCCGAAACCGGCGTTGTCCCACACCTGATACGACAGGAACGCGCGGGCCTCGACATCGTTGGGATGGTCCTGGACGAGCGACTCGAGCGCCCGGATGTACTCCCGCCGCCGGTCCTTCTCCGACCGTTCCTTGTCCCCGTCCTTCTCCCGACGATAGCCCGCGAGCGCATCGATCCAGGCCCGTTCCCGGGCTGTCGCTCCGGCCTCGAGCGCGACCGCGCGGGTGATGAAATCGCGGGAGCGACCCGCGTTGTTCACGTTGGCCATCGCCATGCCCCAATAGGCCATGGCGCAATTCGGATCGAGCAACGCGACCTGCCGGAAACTGCGTTCCGCCTCGAAGTACCAAAACCCATGCAATTGCCCGACGCCCTGGTCGAAGAAGGGCTGCACCGCTGGATTCGTGGAAGTCACCGGGAAGTGAACCCGCGGCATGCCCGCCATCAGGACCGCGGCCCCTCGGGGCCCCTCGTTGAACGCCTCGCCGTGCACCGAATGACCCGGCGCCGGCACCGAATACCACCCCCCGCCTCCCCCCGCCATCGGGTGCCCGTCACCCTCCGCCACCGCCTTGGCGCCGCCGGCCAATGCCGCCACGACCAGGAACCAGGGAATCCGCTGCGCAGGAAATGGCATGCCGCCAACTAGCCGCGGACGCGTCCCCGGGGCAAGGCGAATTACCGTCCCAACCAGCGGCGCATGCGTCCGCCCGTGGCCGCGACGGCGGATTGGCCGGGACGAAAGCGGGCGACCAACAACTGGCTGCGGGCCGCGGTAAGCGCCATGATGAAGTCGTCGTAGCTCTGGTAGCGCTCGGCCGGGTTCTTCGCCATCGCGTACCAAAGGGCATCGCTGGTCGCCTGGGTGATGTCGGGCCGCACGTGATTGGGCGGCGTCAACGGCGTGTGGATATGCGCCGCGATCAATTCCTCGATGGTCGGCGCCTCGAAGGGCACGTGCCCGGTCAACGCGTGGTACAGGGTGCCGGCCAGGCTGTAGAGATCGGACAGAAAGGTCTCCTGCTCCCGCTTCACCTTCTCCGGTGCCACGTAGTACGGCGTCGCCCACAGCGACGTCTCGTCCACGCCGTCGGGCTGTGCGGCGCGCGCCAGACCGAAATCCACGAGCTTCGGCTCTCCGTCGGCGTTGAAGAGAATGTTGCCGGGCTTGATGTCGCGATGAAGCAGGTTCTTCTTCAACGCCGCGTCCAACGCCCCCGCCACCTTGATCCCGATGTCGAGCACGTCGAGTTCCGGAATCTGCTGCTCCTTCTCGATCCGGCTGTCGAGACTGCCGCGGTCGGCGATCTCCATCACCATGTACAACTGCCCGTTCAGCTGATCGAAGGCGTAGATGTGGATGATGTTCGTGTGGTTGAGAGCCCCGCACGCCCGCGCCTCGCGCTGGAAAGCCTCCAAGGCCTCCTTGTCCTCCTGCAGCTCCCGGCGCATCAATTTCACCGCCACGTCCCGCAGGAGCATGTGGTCGAACGCCCGGTACACCGTCCCCATGCCCCCCGAGGCGATGGGCGCCCGCAATTCCAGCGACCCCATGCGCATCGGCATCATCAGCGGATGCCCGCACTTGCACGTGGTCATCTCCAACGGATGCAGATCACCGGAGATGAACGCGCCCTTGCCGCAACCCCCGCAGGTCACCAGCTTCAGCGGTCTGCGTTCGTTCCCTAAACCGGCGACCGGTACTGCAACGTCGGAGGTCACGCGGACCAAGCTACCATGCTCGGCAGGAACGACAAGCCGTCAGGGCCCGGGTGATGACAGGCACAGGGCCGGCGCGGTCTCATTTCTTCTTCGCATCCAGGTTCACCGCCAGATCGCCCTCCCCGACCGACGAAGCCACGCCGCCTTCCGGCACCTCGACCTTCGCGAGCCAAAGCATCGCGTTGAGAATCACCTTGCGAAAACTCGCATTGCCCCAATTCCGGTGCACGTGCCCGCCCGTGAACCCGAAACCACGCCCGCCATCCGCCCGCTCCCGGACCCACATCATCGTCTCCGGACGCCCCTTTGCCGCCTGAATGTGCGGGTACGGCCCCTTCGGCCAGACATACGGTCCATCCCGGACCGCATCCGAAGGCTTCGCCGCCAGGATGGAAGTCACGCCCTGCATGTCCTCCCGAAAGCGCATGTTGATGTACCACTCGTCCCGGATCGTGAACGGCTTCACCCCCCGCGTCACCGGATGCACCGGGAACTCCGTGAACTCCGGCGACCAGAACGGATTGCACGAGAACTGATGCTCGTAATAGCCGCCGACCCATTCCTGCATCGCCTTCCCCGGATCCCCCGCCGGCACCTCGACCCCGTAGTGCATGAATCCCAAGCCCACGCCCCGCTTCGCCAGGCCGTCCAGGAACTTCAACCGCTCCTCCTGGATCGCCGGATGCCCCGCGCCGCCATCCGCGTAAATCACCACCGCCGCAACTCCGTCGAACGCCGCGAGCGTCGCCGGCCACCCGTTCGAAGCCACCCGCGTCCGAACCCCGGCCGCGGACTTCAGGCTCTGCTCGATGAGCAGCATCCCCGCCCGGAACTCATGGTCCCCGGGACCATGGCTCTGCTTTCCGGCGACCAACAGGATCGTGGCCGGCTCCGCCGCCCGCAACTCGCCCACCAACGGAACCAGGGAGAGAGCGGCCAACCCCAGCACCGACATCCATCCTGTATAACGACGCTTCGTGGTTTTCATCGATCAATCGGAAGTGCCCCGGAACCATGCGCTCCCCCTGCTCCCCCTGCAACACACCCGTGTCCAAACCAACCCAAACCCTCGGCGACCGCCCATTTCGACAACATCGGAAGCAGCCCACTGCCCAGGCTGCCCTCAGACCCCGATCCCGTCCTTCGCAACCCGACCTTGGCCTTGGCCTTGGCCGAACAAGTCCTTCTGCAAATCGCGTAGCGTGAAGAGCTGTCCGACCTCCACCCCCTTCATCCGCCGCGCCCCATCCTTCCGCTTCTTTCCAAACTTCTCCCGGTGTTGCCGGAAAATCCCCTCCACGAACTCCCGACTCCCCAACG
>CAZSOV010000131.1:0-20373 GCA_964608505.1 uncultured Verrucomicrobiota bacterium
CCTCGAACCGGGCGACGACCTGCTTGGTGTCCATGCCCAGCTTGATGACCTTCAGCGCGACCCGCCGACGGACTGGCTCGGTCTGCTCGGCGACATAGACCATGCCGCAACCGCCTTCACCCAGGCGCTCGAGCAGCTTGTAGCGCCCCAGGGTCTGGCCCACGGCCTCGTCGGGGGGATCTTCGGTGACGCGGAGCTGGATGGAGGGGCGGGCCGCTTCGGCTTGTGTGGCCAGCAGAGCCTCAGGCTGCTCGTGTGCGGCGAGCAGGGCAACGAGGCGCTGGCGCAACGCGGCGTCGCCGTCGCACATCACGTCGAGGAACGCGGCGCGTTTCGTCGCCGGTTTCTCCAGGGCCAGCGCGAACAACGCCGCCTCGCGTTCCTGGGGCGAAGCCGGGGAAGAGGGGTTCATCTGATATTACATGCGCAAAGGGAGCCCCAAAGGTATTGCAGTCATTCGATATACTCTTGAGCGGCGTTCGGTGCCTGACGAGGCAGGAACCCTGAGCAACGCCGAACTCAAATTCTACCGTGCGCGATTTCGACCCGCCGCTGAAGTGCGATTCCTGCCACGCGGGCCCGCGGATCGAATCCCCGGGATGCAACCCTCTCATGCGCATCCCGAGTCCGTCGCCGGGCACCGGCTTCACCCACGTTCAGCCGGAATCCGGCCAGACCTGGGCCACGCATGTTTCGAAGGGCAGGAAGGGCTGAGGGCTTGGGGGCCCGGGAGGTCAGCGGGGGTCCGTGGTTCGCATCTCGACCGCCAGCCAGGCCCGGGCGTACGTCCACCATTGCTTGGCCGTGGGCACGGCGATGCCCAGCGCGGCGGCGGCTTCCTCGAAGTTGAGTCCGACGAAGTAGCGCAGTTTGACCAGTTCCGCCTTGCGCGGATCCACGGCGGCGAGTTTTTCCAGGGCGTCGCTCAAGGCGAGCAAGCGGTCGTCGTCCGCCAGGGAGGAGGAGATCTCGAGCCCGTCCAGATCCACCACCTCGACCCCGGCGCCGCGTTTGGCGGCCAGCCTGCGCCGGGCGTGTTCGATGAGGATCCGGCGCATGGCCTCGGCCGCGGCGCCGAAGAAATGCGCGCGATTCCGGAAGGTCGGGGCCTCGCCGCCGCCGAGGCGCATCCAGGCTTCGTGCACCAGGGCGGTGGGCTGGAGCGTGTGGTCCGCCGCCTCGCGGGCCATCTTCCGGGCGGCCAGGCGGCGGAGTTCCTCGTACACGATGGGGAGCAGCGCGGCGGCGGCCTGGGGATCGCCGCCTTCCACCCGTGCCAGGATCTGGGTGAATTCGCTCATGTCGTCCGGGGATGAGAGCCTCGACTTCCGGCTTCAGGCCTGCGGGTCGCGTGGCCCGTGACGGGTGGCGGGTGGCGGGACAGTCGATGCGGGTGCTACTTCGGCCAGCCGCGGTACTCGAAGGCCGGGCGGGGAGTGGGTTTGACCGGCTTTTCCCGGAGGAGGCGCAGCGCTTCCTCGATGGCCCGCTCCAGTTGGACGTCGGTGCCGCGCGCGAGGGAGGAGGGGTTTTCGGGGACGTCGATGTCCGGATCGACGCCGTGGCCCTCGGCGAACCACTTGCCATCGGGTCCGTAGAGGCGCCCGGGGGGAACCACGACCACCCCGCCGTCGATGAGCTTGTGGCCCATCGCCGGGCCGATCAGCCCGCCCCAGGTGCGGCGGCCAATGATGGGGCCGCGTCCGGCGGTGCGGAAGAACCAGGGGAAGGCGTCGCCGCCGGAGCCGCTCCATTCGTTGATGAGCATGACCTGGGGGCCGGAGTGTCCGACGGGCGGCCACGGCTCGTCCCGGCCGTAGCGATAGGCGAGGTGGGTGAAGGTCCTGCGGTCGAGGAGTTCGAGGAACCGGTCGCCGAGCTGGCCGCCGCTGTTGAAGCGTTCGTCGATCACGAGGCCGGCGCGGTCGAACTGGGCCCGGAACTGCCGGAACAGCTCGGTCTGGCCGGAGGGCATGGTGTCGGGCACGTAGATGTAGCCGAGCTTTCCGTCGGAAGCCTCGGCCACCCGGCGGCGATTGGATTCCACCCAGGCCAGGTGGCGCAGGCGTTGTTCCTCGAAGCCGTTGAGCGTCCGGACCACGACCGTGCGGCTGCCTTCCGGGGCGGGCTTGTCGTTGAGGGTGAGGCGGACCGTCTTGCCGGCGAGGCCGGCGAACGGTTCCCAGGGCGTGCGGGCCGGATCGAGGGGCCGCCCGTTGACGGCGAGCACGAAGGTGCCCTCGGCGACCTGGAGGCCGGGTTCATCCAACGGCGAGCGGACCTCGGTGTCCCAGGGGGCGCCGCGCAGGATCTTCGCCACGCGAAAGGCGCCCTGCTCCAGGGCCCAGTTCACGCCAAGCAGGCCCACCGGGCGGTCGGGAGCCGATTCCAGGTCGCCGCCGCCCCGGTAGGTGTGGGACGCGTTGAGTTCGCCGATGAGTTCGCCGATGAGGAAGTTCACGTCCCCGCGGGTCACCGCGTGGGGCAGGAGGGCGGCGTATTGGTCGCGGACCCGCTTCCAGTCGAGCCCATGCATGCCGGGATCGTAGAAGTAATCGCGGTTGAAGCGCCAGGCGTCGGCGAAGATCTGGCGCCATTCCTGGACCGGATCGACGGTCGTCTCGAGGTCGGCGGTGGCGATGGGGTTCTCGAACTTCTGGTCCGCCGCGACGTTCACGAACGCCCAGTCGCGCTTGCGGCGGGCCAGGATCTTCTTGCCGTCGCCGGTGAGAGTGAAGGCCGAGGCGTCGGCGAGCACCGTCTTCTCCTCGCGCTCCTTGAGGTCGTAAAACATCAACGAGCCCTGTTCCTCGGACGCGCCCTTGTTCGGGCGCCGCAGGTAGAGAACCCGCCCTTTGGCGCCGGTCAGACTGCTGTATTGCCCCGCGCGGGGCGGCAGGAGGACGGAACGCCGCTCGAAGTCCGCCAGATGGATCTCGACGGGGCCGGGCTGGACCTTGTCCTTGTCCCCGGCCTTGGGGTCGGTCGGCGCGGCGTGGGCGTCCGGCGTCTTGCCAGGAGCGGTGGCTGCCGTCGTGGTCGCGGAGGGGGCGTTGGTTCCGGCGTCGGACGGGGTCGCCTTTGCGGGCTCGGGTTTGCTGTTGGGTTCCTTCGAAGCCGGCTTCTCCTCCGCGTCGTCGCCTTCCTCGTCGTTGCGGGTCTTGAGCGGGGAGGGGACATCGCGGCGGAGCGGGACGGTCGCGATGCGGAGGGTGTTGGCGTAGATCCAGGTGTTCTGGAGATCGTCGTAGGTGGGATCCAGTTGGCGCGAGGTGAGGTAGTACAGGTACTTGCCCTCGGGATCGAAGGTGGGGGCGGAGTCCTGATAGACCCCGGAAGTCACCTGGTGACGCTCCCCGGAGCGCGTGTCGTGGAGGAAGATCGCCGTCTGGGCGTGGTCCAGGAAACGGGTGTAGGCGAGCCACCGGCTGTCCGACGACCAGTCGGGCCGGAAACCGAGCAGGTTGGCATGGTACAACCAGCGCAGTTGATCGACGACGGTGGTCTGTTTGCGGTCGAGATCATGCACCTGGAGCTGGAGCGCGTGATCCACGAACGCGAGCTTGCGGCTGTCCGGCGACCAGAACGGCTGGTAGCGGTAACCGTCCGGGAAGCTCGTCAGGATGGTTTCCTCGCCCCCGTCGGCGGGACGGAGGGCGAGTTGGTATTCGCCCGGGCGATCGGTGACGTAGGCCAGCTGCTTTCCGTCGGGCGACCACGCCGGGAAACGCTCGGCCACTCCGGACGACCGGGTGAGATTCACGAGGGCGCCATGTTTGGCCGGCGCGGAGAACAGTTCGCCGCGGGCCTCGATCACCACCCGCCGGCCCGACGGGGAGGGCGTCACATTCTCGACCAAACCGGCCACGCTTTCCGTCCGCGGGCGCAGGGTCGCGAGATCGGTGACCACCTCGATGGCGACGGGGCGGTGCGTCTCGTCCGCGAGGTTCAACAGATGGAGCCGTCCGTCCGCCTGGAACACGATGTCCCGGGGTCCGATGGCGGGCGTGTGGACGTCGAACTCGGTGAACTGGGTGACCTGTCGGAACGAGCCGTCGTCGAGATGGTGGACCCAGAGGTTCTGCCGCTGGCTGGGGCCGCGGTCCGAGAGGAAGTAGAGCTTCCGCCCGTGCCACATCGGGAATTCGTCCGCCGCCGGGTTGTCGGTGAGATTCCGGGACTCCCAGGTCTGGAGGTTGAACAGCCAGATGTCGGGGGCGGTGCCGCCGCGATGCCGCTTCCAAGTGTCGTCGTGCATCGTCCGCGGCGTGTAGGCCAGCCAGGTGCCGTCGGGGGAAACGGCGCCGATCTCGCCAAACGGGACCGGGAGCTTCACGGGCATTCCCCCGGTGCTCGGCACCCGGAAGAACTGGCTGTACTTGCCCGTCTCGCTCTCCAGGCGCGACGCCACGAGCACCCCGGATCCGTCGGGGTACCAGTCGGAGACCAGGTCGGGGGCGGGATGGAAGGTGAGCCGCTCCACGGCCCCCCCGGCGGCGGGCACAACGTAGGCGTCGGGGTTCCCATCGTAGCTGGCGGTGAAGGCGATGCGGCTGCCGTCGGGCGAAAAGCGGGGAACGGCTTCCTCGCCGCGCGGGGAACTCAGGCGGTGGGCGGCGCCGCCGGTCCGGGGGACGACCCAGATGTCGCCGGCGTAGACGAAGGTAATGTGCGAGCCCGAGACGTCCGGGTAGCGGAGGAGTCGGGCGTCCACGGCGGCGTGGGTCGGTCCCGTGGCGGCCGCCAGAGCCGCCACGAGCAGTCCAAGGTTGAGCAAGGGGATGGAATGCATGGTTTCGGGGTTGGCGGACGAGTCCGGGTGTTCGTCCCCTGACGGCTCAGTCCGGCCATGGGGGTTGGCGGGAACGAGGGATAGCATCGGATAACAACGCGACAAGCCGAGGCAAAAGCGCTCGCGCCGCGGCGCCTGCCCGGCAATGCCCAAGACCCGTGCCGCTGAACCCGAACCGCGACCTGCCGGAGGCCAGGTGCCGTCATCCGGGGCCTGATCTCGCGACGTTCCTGGGCGCATGCCTCGGTGAACCCGTCGGGTCCTGACGCCGCGAGGCAGCGCGCTTCCCGATGCGGTTGCGGCGGTTGCGAAGGCGAGCTGACGGCCCGGGAACGGCACGCGCGCCACGCCGACTCCGCTCAGGGTTGATCCGCCGGGAGGACGATTTCCCCCAGATCTTCCACGGTCTCCGTCGGACCCTCCTTTACGACGACCGATGTCTCCAGAATCCGAGGCGGGGAACCGGGGGGCCGATTTTCGGACGAGTTTCCGGACGGATCCTCCAGGACCACCCGGAGTTGGTAGGTGCCCGGACGCACGCCGTCCCCCCGCCAGGATCCATCTGGATCGCGGGTCAAGGGGAAGACCCGCTGGGTGCGTTGCGCGCGGACGATTTCCGGTCGACGCATCCAGTTTCGCAGTGCCGCGGGATCTGCCCGGGCTTCGGGCGGCAGCTGCGGGGCGAACGTGCCGAGGATCGCGTACCGGATGCCGCCCGGCGTGCCGTCTGCCGGCCTCGGTCTGACGACGACCCGGCGATCGGTCTTGCCGACGTCGACGCGGACCGTTTCCCCGGGGCTTGGGACGACGGACAGGACGTGTTGTTGGGTCCACGAACGCCTCTGGGCATCGCCGGGAACCGGACGCAACTCAACGAGGGCGACGTGGGCCGGTGGCACGCGTTCGAACGCGAACCTGCCTTCCGCATCCGCCACGGCCCGGAGTTCCGTGGGCCCCCAACTCGTTCCAGGCAGATCGAGGTCCAGATAGGTCAGCTCGAACTCGCGACCCGGCGCGGGTTTGCCGTCCCGCCACGCGGTGCCCTCCAGTCGCGCCCATGGACGAAGGGTCAGCACGGCACCCGATTCCAGGGCCGTGACGTCGGCGTCGAGATGGCCGTCCGCGTGCGACACCACCAACCGCTGGAAACCGGGATCGGTCCGAAGTCGGAGGCGGCCTTCGGCCGTGGTACGGCGGGATTCCGGGACCTCGGATGGGCCGGGGACGCCTGGGCCCTGGTTTGCCAGCGCATCCGACACGAGTAATGCGGCGTCCGCATGCGCCGCCGGGCTGCCGTCGGGCCGGACGAGGGTGACCTCGCGTTCCTTCGAGGGGGGCAACCGGACCGCGAGCGTGACCACGCCTTCGTCGGGTTTGTACAGCCGCGTCACGTGCGGCGCATGATCGTCGGCCTCGAACTTGAAGAAGTAGCCCCGATTGGGGACTCCGCCGCCGACCGGCTCCTCGATGGAATGCCGGAAATTCCCGGAGGAAAACGAGGGCGAGTGTCGCTCCAGGGAGCTCCAGCGCGGCGAGAAGGATCCATCGATCCACGATCTCCCGGAAGGCCTGCTCGGAGCCGAGTTCCGCGTATTCCCGTAGAAGTCGGGTGGGGTCCGTCGTCGTCATGATGCTTCGACCGGTATAAAGCCACCCTCCCTCCAAATCCGACAGCGTCGCAATCCGCGCGCGTCCGAGGGATCGGGCGGCGCCTGCTCCCGGCGCGCTCGCGAAGAAACGGCGCCGACCGCTTGAACCCGGAATCACTCGCTCGTCACCGAGGCCATGCGGAAACGAGGTTTCCGCCCGTGGCAAGTCCGAGAAGGGACCGGTTACGGACGCACGAGCTTCAGGCGGACCGCCGACGCCAGCTGGCGTTGGCGGTCGTCGAAGGTCAGGAAGAAGGGGAGCCGGAGTTCCAGGGCGCAGGCGACATGCAGCACATCCAAGGCGCGGGTGCCAAGATCAGGGGTATGCAACCGACTCAGTTCGGACGCCCGGTCCAAGGCGGCCCGCCAGAGGAGCTCCGCCTGGACATGACGTCCCAGAGCGAAGTCCTCCTCCAGATCTCCCAACGCCTCGGCACATCCCGCGGCGTCCAGGTGACCGAGAAACCTCGCGCGGCAGATGGCATTGACGACCTCGGTCCGGCCGTGATGGGTCACGTGCAGGATTCCCGCCACGCGTGCCCGCCACGCCGCCATTTCCCTCGAGCCTTCGCAGTGAGTGTAGAGCCGGGCCAGGGCGCTGGGATCGACGTAGACCTGCTCAGCGGTCACCGCGTTCCTCCTCCCAGAGTCGTCGGGTTTCCTCGGGGGACATCCGTTCGGGTTGGCGCCGCAGAAGCCGGACGAGATAGTCACGGGGCGGCGCCGCTGCCCGCGCCTGCCGAGGCAGGGCTTGCAGGACATAGGCGGGTTCGCCGCGATCCGTGATGACGACCTTTCCGTGACGCTCGATCTTGCGCTTCACGGCACGGAAATCGGTCCGGAGCTCCCGAATGGTGGCGATCCCTTCGTCCATAATGCGTGAAACATTGCTGTTTCACCACACGGCGGCAAGGAAGCGGCTCGCCTCCGGGGCGCGCGAAGGCCTCGTCGCGCGTGGCCCGATGGCGTGCCCCAGGAACGCCGGCCTACCGTTCCGCGCGGGGCAGGCGCAGCGCCGCCATTTCCTCCGAATTCCGCACCAGGAGGATGTCGCCGGCCAGGGCGGGGTGGTTCCAGGTCTTGCCCGCGATGGCCGGGATCCGCCCGAGCTCGCGGTAGGCGTCGGGCGCGGCGGGGACGAGCGCGACATCGCCCCGCTCGGAAATCACCACGAGCAGTCCCTGTTCGGGGAGCAGGATCAGCTGGCCACTGCCGTAACGCCCGTCCTTCCAGGCGCGACGTCCGTCGGCCAGGTCCAGGCATGCGAGCAGTCCGCCGTCGAAGCCGTAGGCGTGACCGGCGTGGACGACGAAGTCGTTGAAGTAGGGGCGCAACTGCCGGGAGGTCCAACGTTCCATGGCCGTCCAGCCGGCGGCCGTGTTCTCCACCGCAAGCCGGCGCAGTCCCGTCGACAACCCGGGAATGCCGGATCCGCTGCCGAGGAGCACGTCGCCGTCGGGGGTCAGGGCGGGCTGGGCGATGGCGTCGCCGGGCCAGTCGTGTTGCCAGAGGACGGTGCCGTCGGACGGGCGCACGCCGGTGATGCCCTTGCCGCTGACGAGCAGAACCTGGAGCTGTCCGCCGAGCGTGGCGGCATGCGGCGAGGAATAGCCGGCGCCGCGGCCATCCGGTCCCAGCCAGCGTGGTTTGCCGTCGGCGGCGCCGAATGCCGCCAACCGGCCGGAGGTCGCCACCACGACCGTGTCGTCCAAGGCCAGCGGGGAACCGGAGAACCCCCATTCCGGCATGCGACTGCCGGTGTCCGTGACGGGGGAAGCCGACCACACGGGAGCTCCGGTCCGGGCGTCGAGCGCGTTGAGAACGCCCGTCGCCCCGAGGGCATAGACGCGCCCGTGGGCCAGCGCGGGGGTGCCGCGGGGGCCGGCGCCCGCGTTGGATTCCCAGAAGCGCGTCCGGTCCCGGTGGGTCCACACCGGCTCGCCCGTGCCGACCCGGTAGCAGGCCACGACTTCCTCCTCGCCCCGTTGTTCCTGCGTGTAGAAGAGATCGCCGTCGACGGCGAAGGAGGACCACCCCGGACCGACCGGGCGTTTCCAAAGCAGGCCCGGAGGGGTGGCGACCCAGTTCGTGCCGATGCGCACGTCCGGGGCCTGGCCCGCGCGCCGGGCTCCGCGAAAACCGGGCCAGACGGCGGTTCCCGGCGAGGCACCCCCCGCGGGACCCGTCGATGCCGGAGCCGGGCGGGGTGCCGACGAACCGGGCGTCGGGGAGTCCGGCGCGGTCGCCAGCAATCGTTCCTCAGCGGTCGGCGTCCAGCGCCAGCGGAACTCGGATCCGGAACCGCCCGTCATTCCGTCCGTGCGCAGGAGCAGGAAGGCGGCGCACACCGTGGCGACGCAGAGGGCGAGGCTCAGGCGGCGGGCGAAAGGAACCCAGGTACGGGTGGCGCCGGCCCAGGCCACGAGGGCGAGAGCGAGGGCGGGCAGACCGTAAAAGGGGAGGAGCAGGCCCATCATGCCGTTGGCGATGGACGGGTGGACCAGGCGCGACGTTCCCCACAGCCCGACGGCCATCCAAATCACGGCGGCGAGACGTTCCACCCCGGGCGCCCGGCTGGCGAACAGCCACCAGCCCACGACCCAGACCGCCGCGAGGAGTCCGGTCAGCACGGCGATGCCGGCGGAATCGGGAAGCACCCAGGGAAGGAGGTACCGTCCCGCGACGATCACGGCGGCGCCGATCACACCCGGCCAGAGCCGGAGGTTGGGGACTGGGTTCGAGGGGGGAGGCGGGGTAGGGGAGGTCATGGTCGCCGGGGGGAACCCTAGGAGGGAGGCTGGCGGACGCGCAACGAAGGCCGGCACCGGAACTGTGGGCGGGTGCGGGCGTGGTTGCGCGTGGCTCCGAGCGGCCAGCAGTTGCAGGCCTGGGCACCCCCGGGGCGATTGACAAGGCCCGGTGCCAGACCGCGTCGTGGGGCCGGCGACTGCCGAGTCGCCGGTTTCGCCTCTCGATTCGCCTGCTTCGATCGCCCCGCGACCCGGCCCGCCGCCGCGCGGACGCTAGGGCGGGGAGCGGGTCGCTGGCCCCAATCGACTTCGTCAACCGCCCTGGGGCACCGCCGCCCGCCTTCCACTCTTCCCTTGTTCACGCCCCTCCTCCCTGCAACCGTCGCGCCATGGAACGCCGACAATTCATCCAACTCAGCGCGGCCGCCGTTGCCGCCGTGCCGAACATCCTCCCCTCCAGCGTGCTCGCCCAGGGCAGTCCCAACGACCGGATCAATGTCGGCGTCATCGGCGTCGGTGGGATGGGCATGGGCGACCTGCACGGGGTCATGCGCCAGGCCGGAACCCAGATCGTGGCCGTCTGCGACGTGGCCTCGGGTTACGGGGACAAGGGACGCGCCGGGGCCCGGGCCCAGGTGGAGAAGTACTATGCCGAGAAGATGGCCAGCGGCAGTTACCGGGGTTGCGACGTCTACGCCGATTTCCGCGAGTTGTGCGCCCGCAAGGACATCGACGCCGTCATCGTGGCCACCCCGGATCACTGGCATGCCCTCGCCACCCTCGAAGCCCTCCGCAACGGCAAGGATGTCTACTGCGAAAAGCCGATCACCCACCTCTTCGCCGAGGGCCAGGCGGTCTACCGGGAAGTGGCCCGGCGGAACGCGGTCTTCCAGACCGGTTCGCAGCAGCGTTCCGACTCGAAGTTCCGGATCGCCGTCGAGATCGTCCGCAACGGCCTGCTCGGCAAGATCAAGCAGGTCGAGGTCGGGTTGCCCCGGGGCAACTCGACGGACAAGTCCGGACGGATCGGTCAGCCGGTTCCCGCCGACATCGATTACGACTTCTGGTGCGGGCCCAGCCGGTATCTTCCGTTTCATCAGGACCGGCTGCATTGGAACTGGAGGTGGTGCCTGGACTACGGCGGCGGACAGTTGATGGACTGGATCGGTCACCATCACGACATCGCCCAGTGGGGTCTCGGCCTCGACAAGGGCGGCCCGAACAAGGTCGAGGCGGTCGGGTTCACCTTCCCCGAAAAGGGCATGTACGACGGCCCCATCGATTACGAGGTCCGGTGCGAGTACGACGGCGGTTACACCTCGTCGCTCTCCAACAAGCACCGGATGGGCACCAAATGGATCGGCGAGAACGGCTGGGTCTGGGTCGACCGCGGCAACATCGAGGCCTCCAACCCGGATTGGTTCCAGGAGAAGTTCGAGCGCGGTGCCTTCAAGGGCTACGTCTCGCGCAGTCATCACGCCAACTGGGTCGAGTGCATCCGCTCCCGCAAGGAATGCATCGCTCCCGCCGAAACCGCCCACCGCTCCGCCACCCCGGGACACCTCGGCTATGTCTCCGTCGCCCTGGGCCGTCCGTTGAAGTGGGATCCCTCGAAGGAAATGGTCATCGACGACCCCGTCGCCGACAAGCTGCTCAAGGCCGTGAACTATCGCGGCGACTGGAAACTGGCCTGACCCTTTCCCGGTCCGAACGGCGCCTGGCAGCGTCGCGGGAGGAGCGTCCGATCCCCACCCCGGTTTGGCCCCGGGGCCGATTCTCCTCCGTGGGCCGGGCGGGGGAGAGGCCGGCTCTTCCTTTCGACCCTCGGGGCGCACTACGCTCGGCGCATGGGCGACGTGACGCTGTTGCTGGAGAAAGTCCGGCAGGGAGACGGGCATGTCGGAAGCCACCATCCGCCGGCACTGGACGTATGCCCGGGCGTGGTTGCACGCGGATGCGAGCGGCAGGTTGCAGCTAGGCACTCGCGAGGGCGCCTGGTGGCGGGGATCCCGGGGCGGGGACCTACCGGGGGGGTGTTTCCCCGATCCGGGGTGATGCGCGATCACCGGTCCAATCGAGGCCGGATCGGGCGAGCTCCGTCCGGAGAGCGGTCAGGTCCCAAAGGTGAACCACGTTTCGCGACGACCAGGCGGCGAAGCGGCGGCCATCGGGATCGTGGGCGATTCCCCACGCGCCGGTCGGTTCGAAGGACCCGAGTTGCATCACGGGCTCGTCCGTGGCGACGGTGCGGAGAAGGAGGCGACCGGCGCGGTCGGTGAAGAAGGCGCCGCTCCCGTCGGGCCCGAAGCCGCATCCGGTCAGCATCGAGCCCGTTGGATCCGTGAACTCGCGTCGGAGGATGGCCTCCCAGTTTCCCACCGACCAGTAGCCGTACCCCTCGCTCGAACCGGAGAGCAGACGCTGCCGGTCCGGGCTGAACGCGAAGAAACGGCTGCCGGTTCGAAGGTGCCTGACGTGACGCCGAGTAGAGACCTCATAGATTTCGATGCCGTCGTCATGTCCGTACCCGGTGACCAGCCATTTCTGGTCCGCGCTGAATCCAAGGTAATGCAACCGCCGTCCGGAGTCGGCGAGGCTCACGAGTTCGCGCGGCTCCCGGATCGATGTCAGTGCCAACCCGGCATCGCCGCCGACGGCCACGGTGTCGCCATCCGGAGCCAGCGTCGCGCGGTCCAGGCCGTCCAGGGGCATCGGGAATAGAGGGTGGGAGGCACCCAGCCCGGGACGCGCGGCCTTCCCACCCCAATCGAGAGGCAGCAATACGGGGCCGGTGGCCGTGCCGAGGAGCAACCCCGCGTCCTGGGTGAGAACCCCGCCCAGGCTCGCTACCGGCCCGGGGTGTTGCGCGGCCAGGCGTGCCGTGGCCGCCTCCCAGAACAGCAGCCCGTTTGCATGGGCCGTCACCAGGAAACCTCCGTCACGGACGAACGCGCCGCCGAGCGTGTTGGCTCCCAGCGCGGGGGGAATCACCAGCCGCCTCAGGCCGACCGGCCAGAAGACCGGGCGGACTCCGAATCCCGTCGGCTCCAGACCGAACGCCATATGACGGCCATCCTGGCTCGACTGAATGGCGTATCCATCGTCCGCGACCAGGAGGGGGCGGCGTGCCACCCGGTCCCACACCACCGTGTTGTTGCCGTGTCCCCCGGTGACGAGCAAATCGCCGTCCGGGCTGAACAGGACCCGCGTGGACGCGTCGTGGTCCGGCGGCAGGCGGACCTCGGCTTGTCCGGGTTCCTTGAGGAGGATTCCCTGGCCAAGACAGGCGATGGCCAGGATGGGTTCATGCGGGTGCCAGGCGAGCGAAGCGGGTCTCGAAGGCACCTTCACTTCGTCGAGCCATCGGGTGCTGGTGGTATCCCAGAGGCGAACCAGGTCGTTCTGCACGACGGCAAGCCAGCCTCCCCCGGGGTGAAGCCGCAGCCCGTCGACGCCCGACGCTCCGGGCATCGGGCTCCCCAGTTCATGGCCGGAACGAAGATCGAAGCGGCGGATGCCGCCCCCGCGCCAGCCAGCGAGCAATTCGCCTCCGTCCGGGGTGAATCCGAACACGGGGAGATTGTCGCCGCCCGGGGCGTTCGGGTCTGAACGGGCTTCGATGAGCTGTCGACCGGATCGCCATTCCCAAACCCGCACCGTTCCGTCCTCGAAATGAGCCGCGAGATGCCGGTCGTCGGGACTGAACTCGAGGTACAGGGTGTGTCCCCGGCCCGGAACCAGTTCCGCCAGCGTGGCATGAGTTCCGGCACGGTGAACGATCACCCGGCCCTCGGCGCTGAAGGGCACGTAGCATCCAAGGTCGCGGGTGAACGCCAGGGGCCAGTGACCGTAGCGACGTTTGAGGAACCAGGCGGGCTTGCCGAGGTCCGGCAGGAGCAAGGCGGCGATGGCCTCGTTGCGCAACTCCGGGGAAGGGCGGTGGGCGGACGCCTGGTCGAGCACGGCGAGCGCCTCGCGTTGCTGGCCCGGAGAACCGCGGGTTCGATAGTATCTCGCGTCGATGAGCTGGGAATTCCAGAGCTGTTCCTCCTTCTCCCGGGTGGCCGCCCGGGCGCCATCGATGGCGGTCACGGCACGTCGCCATTGCCAGGCGATGCCGGTCGAGCCGAGCAGGCCCACCAAATGCACGGCGATCACCGCGGACGCCAGGGCCGGTTGACGCCGGCACCAGCGGGCGATGCGCTCCGGCATCCCGGACGGACGTGCGAGCGTTGCCTCGCCCCGCAGAAACCGATGCAGTTCCTCGGCAAGCGCGCGGGCGCTGTCGTAGCGGCGTTCCGGGTCCTTGGCCAGGCACTTCTGGCATACCGCGGCCAGGTCTGCCGGGACGGACGGATTCAACAATCGCGGCGACAGGGATTCCTGTTGGAGCACCTGCATCAGGGTCTCCGCGGTGCTGGATGCCACGAAGGGTGCACGTCCGGCGAGCAGGTGGAACAGGATCGCGCCCAGACCGTAGACATCCGCCGCCGGCCCCACCGCCGCGCTGCCCCGGGCCTGCTCCGGGGCAAGATAGCCGGGCGTGCCCAGCACCTGCCCGGTCAGGGTGAGCGAGCTGTCCCCGTCGAGCGGTCGCGACAGGCCGAAATCGGTCACGTGCGGCTCGCCATCGGCGTCGACCAGCACGTTGGAGGGCTTGAGGTCCCGATGGAGCACCCCGCGTTCGTGGGCATGCTGCACGGCATCCGCCACCGCGGCCACCATGGCTGCGGCATGACGCGCGGGCAGGGGACCGTCCCGGGTAACCTCGGCCAGGTCCCGCCCCTCCACCAGGTCCATGACGAGATAGGGCTGGCCATCCTGCTCGCCGGCTTCGTGGATCGCCACGATGTGGGGGTGGTTCAAGCGGGCCGAGTTGGTTGCCTCGGCCCGGAACCGCCGAATATCGGCGTCCGCGGCCAGCCAGCCGTCCCGCAGCACCTTCACCGCGACGGTGCGGTCGAGGCTCAGCTGCCGGGCGCGGAAGACGACGCCCATGCCGCCTCGGGCCATTTCCTCGACCAGCTCGAAATCGCCGAGGCGTGCGAGGGCGGGACCGACCTCGCCGTCGGTCTCCGGGGCGCCGGCAGCGTCGAGGAGCCGTCGGGACAGGCAGGCCGGGCAGTTGCCCTTGAGGGCGGCGCCGGCGAGCGGAGTGCCGCAACGGGGGCAGGGGATTGGGTGGCCGTTCATTGCCTGGCACCAGTTCCAGCCGCTTTCGGTGAGGCTGATTACGGGTGAATCTCATCCCGACGCCAGCGTCTCGAGCAGTCCCCGCATCTCGGCTTCGGCATCCACGCCCGGGCCGACGGTGCGTCGTACCTCCGCCCGCAGCAGCGCCCGCAGCCGGCCCCGCATGCGGTGAACGGTCACGGCCACCGCGCCGCGCTTGCGGCCCAATCGCGTCGCCGCATCCTCGTAATCGCCGGCCTCGGCTCCGTCGAGCAGCGGAGCCAGGGCATCGAAGAGCGTCTCCTGGTCCCGGGCGCGGTACTCCGCACGGAGGGCTTCCAAGGCGTGTGCCAGCGCGGTGCGCGCCCACTGGCGATCGTAGGCCTGCTCGGGGCCGATCCCGGCCCTGAGGTCGGGACCGCACGATTGCTCCGCCTCCTCCGCGTCCAGCGCCACGCGAACTTGTCCGCCGCCGCGCTTGGCCGCCTTGTCACGGAGCGCCTGCCGGATCACGAAGTGGCGCAATCCGGCGAGCAGATAGGTGCGAAAGCGTCCCTTCTCCGGCCCCACGCCTTCGAGATCCCCGCGCTCGATCAGGCGGGCCAGGAATCCCTGCACCAGGTCCTCCGCATCGTGCCGGCCCAGCCGCGGATCGTTGCGCCTCAGAAACGCGTAGAGCGGAGACCAGTAGACCCGGCAGAGCGATTCGAGGGCCGCGCGGGAAGCGGGGGTGTTCCCGTCGCCGCCGGCTTGCATCACCAAGCTCCACTGGGTGGATGGGAACCCCGCTCTCGGCGCGTGGATCTCCGCCTTGGGCAATGGGCGCGACATGCCGGGTCGCAACGTAGTTCGTCCCTTTTGCTCTCGGGAAGCCCCAACTTAGGAGATCATCAGGGGCGCAAGGGGGCTCCCGCGTCGCTTCCTGCACGGGCGCGCTCCGTGACCCGGGTCCAGGGCCACGGAGCGACCCGGGTCGCTCCGGCGAAAAAATCCGGAGAAAGACCGTAATCGTCCCGGACGGATCCGGCTAGTCAGGGAAACGCTCCATGAATAGACCCATCGTCCTCGTCATCGTCCTCGTCGCGACCCTGCCGCTCCTGCTCATGCCTGCCCGGGCCACCGAGCTGCTGCGAAACCCCAGTTTCGAGACCGTGCCGGCCCCATCGACCGGCGACAGCATGCCGTCCGAATGGATCATGAACAACGGGACGCCCGATGTGTATAGCAACGATGGGTCCTTCGGGCTTCCCCCGTTTGCCGCCGGGAACTTTACCGACGTCGTCGCGCAGGACGGGATCCGCTGGATCGCGGGATGGTCGTTGGCCGACGAACGCTTCGGCCAGCTGCTGACCGCCCCCTTGACGCCCGGCGAGTCCTACCTGTTGTCGGGATACCTGCATCGCGCGGTCCGCGAGGATCTGGCGAATGACGGGGGCTACAACATCTACCTGACTCCGGACTCGGCCAGCGGCCCGGGCGCCGGAGAACTCCTCGGGCTCATCGGCCCAACCAGTTCCGGAACCGGCTGGGAGAACTTCACGCTCCAGTTCGAAGCACCCGCGACGGCCTCGGGCCTTCCGTTCCTCCTTTTTCAACCCTTCGGAGCAGGCGGTGACTCCGCCTATCCAGGGCTCGACAACCTGTCGCTGCAGACCGAGGCCGTCATCGTTCCCGAGGCGGGTTCCACCGTCGCTCTGTGCGTCCTATCCCTGGCGGGAATGTCCTGGATCCGGAGGCGGGATGAGTCAGGGCGCCGATGACCCTGTTCCATCGCCGAACGGCCAGCCTCCTGGCCCGGTGGTGGCGGGATCCTCCTGGACATGGACGGCAGGGCCCAACGTGGGCCGATTGCCTTGAACGCGAAACGGCATGAGATCCAATCGAGTCCGCCGCTGGTTGCTTTGGAGTGGTGCTCTGCTCGCGCTGGTGCTGGGTGGCGCCGTGGCGGGGGGCCTCCTTCTGCTTCGTGCCAGCCTGCCGAAGCTCGACGGGGACCTGCGCCTGGCCGGACTGCGCCAAGGATTGACCGTCGAACGGGACCACCTCGGTGTTCCCACCATCACCGCCAGCAACCGGCTGGACCTGATTTACGGGCTCGGCTTCGTCCACGGGCAGGACCGGTTTTTCCAGATGGACCTGAGCCGGCGGTCTGCCGCCGGCGAATTGGCGGCGTTGCTGGGTCCAGCCGCGCTGGGCCAGGACCGATGGGCGCGGATGCACCAGGAACGACGGGTGGCCACCCAAGCGTTGGCCGCGCTTCCGAACGATCAACGGATGCTGGCGGTGGCCTACGCGGACGGCATCAATGCCGGCCTGACGTCTTTGGGCGCACGGCCGCCGGAGTATTGGGTGCTTAGGACTGCGCCCCAGCCGTGGCGCCCGGAGGATGCTCTGCTGTGCATGATTGGGATGGCGTTGGGCCTGACGGATCCACCGTTGGACCGACTCGATACGCTCCTGCGCCGCGAGATCGGGAACGCGGCCTTCGACTTTTTCTATCCCAGCGGCACGGACTGGGATGCGGCGCTCGACGGCTCCGTGGTTCCTGCGGCCCCGATGCCCGGACCCGCGGCGCTGGATTTCCGCCAGGGCTGGAGCGTGGGCGAAACCGCGTGGCCACCCTATTGGAAAGATTGGGTGCAGCAGGGTCGCCCGGACGTTGGCGATGTGCTGGTGGCTGAGGCGGATGATGGGATGCCTCGGGCGGTGCCCGGCAGCAACGGTTGGGCGGTGGACGGTTCGGTGTCGGCCAACGGCTCGGCGCTCGTCGCCAGCGACATGCACCTGGACAACACCACCCCCGGCGCCTGCTACCGGGTTCGCCTCCGCTGGCCGGAGGGGGGACGCACCCACGAGGTCGTGGGGTTGACGATCGCCGGAATGCCCGCCGTGGCCACCGGCAGCAACGGGCGCGTGGCATGGGCGCCGACGGCAGCGCACCTGGACGCCGTGGATCATGTCGTACTCGAAATCGTCCCCGACGACCCGAACCTCTACCGGGTGCCCGAGGGTTGGGAGACCATCGAAACGCGTTTGGATCGCATCGAAGTCCGCGGCGGCCAATCCGTCGACTTGGTTTCCCGGTGGACCCGCTGGGGTCCCGTACTGGAGGCGACCGGAGGCGGGAACCCATTTTCCTTTGAAGGGCGGCCGGTGGTCTTCAAGCGCATCTACCACCACCCCGAGGCGGTGGACCTGCGGTTCTTCGAACTGACACTGGCCACGAACACCGTCGAGGCCCTGGGCATTGCTGCCGCCAGTGGCGCTCCGCCCATCAACGTCCTGGTGGGCGACCGTGACGGCCGAGTGGGTTGGACCCTGGCCGGTCGCTACCCACGCCGCGTCGGTCTGGCGGGACGCCAGATCTGCACGTGGGCCAATGGCTCCAATCGTTGGGATGGATGGCTGAAGCCGGAAGAACACCCGCGCGCTGGCTCGCCCGATGTGAGCCGGGTCTTCTCAGGCAACCAGCGCAAGCTGGGGACCGCCGGGTATCACGCGTTGGCCAGGGCGGAGCACCCATTCGGCGCACGCGCCAGGCAGGTTCGGAATGGCCTCGCCGCCCTGACGAATGCGACCGTCGCGGACATGGTCGCCATCCAGTTGGACGACCGGGCGCTGCTACTGGAGCCCTGGCGGCGCCTGCTGCTTGACACGCTGCACCATCCCCGCGCCCCCGCGATCTTCACCAACGACCCGGTGCGCGTCGCGGAATTGGTCACCCCATGGCACGGGCGCGCCACTCCGGATTCCGTGGCCTACCGCCTCGTGCGAGGTTTTCGCGACACGACGACGTACCTGCTCTTCGAGCCCCTCACGGAGCGGGCCAACAAGCTCATGGGCCAACGCACGAGCCGCCATTGGGGCGGGGCCGAGCGTCCCGTGTGGGCTCTCCTCGAACAACGCCCGCCGCATCTCCTCAGCCCGCGGTTCTCCAGCTACGACGACCTGCTTCTCACCGCACTGAACGAGGTGGTGACCTTGCTGCGAACAGCGAATGCGGGTGATCTGTCCCGGGCCACCTGGGGCCAATACTCGAATCGCCCCATCCACCATCCCTTCTCGGAAGCCGTGCCCGTGCTGTCCCGGTGGTTGGACCTCAGCCCCGACGGTTCTGGTGGCGGCGAGGATATGCCGCGGATCAACAGCGGTGAGCAGCGGGCGGTCAATCGCCTCGTCGTCTCACCCGGCCACGAGAGCGAGGGTGTGATCCAGATGCTCGGCGGGCAGAGCGGGCACTTCCTATCGCCGTTCTACCGAGCCGGCCACGACGCGTGGGTTCACGGCAAGCCGACGCCGCTGTTGCCAGGCCCGACGCGGCACATGCTGCGGCTGGCGCCGGGAGGGAGTTAGCCACGCGTTTCTTCAACTCAACGCCCGGTCGAAACGAACGGGTCATCACCGGCCTGGCCGGGTTCCTCGGCGCGCTCCTGCTGTTCGCCGGCGACAGGTTGATCTTGGTCTCGGCGCTCTCCAACAAGCACCGGATGGGCACCAAATGGATCGGCGAGGACGGCTGGGTCTGGGTCGACCGCGGCAACATCGAGGCCTCCAACCCGGATTGGTTCCAGGAGAAGTTCGAGCGCGGTGCCTTCAAGGGCTACGTCTCGCGCAGTCATCACGCCAACTGGGTCGAGTGCATCCGCTCCCGCAAGGAATGCATCGCTCCCGCCGAAACCGCCCACCGCTCCGCCACCCCGGGACACCTCGGCCCGTTGCCAGGGGAACCCAAGGGTGGGCGCATGGGGTCGTGGGTTGGGTCTGTCCCGGGTCGCTCCGCGCCGGGCCAGGAGCCGGCATGGATGCGGAGTTCCATGCACCCGTGCGCCCTTCCCCGCCCAAAATGCTCAGTGGACTGGCGCGTTATTTTCGGCGTCGGCGAAGTGCTGGGTCGTCGCCGCCGACATGAGGAGGCGGAGCGTGTGAGGCGCACGAGAGAGGGGTCCTTGCTTGATTTCCTTACCTTGGAGCGCCACCTTGGGCGACATGAAGGCAACCCTTACGAGCAAGGGGCAGATCACCATTCCCGTGAGCGTGCGCAGCCGCCTGCGCCTGAAGGCGGGCGATGTCCTCGAGTTCGACGAGACGACCCCCTTTCTCAAGGCCATCAAGTCCATTCCGCCCGAGGCGTGGGAGCAGTTCGGACGCGAGGCGACCGATCCGTGGCAGGGCCTGGATGTGCTGGAAGTCATGCAGGAACTGCGTGGTCCGGTCGAATTGCCCGCCGCCAGCAAGCGTTGAGGGGAGGTGGCATGCGTACCGCCCTGGACAGCTCCGTCCTCATCCAGCTTTATCGCAAGCAAGCCGGGTGGGAGGCCTGGCGCGATTGCCTGCGGCATGCCGCAAGCGAAGGGGAGCTCATCGTTTCCCCGGTGGCGTTTGCCGAATTCTCCATCGCCTACCCCACGTTGGAGTCGGCACGGGCGGACCTGGAGCGCCTCAACATCTCCTATGAGCCGATCGAGCCCGCGTCCGCCTACCTGGCGGGACAGGTCTTCCTCCGTTACCGGAGGAAGGGCGGACCGCGTCAGCACCTGATCCCGGACTTTCTCATCGCGGCCCACGCCAGCGTGCAGGCGGATCGCCTCGCCGCCTTGGATCGCGGCTATTTCCGGGCCTACTTTCCCAGCCTGTCGCTCCTGGTCGCGGCGGAATGATGCCCGTGGGAGCGCGTCCGCCTGCCGCGTTCTCCGCCGTCCGGCTTCGTGTGGGCCGAGAGAGCCGAGTCGAGAGCGAGGCGGGTTGCGTCGGTATTGGGCGATCCCCGGGTGCCGCTCAATCCGCAGGCGACTGGAGGAATTCGGGCCCGATGGGAGCGGCGCCGTTCTTCGGGGCCGGCTCGCCGGCCTTGCGCCAGGTGACGCTGAGGTTACTGCCCCAGCCGCCCTCCTTGTGCAGCACCTCGACGAAGTAGCGTTTGCCCGCCTCGAGGCGGACGGGTTTCGAGATGGACTCAGCCGGAACGATTCAGTTGGAGGGTAGATTTCCATGAATTCCGAGGCGTTCACCC
>CAZSOV010000132.1:0-20077 GCA_964608505.1 uncultured Verrucomicrobiota bacterium
GGCTCCCTCAGCGATCGCATCATGAATCGCTGGGGCGATTCCCCCGCCGGCATGGTGGAAAGCGCCCTCGAATTCGCCCGCGTCTGCCGCCGCCACGACTTCCACAACTTCGTGTTCTCGATGAAGGCCTCGAATCCCAAGGTCATGATCGAGTGCTACCGCCTGCTCGTCGCCCGGCTCGACGCGCTCGGACCCGACTGGAATTACCCCGTCCACCTCGGCGTCACCGAGGCCGGCGAGGGCGAGGACGGGCGCATCAAGTCCGCCATCGGCATCGGCTCCCTCCTCGCCGATGGCATCGGCGAAACCATCCGCGTCAGCCTCACCGAGGACAGTCCCCGCGAAATCCCCGTCTGCCACGAGTTGCTCGCCCAGATCCCCCTCCTGACCGGCGGGTCTTCCGCTCCCGGCTCCGTGCCTCCCGCGCTCCCCGAGCCCACCGGACCGCTCCCCTGGGATCCTTTCGTCTATGCCCGCCGCGCCTCCACCGACATCGACCTCGCCGACGGGGTCCGGTGCGGCGGCGAACAGACGGTTCGCGTCGTGGTCACCCGGGAGGTCTGGGACCGGGTCGCTCCCCGTATCCCGCCCCGGGCCGACGTGAAGCCGGAGGCGGTCTACGAAGACCTGAACGTCCAGGAGGTCGATCCGCGCGAGGACTTCGCCGTCGCCTGCGACACCCAGCTGGTCGCGGTCCGGGACGGACTGCCCCTGCCCCCCGTGGCGGCCTACCGGCTGCTGGCGGTCCAACTGGCCCGCTTGGGACGGCGCAACCCGATTCTGCTGAAGGACTGCCTGGTCTTCGAGGCGGTCCCGCCGTCGCCCGATGTCGCCCTGCTCCGCGCCGCCGTCGTTCTCGGCTCCCTCCTCGCGGACGGCATCGGCGACGCCGTTCTCGTGCGGGGGGAATCCGGCGCGGGCCAATCGCTGCGCCTCGCCTACAACGTCCTCCAGGCCGCGGGCTGCCGCAGCTTCAAGACCGACTACGTCGCCTGCCCGAGTTGCGGGCGAACCCTCTTCAACCTCCAGACCGTGACGGCTCGCATCAAGCAGCGCACCGAGCACCTCAAGGGCGTCAAAATCGCCATCATGGGCTGCATCGTGAACGGCCCCGGCGAAATGGCCGACGCGGACTTCGGCTACGTCGGGGGCGCCCCGGGGAAGATCAACCTTTACGTGGGCAAAACCCCGGTGAAGTTCAACATCCCCGAAGGCGAGGCCGTCGATCGCCTGGTCGACCTGATCCGCGAACACGGAAAGTGGGCCGAACCCCAGCCCGCCTGAATCCCGCGCCGGCGGGTTATCGCTGCCCGCCCCGCTGCAACGGATCCCAGTACTGCGAGTTGATCAGGCCGTTGGCCCCGCTGGAGACGGGATCCACGGGCGGGTTGATCAGCCTGCTCTTCCGGGCCTCGGAGTGCCCGTCGTTGAACACGACGATCCCGTTCCCGCCGTGCCGGGTCTTGTCGATGCCTTCCAGGGTGCTTGCCCCCGGCATGTCCGCCATCCCGGCCGTCGGCCACCACAAACTGCTGCTCCAGCTGCCGTCGGGTTTTGGCATGCCGTCGCCCACGC
The DNA here is from genome assembly GCA_964608505.1 of uncultured Verrucomicrobiota bacterium. Taxonomy (GTDB): domain Bacteria; phylum Verrucomicrobiota; class Verrucomicrobiia; order Limisphaerales; family CAIMTB01; genus CAIMTB01. Next base: position 1,576 of record CAZSOV010000132.1, read on the forward strand.
ACACGTTGGCCGCGGGGCTCACGATGGACGTGCGCCGAAAGTTCGGCGTCGTGGAAAACGCGATGCCCCCGACCGTCACGGAATGTGCGGCGTAGGGATGGACCCCAAGGAAGAACGCGTTCATGCCGTACCCCACCTTGTGCGGGTCGAATTTCCATTCCCAGGGCACCCCCTGGTCGCGCCGCTTGCCCTTGATCGAGGGACAACGGAAGTAGTTGCTCGCCGTCGTGTCCTGCAACCCGACGATGGTCCGTCCCCACCAGTTCGTGAGCGAGCGATTCGCGTCGTCCGTGCTCAGGCCCTCGTTTCGGTGACCGGGGAACTTGTCGTTGTTCTCGTCCGTGTAGAGCTGCATGAACAGGCCGATCTGCCGCAGGTTGTTCAGGCACTTCACTCGATTCGCCTTCTCCTTCGCCTTGGCCAGGGCCGGCAACAGCATGCTCGCCAGAATCGCGATGATCGCGATCACCACCAGCAACTCGATCAGCGTGAAACCTCGGCCCATTGGCCGCGGACGAAAGACTCGGGGCGCCTTCATGGGATTCGTTGAGTGAATGCAGCATAGGCGCCGTCCTCATGCAAAAAGCCAGCGGGAAATCCGATCCGGACGGGTGCACGACGGAAACGGTGCCGGAGCGCGGCATTTCTCCATCTGCCAACCCGAGCCCGGGCCCTGTTGCGTCGTGGAGGTTTGGCGGGAGCGGCCCACCGTCTGACGACGGCGTCCGCGGAACGGGGGTGCCCGCCGGGTCGGGGGACCCGGCCTACAGCATTGCCCCGTCGCGGAGCGACGACCGACGGTTGCCGGGGCCTTCAGGCCCCGGTCTCGCCCCCTCTTTTTCACCGCGTCGCGGAGCGACGTTCGACCCGTGGCGCGCCGGTGGCATCCGGGGGACGGGGCCTTCGGACGTCGCTCCGCGACGAGACTCCTTTTGTGCCGCACCCGTTCCGGGGGTTGAAACCCCCGGCTACCATCGCGGGGTCGCGCCGCGACCTCTGGGCTCGCTGCGATGCGTACTTCCCCTTCCTGCCCCGCAGTCGCGGACCCACGCCGGGTCAGGGGACCCGGCCTACACACGCGGCCCGCAGGCCCGGGTTCAATCCCCACTTCGAACCGAGGCCCGGAGCCGATAGAACCTCGGGACATCGGCTTCCGACGCGCCCGGGTCCGCGAGGGTCACGAGGCGGGTTCCGGTCGGGCCCACCGATTCGCGGAGGGTGGGCGAGGCGGCCAGGTTGCCGTCGTTTCCGGAGGCGGGGAGGGGCGTCCATGGCCCCTCGAGATTCGTGGCGGACAGCACTTCGAGGTCGGTCTCCCGCCGGGACGGATCCCGGAACCATTGCCAGACGAACCGGGGCGCCGTGCCTGGCTCGGTGACGATTCGAGGGACGGGAGGGGGAACGCCCGGGGCAAGGCACAGCGTGTAGTTCGCGACGAGCGAGGGATCATTGGCGAGACCGTGGGCATCGGCGCCGCTGCGGCGCTGCCAGGCGTCGTACGGCAGGGCCTCGAAGTCCGACCCGGGACGGGCATCGGAGAACGTGATCGGCGCTCCCCCGACGATCCAGAACCCGTTGAAGTCCATGTCGGGCCATCCCTCCAATCCGCTCAATCCGCCCAGATCCTCCGAATGCCGGATCGCGAGGATCGGCCCGGAATATCCCCTGGGTTGCATGACGAGGTTACCGCGGATCACGACCTGGGCGGACGCGGGGCGTCCGGCGTCGGGATCCCAATCCTGGTACGACAAACCGAAGTAGATGGGTGCGTGGACCGACTGCTGGCAGGTCCGGAGCAAGGTGTTTCCGAGCAGGCGGGGCTGGAAGGCGGCGTAGAGGCCGAGTCCTTCCCAGCCGGTGTCGGCGATGATGTTGTCGCGCACGGTGCCGCGCAGGTTCTCGTAGTACGCGGGATTGGCGGCGAGGTCGAAGAACTCCGGGCTGGTGTCGAACCCGAGCAGGATGCCGCCTTCTCCGCACCGTTCGACGCGGCACCGCTCCACGACCGCATCGGTGGAGCCGCCCTTGAGGTAGATGCCGGTCGAATGGATGTCGTGCACGTGGCAGTCGGCGATGCGCACCCGGTCGCCGTTCACGCAATCGACGCCCTCGGCGTTGGGATCGACGTCGTTCGCCGGGCCGACGCCGGTCCGGAAGATCTCGCAGTTCCGGATCGTGATGTCGTCGCAGTTGGGCTTGATCTTAACCCCATCGCGGCCGGTGTCGTGGATGCGACAGTTTTCGACCAGCACCTGGCAGGCTCCGGAGCGGTCGGACGGGTCGCCCCAGTCCCACTTGGTTTCCAGCGTGATCCCGTAGAAGTAGCCGCCGGTGATTTCCAGGCCGGAAAGGGTCGTGCCGTCGGCGTCGGGGTCGAGCCAGATGCAGGCGGCGTGGGTTTCCTCGGAATCGAGCGGAGCCGCGAGGACGACCGCTTCCCCGGCATGGGCCCGCAGCGTGAGCCGCGGCACGCGAACCCGGATCTCGCCCGGTTCACGATAGGTGCCCTGGCGGATCTCCAGGATGTCGTCCGGTTCCGCCTGGTCCAGTGCGTGGGTGAGGGACCGATACGGGCGGTCGGGGGTGCCGTCGCCGGTGTCGTCCCGGCCCTGGATCGCGACGAAGATGGAACGGGCGTCGGCATCGGCAAACGCACCCAGCGCGCACGCCACAGCAAGGCCCCGGCTCAGCCATCGCCAAGCCGGTCCGGCGCCCGTCAGCCGGGCATCCGCACGACGGTCATGGCAGGCGTTCACGAGCGGGAGGGAGTTCACGGGAAGCAATCGGGTTTCGGACGGGTGGGGGACTCTCGGCCCGGGCGGAGCCGGTTCGATGTCGGTGTCGGGGGTCCGTGAAGGGGGGCCGCCGGGAGATCGGGCTTCAGGGACGACGCAAGCGATAGAACCGATGTCCCGCGGCGAGCGGTTCGCTCCACGCGTTCCCCGCGGCCGGCGGATCGGCCAACGACCAGCCCGCCAGATCGCCGCTGACTTCCAGGGTCCAGCCCGATGCCTCGGGCGGCCAACGGAGCTGGATCCGACCGTCCCGAACCCCCTCGAAGACCAAGGCCGGCAGGGTCGGTTCGACGATGCCCGGACGACTGGCGGGGTCGAAGGGATCGGTGCCGGCGCGATGTTCGGCGAGGGCATCGGCACCGTCGCCGTCGGCATCCGAACGCGGGTCCGCGACACCGAACAGGCGTTGCCACGCATCGCTCAACCCGTCGCCATCGCCGTCCGTCGCCGAGGCCGGTGCCAACGGTGGCGGCGCGTCGAAGGAGTAGGTGGCGGAGAAGATGGGGGTGGTGGCGCCGGTCGCTCGATGGACGGCATACGCCAGCAGCGTGGCGTTGCCGGACAGTTGCGCCGACGGGTTGGCGTCGAGGTCGCGCCAGGCATCGTTCCCGGACCACCGGGCACGAACGGCATGCTCGGGACCAGGTCCGCGGAGGGTGATGCGAAACGGGGCTCCGCTCGCGGGAAGGGAATAGACTCCCGAGGGGGGTTGAAACTGGACCGCGTCGCGGACCGGCGCGGACACGGGGCCGAAGGATCCGACGCTGGCAGCGGGCAGGAGCTGATTCCCCAGCACCACCGGACCCAGGGGAAATGGGGCGACCGACCCGATGGCGCCGAGTCCGTCGGAAGCGCCACGGTCCGTCTCGCCGACCACGCCGGTCGGCGTTGCCGTGGACCAATCGAAGACGCCGAGACTCCCGACATACCGGGCGTCCGCGGCGAGGAAGGGATCGAGATCGAAGTAGAACAAGTTGGGATGGCCGCTCCGCGCCGGCAGCGGCGGCAGCCGTCCGGCCGCGACCTGGCTCGGGGGCAGGCCCGGACCCGGCTGCGCGAACTCCTGCCAACCGGCGATGCGTCCGTCGGGACCCCCGAACAGGAGGAAGCGGTCCTCCAGCGCCACCAAGCCTGCGAACGCCTCGTCGGGTCCGACCTCGAGGGCCGCAAGTTCCTCGGTCGAGTCCGGGTTCGAGTGCAACCGAAGGAGCCGCACGACTGAGGGTGACGAGACAAAGCGGACGGCGGCGACGTGCCGCGAAGTGGGGCGAGCCGGATCGACGAAGGGCACGGCGTCCAGCCCGATCACGGGCTCCGGCAGAGGGTATTGGCCGGCCAGGCTGGCTCCGACCGGGATGCTGATCCCGCCCGGGCCTGGCGAGGACGCGATGCGATGGTGCTCGAGTTGTACGCCTCCGGGTTCGACCGCGAAGACTTCGTCGCCCGCCACCGCCCAAAGCAGCCCGGCGACATGCGGCCCGGAGATGACGAACCCACCCGGCTCCATGCCCTGCCGCCCGACGAGGTCAACCCGCAGATGCCCCTGGCGGAGTCCGACGAGGACCGGACGCCCGTCCGCGGGGGCCAGGGGAATGAACTGGGCCTGGTCCGGCACTCCGACCAGGTCCTGGACGAAGAGCGACTGTCCGGACTCGTTCGCCGCGCCGACCCCCTCGCCGCCGGTTTCGCCGCCCCACCGGGAAAAGCCGAGCAAATCCTCGACCACCGCACCGGCGCCGGCCTCGTGCCCGGTGGAAAGGCGCACCAGCGCGTGGGCACCGACGACGGGTGGCGGCAGGGTCCGGGGAGTCCCGCCGGGAACGACCGTCTGAACCGCGTTCCACGACGGCGCGGTGGCCGCCAGCAGGTCCATACGGTCGCCGCCCTCTCGCAGCGTGGCAAAACCGGTGAGCGAGGCGAGGCCCAGCGCCTGCTCGGACCATTGCAGGTCACCCTCGACGAAGCGGCCCAACCGCGCGAGGCCGCTCGCCTTGTCGACGACGGCCAGGTCGCGGCCCGCGGACGCCGGGAAGAAGCGTCCGCTGGCGAGGAACGCATGGGGCGTCTCGGTGATCCAGTCCCGGCCTGCCGCAGGCGAGGACGGCGCGGTCCACACGAACGGGAGCGCGGCGAGAAGCGAGGAGGCGTGTCGGGGGAAGGTCATGCGAGGGGGAGCAAGGGACTCAGGGAGGACCGGCGTACCCGGCGTCGAGCGTGCGGCGGACTTCGCCGTCGGGACCGAGACAGACCAGGAAGTAGCGGTACCGGGCACCGTCCACGACGCCGTGCCGGTCCAGCAGCCACAGCGACAGGGCCTGGGGATCCTCGGGGCGATCCGGGGGCGGGGGTTCGAGAAGGATCGCGAAATACGGGTCCACGAGGCGGGCCCCGGCGCGGCCATCCTCGAGTCGGGTCGGAACCCAGGCGATGCGGCGGATCAAGGGGGAGACCTGGAGGGTGTCGCCCGAGGTGGTGGGGAAGAGCCGGTTCGGGACCTGTTGTCGGTAGAGCAGGATGCCCTGGACCTGCGTGATGCCGTCCCCGAGCCCGGCCACGAGATGCGCGTTGGGATCGTGGCGTCGGTGGTTGGGGCTGTCGGGCGTGGGCGCGAAGACCATTTCGGTTCCGGCCTGGACGACGTCCTCCCCGCGGGCATTGGGCATCGTTGCCACGCGCACGCCGACCGGACGCTCCCCGTTCAGGCGCGCGGGCCAAAGCACGGGATCGAGTTCCGCCGCCTGAAGCAGGGGATGCACGGTCACGGACTCCAACGGTCTCGCCGGCCAGGCCACCTCGGGCTCGACGCGCGTCGGGTCGTCCCATTTGAACTCGTACGTCGCGCTGGCGGGTCCGCGGCCCTTCCCCCCGAACAACGGACCGCGAACGGCCTGGACGAACACGGAGTAGGCGGCGCCCGCCTGGACGTCGAACTCCGCGGAAAACGGCGGACGATCCGGATACCCCTGTCCGAGGGGCGGCGTGAGGAAGCTCGAGGTCTGGACCAGCTTCTGGAACGTCAAGGTCCCCGCGGGCAGCGCGAGGACGCGGGCCGAGTCTCCGGACGCGCCCGAGCCCGCGGTGGCGGGACCGGCGGCCTGGGCCGTGGACTCGCGCGACAGGTCGCCGCCGGCGGCATGGTAGATGACGGTGCGCGCGGCCAGGGGGGCCGTCATGGAAAGCGTCGAGGACTGCTCCAGCGCGGAGCGTGCCGCGGCGCCGCCCTTCGCCTTGATCGTGACGAGGAACCGCTCCACCCCCTGGGGCGGACAGCTCCAGGTCAGCTTCATGCGGGGCGCCGCGAGGGCGCCCGTCGCCAGTGGCGGGGACAGGGTCGGACGCGGCAGCGTGGGCGACCGCGGCTCGAGACAGGGCTCCAACCGCACCAGCGCCGACGCGTTCCCGTCCCGGTCCACGTTTTGCGCGTAATAGCAGATCGCGCAGTCGGTCGGGGGCAGCGCGTCGTCCTCGACCCGCACCGCGCCGAGCGCCCCCGGGAGATGCGCCGCGGCCCCCTGGGCCACCAGCGAATACGGCCCGTCGTCGATGCGCCGGAACAACCGGAATTCCTCGGTGCGCGGCGTGGGTCGGATCGTGATGCCCGTCTTCCCCGCCCGCCCCGTGCCCGGGTCGTAGGCGAGGTTGACGCACGGGGCGTCCCCGAATTCCCGGATCGGGAAGACCCGCGCGGAAAGCGATTCCTGCTGCCCGGGTGCGGGCGCGAACGTCACCGTCGCGGCCCCGTCGCGAACCTGTCCCGCCCCGCGCCGGGTCCAGGTCGGAACGGCGACCGCGACGGGGGAGGTCTGGACCACGACGCGGCGTCCGTCGAGGGCACCCAGGGACGGCACCCAGGCCCATCCCCCGGGTGCGGCCACCGCCGGGACGACGACCGGAGACTCGAGGCATTCGTCCGAGAACGGCTCGCCGGGAACGAGGTCGGCATCGGCCAGGGTCCGCGCATGGAACGTCACCTCGCGGCGCCCCTCGGACGTCAGATGGTCGAGGGCGAACTCCTTCCGATTTCCCGTGGCGCCCGCGTGCGTGGTCGCTTGGCAGGCGGCGACGACGGACCGTCCGGCCAGATCGTTCCGCGGCACGGAAAACTCGGCGGCCACCCAGTCGCCCTCCGCCGGGAAGTGATGCTGTCCGAGATCCGTCTCGTTCCCGCCCCAGCGGGCCGAAAGATCCACGAAGGCGATGCCCGGATCCAGGCGACGACAGAGCAACCGGACGCGCACCAGACCGTCGTTCGGCGGGATCGCCGGATCCTGGGCGTTGCTCGTGCCCGCCACGATCACCGCGGCCCGATGGCAGTCGGCATCGACGAATCCGGTGGGCGCCGCGGGTCCCTCCCGTTGGCGGCGCGCGATCAGCACCGGCGCGGCGAAGTCGGAGCGGATCGGTCCGCAGGGCGACTCGTGCACCGCGCGGACGGAATACCAGAAGGTGTGCCCGAAGTCGGCGCCCGCGATCTCGGGAGCCTGGTCGAGCCAGGTCAGTTCGGCGCCGTTGGCGCCGTGCGGCAGGCGACCCTGGATCGGCACGAGGCGTTCCTTGGCCGGTTCGCTCTGCAACTCGTTCAGGTCGGTCCCGCGATAGACCTCGTAGTAGTGCGTGACGTCGCGTCCCTGGTCCAGATTGGCCCGCCAGGAGAACTGGATCGCCTGCGTTCCGTCCGCGCCGTCCCCGGGGGCCCAGTGATTCGCGGCCCGGAGTTCGCCGGGGATCGGCGGGGGCAGGGTGCGACAGACCACGCCGTGCCCGGGCAAAGATGGCGGGCCGTCCCGCCCGAGGAGGTCGCGGGTGCAGACGAAGTACGTGAACTCCGCGCCCTCCGGCAACGGTTGGTCGATGTCGACTCCCGCGGCATCCCGCCGGTACCGGCGCCCGTCGTCGACGACGAAATAGTTCGTGGAATCGACGGCGAGATTCGCGGCCTCGGCCAACGACAGGACGCGGGGCACCAGCACCGGCCCGTCGGAGACGCGCACCGCATCCCCCGCCCGGGCCCAGGCCTGCAACCGGGCCGGGGCGGGCGCCGCGGCATCGGCACCCTGGGCCGAGGCGAAGGCCCGCGGAACGCGCCAGAGGGTGAAACCCGCCGCGAGCGGCGACAGGCGGCGCAGGTCATCGTCCTGGCCCCAGCGCAGCTTGATGTTGAGATCGCCCTTCGGACTCAGGTCGGGGACCTGCCAGGGCGGACCGGGTGGCGGAAGCAGCTGGGGCGGACCCGCGGCCAGGGTCACGCGCCCGATCACGCCGCCCGCCGGCCCGCCGGGCCCGATCATCTCGCGCACCTCGAACGTCGTCGGCTGGCCCGGGGCCGCGCTCAACAGCCCGGCCCACGCCTCGCCCATGGCCATCTTGACCGCCGGATGCGCCTGGCCGAGCCAGCGCAGCAAACGTCCCGTCTCCGCATCCACGCCGGCGCGCACCACGAGCGCCGAGAGTTGCTCCGCCAGCGGACGGGTTCCGTCCGCCCCGCCGCCCGGCGCGTCGGTTCCGGAGCGCGACCGATGGAGTTCGTCGACGACGGCGGCCAGCTCCGCGAGATCCTCGCCGAGCATGCGGCCCCGCTCGAGATACACCTGGAGCACGGCCACGTCGGACTCGACGGCGGCAACGCCGAGGCGCTGGAAGGTTCCCGGGTCGCCGGGCAGCCCGGCTTTCGCATGGACCGCGAGCGTGCGGCCGGCCAGCACGCGGTCGTCGGAGGGGCGGAACGCCAGATAAGCCCAAGTGCGCCCCTGCGGGTCGACCGCGGTCGTCCCCGCGGTGAAAACCGCGTCGGGAATGGGCTGTCCGAGCGCCGTCCGGATCGCGAGCAACGCCAGGAAGAGGCCCCGCAGCGTCCGTGGAAATCGGGGACCGGGCGCGGGCGAGGAGGCTCGGAAAGAGGTCGGGTTCATGCCGGAAACGCGTCGCAATGGAGTCAGGGTCGGGGTCGGAGTCGGGGTTGGGTTCAGAATTCGATGTCGAGGCCCGGTTCGGGGCCGCCGATGGACCAGATGAGGCCGACGCTCTTGCTGAGTTCGAGGCAGAACGGGCAGATGCCCAACTCGGCGGCGAACTCGCCCGTGCCGTAGAGCACGAACGAGCCCTTCGAGGTGTCGGGTTGGTCGGCCCGCCGGAAGAGCCCTTGATCGGACGGAGCGCCGGTCGTCGGCGTGGGTTGCCCGGCCGTGGTCAGGGCGCCGACGATGCGCATCTCGCCGCTGATGCCGAAGATGCAGAGGAGCCGTCCGTCGGCGCCGAACTTCTGCTTGGTGCCGATGGTGGCCGCGCCGTTGTCGTGGATGAAACCGAAGAACCCGGCGCCGGCGGTCGCACGCACCGTGAACAGGCACGTGGACGGAATGCCGAAGACCTCGTTCACGGGAATCCATGCCTCGCCGTAGAAATACACGCCGGTCATGGGACCCGAGTTCCGGCCCACGGCGCGTTCGAGCACGGTGCCGACGTCCGGATCGATCATGCGCAGCACCGCGACGTCGCAGGTGCGCCCGAAGAACAATCCGACACCGGCCTCGTAGGCGTTGAAGCGTCCGCGGACCTTGGCGCCGACATAGGCCCAGTCCTGGACCTGACCGCCCGGCGCCTTGAACCCGCCAAAGCCCGCCATCAACCGGGCCTCCGTCACGACCACGGGGCCGAGCCGGATGTCGCCCTGGAGCCCGAAGTAGCCGTCGAACCCGATGGGCTTGCCGTCCTGGAGGGAGAACTTCGCGCCGACCTCGACCACCGTTCCCGCCGCGCCGATCCATTCGCACTCCGCGCGGGCGTCGATCTGCACCACGGCGGCGGCCACGCCCGCGGGGCGGCAACCGGACGGCGGCGAGTTCGCGTCGTACTCCTGGATGCGCAGGTGGGCCTGGACCTTGAGGGCGTCGGGCACGTTGAACTCGAACTTCCCGTTCAACACCAGGGTGCGCAGGGATTCGTCGTTGATCTGCGCGTAGCCCTCGATGTTCAACGCCGCCAGCTTGCCGCTGCCGCCGCTGGACGGACCCATCTCGCCCGCGGCCGGGCTCCGCTGTTCCGCCAGCAGGGCGTCCAGTTCCCGCGACCCCTGCCGCACCGCGCCCCGGATCACCTCGCGGGTCAGGTGATTGACCTGCGCGAAGACGTCGTCGAGTCCCGCGCGCAGGGCCTCGTTCAAATCCTGCACATGCTGGCGCAGGACGTATTGCGCCTTCGGAATCGCCGCGCACGCCAGCAGTCGCTCGCTCACCAGGCGCCGGATCCGGTCGCGCCGCTGCTCGTCGCCCAGCAAAGACCAGCCGTGCTGGCCCACCGCCGCCCGCACGTCGTCGAGGGCACGGCGCGTCGCGAGGTCCACCTCCGTCGACTGCCCGGCAAACGCGCCCCGCAACTGCGCGAAGAGACGCGCCCCGGGATCGGCCAACCCGGCCAGCGCGGTCCGAACGCGCAGCAGGGTCTCGCGGGCCTGCGCCAGATCGGGTTCGATCCGCGGCAACGCCTCGCCCAGGGCCCCGCCGACCGCCTGTTCCCCGAGTTCCGCCGCGCCGGGAACCCCGGAGCGCCGCAGCAACTGCCGCACCAAGCCGCCGATCACCGGTCGGGTGCCGTCCGTGCCGAGGATTTCCAGCGCCGCGTCCAGCGCCGCGAGTCCGGTTCCGATGCGGCGGCGCACGTCGTCGCCGAGTCCCGCGTCCGGCAGCGTCAGCAGCGCGTTCTTCAGATCGGCTTCCAGCGTCGCGGGATCGGCACCCGCGAGAATGCGGTTCGCCACGGGGTCCACCGCCGCGCGCAGGCCCGCGGCCAGCAGCTCGTCGGGTCGCTCGGCCAGCAGTCCGTCGAGCCCTTCCAATCCCCCGGCGAGCGCGCCGCGCACGGCGGGTTGCAGGGCGGCGGACAACGCCTCCGAAACCGCGTCGGTCAGGCCCTCCTTCGCCGCCGCCGCCAGGTTCTGCGCATTGACGCGCGGAATCGCGAGGTCGAGCCCGAACGTCAACTCCGCCGCCCCCGGCGTGAGCGATTGGAGTCGGCGCTGGACCGAGCCCAGGACGAGGAGATCCGCGGATTCGGTGTCGGAACGGAATCGGCGCCGGGTGGGTTCCCAGACGAGCGGGAAGTTGAAATCAACGACGCCGAGCCAACGCTTGCGGGCCCGGGCATTGAACTCCGGCGTGTTCGGATCCCGATAGGCCTCGACGGTGAACGGGATGCCGCTGGGCAGGGACGATTCCGCCGGGAAGCCGAGGTGATCGGGATCGAAGAACTTGTCCGTGAACGCGGTCTGCCCGCCGCGCCGCCACCCCTCCCCGTCGAGCACGTGCAAGCTGCTGTCCGCGGTCGCGGACGAGGACGAGCTGACGTGCAGCTGGACCTTGACGTCCTCGAACCAGGGCACGTCCAGGGTGGCGGCCAAGGTCAGGAATCCCTGCTCCGGTCGGCGGAAGTCCGGCGGCGTGGGCACGTAGGGTTCGGGCGTGCCCGCCGGGCTCGGTCGGCCGGGGATCGGGTTGTTGAGGTAGGCCCGGCCCACCACGGTGACGGGCCAGGGAACACCGCCCGGTCCGACCAGCTCGATGCGCGGCGGCAGGGAAAAGCGGCTGTCCAGGTCGAGTCCGGCCGAGAGCGGGTTGGCGCGGGTGACGAGGTTGCCGTTGGCCATGAAGCCGAGCGTGGCGTGCAGGGTCTGCGGGGTGACGGCGGGGAAGCGGGTCGCCACGCCCACCTCGAGGAAGCCGGCCGCGACGCTCGGGCAGGTGCCGGAGAGCGGTTGGGCGAACTTCAGGCTCAACGGCGTGATCTCGGTCCGCCAGTAGGTCAGCGCCTTCTTCTCGCCTTCCTGGGCCAGGCGCATGCGGCTGGGCTGGCCCCGGCATTCGAACCGCAGCTCCTTGAACTCGAGATCGAACCCGGGCGGTTGCACCGGGCTCGGCACGTGCACCGAACCGCCGGTCTTCGATTCCACGTTGCGCCCGTCCAGGAACGCCAGCCGGAACCCGTCCAGCGTCACGTCGAAGTCGTACATGCGCAGGTTGCTGGGCACGATCTCGACGGCCTCGTGGATGCCCGACACGCCGCCGGCGCGCACGTAGTACTTGGAGCGCGGCTTGAGCCGGTAGTCGGGCGTCGGGATCCCGGCCAGCACGCTGCGTCCCGTCCTTGCCTCGTCGCCGACGCGGAGGTTGAGCCCGGGATAGTCCCCGAATCCCTCGCGGTACCCGGGTTCCCCGGGCCGTTCATAGCCGCCATCCGCACGCACGCCGCTCGCGAGCAACCCTTCGGGACGCGACTCCGGTTCCAGCCCCGGCGCCTCCGCTCCCGACAGCCACATGCCCGCCACGTGCAACGCGCCGGCGAACCACTGGCTGGTTTGATGCGCGTACGGAAACCCGCCCTCCGGCGGCGACCCGCCCGTGGCCAGCTCGGTCGTTCCCCACCGCAACCGCTCCGGAATGACCCGACCCGCCGCGCGCAGCCCGCCGTCGCGCGTGATCCCGTACACCCCGTCCTCCGGCGTGAACGTCATCCGGCCCGGACCCGACGTCGCCCCGCAATCGCCGGGGCAGTCCCGTCGGTAGTCCACGTCGACCGGATCGGGCGCGACGAGTTCACTGCCGGCGTCGATCACGCTCCGTTCCAGGCGCAGGCGCCCCCCAGTCCAGACCAACCGCAATCCCTCGGGAAAATGAGTCCGTGTCTCCCCGGCCCCGAGGACCAGTTCGACCGTCAACAGGGCCTCGCCCATGGCCCCGACCCCGACCACGACCTTCGACTCGTCCACGATCCGCCGGAGATACGCGTCGTTGGCCGGTCGATCCGCGGCTCCGGGATCCGCCAGCCACGGTCGGAGCGCCTCGAGTTCCTCGTCCGCGAACTGCCGCACCAGGACGGCGTGGTCCGGATCCGCCGGATCCCCCGACGGTTCCTGCGCCCAGGTGAAGGTTCCCGCCCCCACCTCCCAGAAGATCGATCGCGTGCGAAACCGCAGCGGCAGACGTTCGACGAAGGCATGGTGGAACCCTCCGCCCTCGGCCCCGAACTCGACGACCGGCTCGACCGGGCGCAGTTCCGCGTCGAGCCGCACGTTGCGGAACTCGAGGCTCGGTCGGTGCCGAAGCGAATTCTGCGAGCGCGCCACGCCGAAACCCGCCGGCAGCAGGACGCCGCCGGACTCGAGGGTCGCCCCGCCGGGCTCGAGCCGGATGACGCCCCGCACGAATCGCACGCCGGCGAGGGTCGTCACGTCCGAGTCGGTCGTGGTCAGCGCCTGCGAACCCGCGATGGCCGTGGCATCGCCGGTGGCGGGGTCGTAGGTCACCGGCACCGGCGTCCCGTCCCCGAATCGCCGCCCGGGAGCCGCCGCGACGCCGCCCTGGCGGATCGCCAGTTCGGTTCGATGGTCCACGCCGTCGAACGCCATCGCCATCGTCGGATCGTTCGCGAGCTCGGTCACCGTGGCCGTCACCTCGCCGAATCGCAGGCGTCCGCTCAACGCCAGCAGCCGCCGCGCGGGCGCGACCGCCTGATCCGGCACCGCCGGCACCGGAGTGTCGTCCAGCTCCGTGGCGAAGACCGCGACCTCGAATCGGTACTCCGCCAGCGGATCCAGAATCACCCCGTCCGCCGGCGCGAACTCGAGTCGCTGAAGCCACCGGTTTTCCGCGGGTCCGCCGACCAGGTTTCGCGCCGCCACGTCGCGCACGACGCGGCGGGTGGCCGAATCCGGGGACAACGCCACTTCCGTGCCCGTCGCCGCGTCGATCAACCGGCACGCGAACGTCACCGACACCGGGGCGGGCGCCTGCGGCACGGATTCGAGATCGTACCGGTGCAGTTCCACGTCCAGCTCGGCCGCGAAGCCCCCCACCGGATCGACCGACCGCAACCAGACCGGGCGTTCCACGCGCGGGTTCCCGGCGAACAGCCGGACCTGGAGCGAGGGATCGTCGACCTCCACGTTCGTGAAGTGAATCCAGCGTCGGGCCGGCCCCGGGAACGACGTTGGCTCCGTCCACCGTCCGTCCCGCCCCCGGAAGCGGGCCTCGGCCACGACCCGATGCGGGACGGCGGGATCCAAGGGCTCGGCCGGGCGCAGGGAAACCTCGAGCCGCGCCGTCGCGCGTTCGCCCCCGCCAAGCACGAAGGTCTCCGTCACCATCGCGACCGTGCCCGGGGGTTCGGCCTGCAACTCGATGGCCCGCCCGTCGGATTCCCGCACCAGGGAGAACGCCGCCTCGGCTTCGATCCGGTCCTCCTGGAAGGGCGCCTCGTTCGCCAGCGCGAGCACCAACGCGGCCGGAATCGTCGCGCGGGTCTCGTCCGCGTCGATCACGTACGGCGAGGATGGGGGCGCGTCGATCGCCGCCGAATTCACGGTGATCGCCGCCCGGGCCGCCGTCCCGAGGAGCGCCAGGCAGGCTCCCGCGACGGCGCACCAGGCCAGTGCTCGGGGCCGCTTCCACCCGGGTCGGGTCGCGTTTGCCGGATACCAACCGGGCTCGTGCTGGACAGAAAGGTGCACCGACCCCGTTCCACCGGGAATCCGGGCGGCGATTACGGAGTTTTTGCGGAAGATTTTGCGTGGTTCTGGCAGGCTTTCCGCCGTGCCTGACGAAGGGACTGTTCCCTCACCTGCCTTCGCGACCACGCGGTGGACGCTCGTCCTCGCCGCGGGCGACCGGCATTCGGAGACCGGACGGCAGGCGCTGGAGCAACTCTGTCGCGCGTACTGGTATCCCCTCTACGCCTTCGTGCGACGGCGCGGCTGCGATCCCCATACCGCCCAGGACCTGACCCAGGGCTTCTTCGCGCGCCTTCTGGAGGGCGATCGGCTGTCCGGCGTCTCCCGCGAAGGCGGCAAGTTCCGCTCCTACCTGCTCGCCGCCTTCCGCCATTACCTGACGAACGAACACTCCCGCGAGACGAGCCAGAAACGGGGCGGTGGCCGGTCGCCCATCTCCCTCGAGGAAGCCGCCGCCGAGGACCGTTACCTGCGCGAGCCCGCGGACGAAGCCTCGCCGGATCGGCTGTACGACCGGCAATGGGCCCGGACGCTCATGGAACAGGCGCTGCAACGGCTCGCCGACGAACAATCCGCCACGGGGAAGGAGGGCGTGTTCGCGACGCTCCGGGTCTATCTCGGGCGCGATCCCGAGGCCGGCGAGTATGCGGGGGTGGCTCTCGGGCTGGGGATGGCCCCGGGAACCGTGGCGGTCCAGGTCCATCGCCTGCGCGAACGCTACCGCATGCACGTGCGAGCCGCGGTGGCCGACACGGTGGATTCCCCGCTCGAGATCGACCAGGAGATGCGCCATTTGCTGGCCGCGCTCGCCTCGTGAGCTCCGATCCTTCTGCCGCGTGTCGCCGCTGCGGCTCCCCGCTGGGCGCGGGTGGCCTGCGCGACCAATGCCCGCGCTGCCTCGGCGCCCTCGCCTTCGGCCCCTTCCCGTCCTCCGCGGACGAACCGGCTCCCGTCCCCCCGCCGCTCCGTTCCGCGGAATTCGAGTTCGTCCGCGAGATCGGCCGTGGAGGCATGGGGGTGGTCTACGAGGCACGCCAACCCCGGCTGGACCGCCGCGTCGCGATCAAGATGCTGCTCGGAGGTCCCTGGGCACGCCCGGAGTCGCGCGAACGTTTTCGATCCGAGGCCCGCGCCGCCGCCCGCCTCCGCCATCCCGGCATCGTCACCGTCTACGAGGTCGGCGAGATCGACGGTAACCCCTACCTCGCGCTCGAACTCGTCGAAGGCCCCTCCCTCGCCGAAGTCGCCCGCCATGTTCCTCTTCCGCCGAAACGCGCGGCGGACATCCTCCGGCAGGTCGCGGACGCGATGGCGCATGCCCACGCCGCCGGAATCCTGCATCGCGACCTCAAGCCGTCGAACATCCTCCTCGACGCCGGCGATACGCCGCGCATCACGGACTTCGGCCTGGCCCGCGACCTCGGTTCCGACGCCGGTCTCACCCGCACGGGCGAGGTGTTCGGTTCCCCCGCGTATCTCGCGCCCGAATGCCTCTCCGGCACCGACGCGGACCCGGCCAGCGACCTCTATTCGCTGGGCGCGATCCTCTACGAATTGCTGACCGGGCGGCCTCCGTTCGTCGCGGACACCGTCGCCGGCACGCTCCATCTCGTCGTCCATTCGGACCCGGTCCCGCCGCGCCTGCTCCATCCGGCCATCCCCCGCGATCTGGAGACGATCTGTCTCCGGTGCCTGCACAAGATCCCGCGACGTCGCTACGCGTCCGCCGCCGATCTGGCCGCCGACATCCGGCGCTGGCTCGAGGGCCGCCCCATCGTCGCGCGCCCGGTCGGGCTGCTCGAACGGGGCTGGCTCGCCGCCCGCCGCAATCCCGCCCTGACGGCGGTGTCGGTCGTGCTGGTGGCCGCCGTCGCGTTCGGATCGTCCGCCGTCCTGAACCAGTGGCGTCGCGCCGAACGAAGCCGCGAAAGCCTCGCCACCCATCTCTACGCCGCCGACGTCGCCGCCGCCGGCATGGCCTGGCACCAGGGCGACGTCGCCCGGGCACGCGACCTGTTGCGCCGGCACGAGCCCGGCACCACCACCGCTCTCCCGGACGAGGACCCGCGCGAGTTCGCCTGGCACCTGCTGCACGCCCGCACCCAATCCGACCACCTCCTCCTGCTCGGGCGTCACCCCGGCACCGTCGCCGCCGTCGCCGTCTCGCCCGATGGCCGGTTCGTCGCCTCCGGCAGCCAGCGGGCCCCCGACGCCGCGGGCAGCACCCTGCAATCCGTCCGACTCCCCGACGCGCCTGCCGCCGACCCCGCCGATCCCGCCGATCCGACCCCGACCCCGACCTCGTGGCCGATCTCCAACACGGTCTGGTCCGTGGCCTTCGCCGGAACCGGACACACGCTCGTCTCCGCCGGCGAGGACGGCCTGCGATGCTGGGACCTCGATTCCGGTGGGGAACGCACCGATTTGCCGCGACTCCGGGCCCGCGAAATCGCATCCGCCGGCGATCTCGTCGTGATGTCCGACAACCATCCCTTCTTCGACGCCTCCGCCCCCCGGGCCCTCCAAACCCTGAACCTCGCGACGCGCGAGGTCCGGGAGCTTCCCGTGCGCGGCCGGCACCCCGCCCTGTCCCCCGACGGTCGGAGGCTGGTCGTGCTCTCGCCCGACCTCGACATCCAGCTCTTCGCGATGCCCGAAGGACGCCTGCTCGCGACGGTCTCCACGAACCACATGCTCTTTCGGTTCCACTTCTCCGCGGACGGCAACCGACTCGTCGGCGCCGGGCAGGCCACCTCCGCCCGCGTCTGGGATCTGGCACGGCTTTCCGACCCGCCCCGGCGCTTCGTCAGCTCCCACAACGTCTGGGATGCCGCCTGGCTGGAAGCCTCCGGTCTTCTTGCCACCGCCACCTCCCATCAACGCATCGAACTGTGGGACGACGCGACCGGCGAACGCCGGGAGGCCCTGCACGGCCACGATCACGAGGTCTGGTGCCTTGCCCCGCTTCCCGACGGACGCCGGATCGTGTCCGGGAGCAAGGACGGCACCGTCCGCCTCTGGTCCGCGACGCCACGCCGGCCACCCGTTGCCCTGCCCCTGTGGAGAAGCGCCGCCATCGTCCTCTCGGCGGACGGGCGCCGGCTCCTGGCCCACGCCCGGACCAACGGGGTCGGCGCCACGACCCTCTGGGAGCTGCCACCCCCCGGTTCCCCGTCGGAACCACGCGTTCAGGTCCGGTTCCCCGGACGGGTCCACGCCCTGGTCCCCGGTTCGGACGAGGCCCTGCGCGTCGTCCTGTCCCCCGAACCCGCCCTCGAACTCCTGCCCGCGAATTCGGTAACCCCTCCCCGCCGGGTTCCGCTGCAGGAAGCCCCGTCCGACCTCCGCGCCGATCCACCCCTCGTCGCCGGCGACGGACGTTCCCTGGTCCTCACCACCTCGACGGGCGAGTTCATCCGCTGGTCCGTGCCGGACGGACGTCGCCTCGGCCATGGGCGGGCGGCCACGGACCGGGACGGCACCGCCGAGTTCTCCCCCCGGGCGCTGGCCCTCGCGCACGACGGACGGCGGCTCGCCGTCGCCCTCCGGGGCGAGAGCCATGGCTACCTCGTCGATCTCACGACCGGCTCCACGGTCACGCTGCGCGGGCATCGCGACGATGTCGCCGCCTGGGATTTCTCGCCCGACGGGCGCTTCGTGGCCTCGGGCAGCATCGATGGCACCGTTCGGCTCTGGCGGGTTCCGGGCGGCCAGCCCTGGAGCGAACTGCCGGGACACCTCGAATCCGTCGAAGGCATTCGCATCTCGCCCGACGGTCGGACCCTCGTCGCCGCCTCGCCAGGCGTCGAACTGGTGCTCTGGCATCTCCCGACCGGCCGCGAACTCCTCCGCCTGCCCCATCCCGAGGTCGGCCGCCAACTCCGCTTCGCGCCCGACGGTTCCCGGCTCTTTCTGGGCGTCACGGACGGGAATCTGGAAACCGGCACCGACCGCGTCGAGTTCCTGGAACTCCCGCGCTGAATCCACCCCGCCGTCTGACGACGACAGCTACGCGGGGCAGGCCCGGGGCGTGGCCGCCGAGGTGACGAGGCGGACCCCTTTTCGTTCACCCCACACGCTCCGCCTCCTCAGGTCGGCGGCTACGACCCGGCACTTCGCGCACCGCACGTCGTCGCCACCGAGGTGACGAGGCGGACCCCTTTTCGCTCACCCCACACGCTCCGCCTCCTCATGTCGGCGGCTACGACCC
>CAZSOV010000133.1:0-20073 GCA_964608505.1 uncultured Verrucomicrobiota bacterium
AGGACTACCGTTGGAGCGGGTACGGGGAGGCGATGGCGGGGAAACGGGGGTCGCGGTTGGGCATTCAGACATTGGTAACGGCGCTGCACCGGGGTCGGGAGGAGAGCGTGAGCCGGTCGTTGGAAGTGTACCGGAGCTGGTTGTATCGGGAGGGGGACGAACGACGCCAGGGGACGGGACCGGACGGTCGGACGGCATGTGGGGCAATGGGTGCGAAGGCGGTGGCGGAGGTGTTGGCGGCGAAGGGGCAATTGCCGTTGGGCGAGTACGTGCGGTGTCGGGTGCGGTACTTCTGTGATGGGGCGGCGTTGGGCAGTCGGGAGTTCGTCGAGGGGGTGTTCCGGCAGCACCGGGAGAAGTTCGGGAGGAAGCGGAGGGATGGGGCGCGAAGGATAAAGGGGGTCGAGGCCGAAGACTTGTTCACCCTGCGGGATCTGCGGAAGGACGTGTTCGGTTAGGCGACCGAGCGAACGCCGGAGCACCGGTGGATTCCGTGCTGGGCAGCTGCCGAGGACCGCGGGAGGCACCCCGTCGGGGCATCCGATGCCGGATCACCACCACGAGGTGCCCGGCTCGTTCAGCCGCGCCAGCAGTCGCGTATCGGCGGGGGGAAACGGATACCTCTGCAAATCCTCCCGGGTTGCCCAATGGAAATCGGCGCAGCCCAGCGCCTGCACCTCCCCGTCCCGCCACGAGCACCGGAAAAAGCGGAGATGAACGGTCTTTGCCGGGTAGGCATGGGTTACGTCCTCGAAGAGCTCGCCGACCTCGACCAGGATTCCGAGTTCCTCCCGCAGTTCCCGGCGCAAACACCCCTCCCAGGTTTCGCCAGATTCGAGCTTGCCCCCCGGGAATTCCCAAAGCCCGGCCAGATGGCCCCCGGGCGGTCGCTGGGCAATCAACAGCCGTCCCTGGTGGAACACCAACCCGGCGGCCACCCGGATGGGGGACATCGGAAGCGGGGACGGATCGGTCACAATGCGGTCCCCGATTCGCCACGCGGAGATCGCGTGAACACGGGGCTCCTCACCCCCTCGACCTTGCGTGCTGCCCTCGCCATCACCGCCCCACCCCGTGATATTCGAAACCGAGCCGCTTCATCTCGTCGCGATCCAGCAGATTGCACGCGTCGAAAACCAGCGGACGGCTCAGCCGCCGGCGTAACTCCCCCAGATCGAGCCGGGCGTACTCGGGCGCGGCCCTCCCGACGATCAGCGCAGCGCAACCTTCCGCCGCGTCCACCGCATCCGGGATGACCTGGACCGCATCCTCCGCCCCGAAGGCGGCTCGGGCTTGCTCCAGGTACGACGGATCATGAAGCCGCAGCGCCGCCCCGTCCTGCAGCAGCCGGCGACACAACTCGGCGATGGGGCTAGCCTCGAACCCGGGTGTCGACGCGGTCTCGGCGAGCCCAAGCACCGCCAGCCGCGCGCCCCGCAACTCCGGCAGGGCGACGGCGACCCGTTGCAGAAAGCTCTCCACCTGCCGGTCATCGATGGCCTGGACCTCCCGCAGCAGGTGGACGGGTCCGCCGCAAGGGTGGGCCAGTTCGACCAGGGTCGCCAGATCCCGGGCGAGCGCCGTCCCGCGGAATCCAAGCCCGGCTTTGGGAATGGCCCGTCCGATTCGCGGGTCGAGACGGAGCGCATGGCGCACATCGACCACATCGGCGCCGTTCGCCTCGCAGATCCGTGCCAGCGCGTTCACGAAACTCGTTTCGAGCGCGAGAAAGGCTCCGGCGATCGGGCGGATCAATTCGGCTGTCGCCAAGTCCGTTACGAGGAGCGGGATGTCAAACGGTTCGAAAAGCGCCTCGAGGCGCGCGACGGGACGGGGGGAGCTCACGCCGACCACCACACGTTCCAGGCGCGGCAGAGCACCCACGGCCCCGTCGTCCGGCACCAGCGATGGGCAGGACACGACGTCGCACCCGATTCCCGCCGGCAGGCACTCCGCCAGCGTGGCATCCAGCACCTCCACCGAGCGCCTGGTGGCGAAGGTCGCATCGGCCAGGACGACCGGATGCGCGAGATGCTTCCCCAACTCCCGGGCCAGGGCGCGAAGCGCCTCAAGATCGGCACTGCCATCCGGCTGCCGATACGACGGGGTCAGAAGCAGGATCACCTCGGCATCCAACAGCGCCCCGGCGATGTCCTCGCTCCATCGCAATCCTCCGCTCCCCACGAGTCGGGCGACTTCATCCCCGGCGTCCGCCGGGAGTACGGGGATGACTCCTGACTTGGGACCCGTCCGGCCCGCCGCCGCCAGATCCACGCAGGCCACGCCATGTCCGGCATGGGCGAAGGCGACCGCCGTGGCGAGTCCCGCGGGACCCGTACCGAGGATCGTGAGATTCATGGATTCAACGTGGGAACGCCGCCCGGCCAAAAGGCGAACGAACCAAGGTCCGGGTCATGGTCATGAATCCGCAGGTGGCGAAGGCAGGAGCACGATTCCGATTCCGATTCCGATTCCGAATCGGACGTCGCCCGTCATGGACCCGACCCGCACCTCGGGTCCGCCAAGGCGGTTGGCGTGCCGGGGATCGGGCGACGAGGCACGCGGGAGGATGGGGGCGTCACCTCGGTCGCGGTCCCGGTGGAGCGCGTCGAAGGGGCGGAATCGCCTACTTGCCCGCGACCGGAGAGTTGGTCCCGCCCGTGGCCAACTCGGGGTGGCGTTTGAGGATTTCCTCCTTGAAGCGCGCAGCCTGTTGGGAGAACGCGCCCTGTTCCCGGTCCTTGAGCAGTTCGTCGTAGAGTCGCAACGCGGCGGCGGGCTGCTGGCGGGACTCCTGAAGACGCGCCATCGAGAGCCGGGCCTGGCCGGCCACGCTGTCCTCGGGATACTGGGCCGCCACTTCCTGATATTTGGCAAGGGCCTGGTCGGTTTTGTCCTGCGCATCAAGACACGCGGCGATGCCGTAGGCGGCCTGGGCGCCGATCTGTTGGGAGGAACCGGACGCCAGCACCCGTTCGAATTCGGCCATGGCCTCGGAGTACTTGCCGTCGGTGAAATAGGCCCCGGCGGCGAGCAACCGGGCGCGCGGGGCGGCGGACGAGGACGCATGCTGCTCGGCGACTTTCAGGTAGTCGGCTGCTTTTGGGGCGGAATCCGGCGCTCCGGGGCGCTGGCGCAGCTCGAGCAAGGCCGCGTTGGCCTTGAGCTCCTTCTCGGCGGCGTAGTGGCGGTAGAGGTACAGCACGCCGTACAGCACGATCAACCCAACCAGGGCCGCCACGAGCCGTTGGCGGTTCAATTCCACCCACGCCAAGGCGTTGAGCAGAAGATCCTGTTGTGGTGCCTCGGCGGGCGCGGAGGAAGAGGGCGGCTGGGGTTGTTGCTGCGTCGTGGCGGAAGCCATAGAGCCGGCAATGGTTTGCGCCGGAGCCGAAAACTCAAGAGCTATTTGCAGTTCAGGCCGCGGCGGGGGCCGCCGCGCCAAATCCGGGCAACTTCGGCGGCATCGGCTTGGGGATCTCCGGCAGCGAGGTGGCCGCCTGGGCTCCCGAGGGCGGTTCCACGTTGGAATTCGCCGCGGGCGGGGGCGTGAATCGTCCGGTCTTGACGATTTCCTCGACCTGCCAGCCATCCAGGGTTTCGTGCTCCAGAAGCGCCTTGGCAATCATCTCGAGCTTGTCGCGGTACGTCTGGATCAGATCCCGCGCGATGCCATTGCGTTCCTCGATGATCCGGCGGACCTCCTCGTCGATCTCCCGTGCCGTCGCCTCGCTGTAGTCCTTCCTGCGCATCATGTCGCGACCGAGGAAGTACTCGTCGTCCGAGCCATACTGCACGAGGCCCAGCTTCTCGCTCATGCCCCACTGGCACACCATGGAACGGGCGAGATTCGTCGCCTGCTTGATGTCGCTGGACGCGCCGGTCGAGATGTCTCCGGACACCAACTCTTCGGCGATGCGGCCCGCCATGATGACCGAGATCAGGTCGAGCATCTGCTTGCGGCCCTGATTGATGATATCCTTCTCCGGCAGGTACATCGTCGATCCGAGGGACTGACCTCGCGGAATGATGGTGACCTTGTGCAGCGGATAGGTGTGGTTGAGCAGCACGTTCACCAGCGCATGCCCGGCCTCGTGCCACGCGGTGAAGCGCTTCTCCTCGTCCGTCATGGCTAGGCTGCGCCGTTCGCGGCCCCAACGCACCTTGTCCCGGGCCTCCTCCAGCTCCTTCATGCCCACGGCCTTCTTGCCGATGCGCGCCGCCAGGAGGGCCGCCTCGTTCAGCAGGTTCGCCAGTTCGGCCCCCGAGAATCCAGGGGTACCGCGCGCCGTGACCCCCAGATCCACGGCGGGATCCAGCTTCACGTTCCGGGCATGCACCTTGAGAATCGCCTCGCGGCCCTTCACGTCGGGGAGGTTGACGGTGATCTGCCGGTCGAATCGCCCCGGGCGCAACAGGGCCGGATCGAGCACGTCGGGCCGGTTGGTCGCCGCGATGATGATGATGCCTTCCTGCGTGTCGAATCCGTCCATCTCCACCAGCAGGGCATTGAGCGTCTGCTCGCGTTCGTCGTTGCCGCCGCCCAAACCCACCCCGCGGCTCCGCCCCACGGCATCGATCTCGTCGATGAAGATGAGGCAGGGGGTGTTTTTGCGCGCCTGCTCGAACATGTCGCGCACGCGACTGGCGCCCACCCCGACGAACATCTCGACGAAGTCCGAGCCGCTGATGGAGTAGAAGGCGGCATCCGCCTCGCCCGCGATGGCCTTGGCGAGCAGGGTTTTTCCCGTGCCCGGGGGGCCCACCATGAGGATGCCCTTGGGGATACGCCCGCCGAGTTTCTGGAACTTCTTCGGGTCCTTGAGAAACTCGACGAGTTCCGACACCTCGTCCTTGGCTTCCTCCACGCCGGCCACGTCCTTGAACGTGGTGCGATTGCGCTCCTTGGTGAGCATGCGGGCGCGGCTCTTGCCGAAGCTGAGCGCGCCGCGACCGGCCATCTTGATCTGCCGGATGAAGAAGAAGTAGATGAGGGCGGCCAGGAGAAGGAACGGCAGGATGAGGGTGACGAACACGTTCATCAGAAGCGTATTCGGGGTCTTCACCTCGAAGCGCGGGTTGCGCTGGAGGTCCTTCACGTCGTCGTCGACGAGGGCCACATGGGTGACGAAGGGAACCTGCTTCTCCTGTCCCTCGACAGCGGCCTCGGCGAACTTGCCCGTAATCTCCTGGAGGGGGGACTGGGGATCGAAGGTGATGGTCCCGGAGACGATCTGGGTGGCCGCCAGACGGCTGAAGAACTCGTGCGGGGACAACTGCTGGTACCGCGTGTCGGCCTGGCGCCGCAGCATGAACAACAGCGGGAGGAAGCCGAGAATGGCGATCAGAAACAACCAGCCGCGCGCCGGGACTCGCGAATCGCCGGGAGGCTTCGGGTTGCGCGGATTATCGTTGGGCCGGGAATCGTCCGACATGTCTTGTCTTTCGGGGCCTAGCCTAGCACCGCCGTCCGCCGGGTGCAATGAACCCCACGAACCTCGCGGCACGGAAACGCGCGGCACGCGACCGGCCCGGACCCATTCCACGCGAGGCGAAGCACCCAGGGAATGATTTTCGCGAAATTTTTTGTGGCGCCAAAGGGTTCGTCTGTTAAGGTCCGCGCCCCCTCGCCACATTGGGTCAGGCGCCGATGGAACGGGGGGATGGATTGAGCCAATTCAAGGAGTCCCCGAAGTGAGCTCCAAAAAACACGCTGCAAAAAAGACCGCCCCCCCCCCGACGCCGGCGAGGGCGAGCGGGAAAGTCGTCGGAATGGCCACCGCGGCCGCGATTCTCGGCGGGGCCTCCCCGTCGGGGTCCAAGGTGTCGCCCAAGGTCAAGGCCATGGACCCGGAGTGGGAGCGTTATCGACAGATCCTGCTCGACCTTCGGGATCAACTGGTCCGCCAGATGAATGGCCTGGCCAAGGAGTCCGCCGAGCAATTGCCCGGCTACAGCATGCACATGGCGGACTCCGGCACTGACAATTTCGACCGCGACTTCGCGCTCAGTCTGCTCTCCAGCGACCAGGACGCGATTTACGAGATCGACGAAGCCCTCAAGCGCATCGAGCGCGGCAGCTACGGCATCTGCGAACTGACCGGCAAACCCATTCCGAAAGCGCGCTTGGACGCGATTCCGTGGGCCCGGTTCACCGTGGAGGCCCAAGCCCAGCTCGAACGCGACGGCGCCCTGAGGCACCGCCGTCTCGGCTCCCTTGGAACCCTCGATGCCGGCGCTCCTGCCGAGATCGAGGAGGACGATGAAGTCGAAGAAAAGCCCGCGAAGGAGAAGGAGTAGATCATGCCCCGCGAGATCATCACCATCGAGTGCACCGAGGCGCGCAAGGAAGGTAAATCCCCGAGCCGCTACACCACCACCCGGAACAAGAAGACCAAGACGGAGAAGGTGGAGCTGATGAAGTACAACAAGCACCTCCGCCGTCACACCCTCCACCGCGAGATCAAGTAATTCCCCTATGCCGCGCAAGACCAATACCGATCGCGACGGCGGCCCGTCCCGCTCCCGCAGCGTCGAGATGCGCACGCCGCGTCCCAAGCCCAAGATCGATTTCACCGTCGAGGCCTTGGACTTCAAAAACGTCAACCTCCTCCGGCAGTTCGTCACCGACAACGGACGCATCCTGCCCCGCAAGTACACCGGACTCCCGGCGCACTATCAGCGGCGTCTGACCCTCGCCATCAAGCGGGCCCGTCAGATGCTTCTGATGAAGTAAAGCGCCCCGGCGCCGCTTCCCGCGCCTGCCCCAACGGCGGGCGCTTCCTTTTGAACCGGATCTGCAAACGATTTGCGCAGTCATTCTCCAAATGCCCTTGCGGCTCCCGCTCGTTCCACGCGCCCTGCCCTGCCCTCGCCGACCATGAAACCGTCCCTGCCCCATCGCTCCGTCCGGTTCTCGGCCCTGCTCCTGGCCTGGCTGTTCGGCGCCCACGGCCTGCTCGCCGCTCCGGCCCCGGCCCCGGCGCCGGCCCCGCCCACGCTTCGGGTGCTCACGAGCTTCCTCCCCGTCCACTCCCTCGCGCTGGCCGTGGCCGGGGATCGGGCCGTCGTCGAGAACTGGCTCCCGCCGGGCGTGGATCCGCACGAGTTTCAATTCTCCCCCCGGGACCTTCGTCGGCTGCGGGATGCCCGCCTGCTGTTGGTGGGGGGACTGCGCCTGGAGGGCTGGAAGGAACAGCAACTCCGGCAGGCCAGTGGCAACGAGCAGTTGACGCTGGTGGAAGCGTCCGCGGGCCTGCCGCCGGAATCCCTGATTGCCGCGGCCGGCGCGGACGCCGGAGATCATGCCCATGCCCCCGGTGAGCACCATGACCACGACCACGGAGGCGGCCCGAACCCGCATTTCTGGCTCGATCCCCTCCTCGGGGCCCACGCGGTGACCAACCTGGTCCAGGCATTCACGTCCGTGGATCCCGGGAACGCGGCGGTCTACGCGGCCAACGGCGCCGCCTGCGTGGCGCGGCTCCACGCCATCGACGCGGAATACCGGACGGCCCTGGTTCCGCTTCGGACCCGGGCGTTCATCACCTATCATGATGCCTTTCCGTACCTGGCCCGGCGGTACGGCCTGCGCCTGGCCGGGGTGGTGGAGCGTTCCGCCGCGGAGGATCCATCGGCCCGTGAGCTGGCCGAGCTGGCCGCCCTGGTTCGGCGGGAGAAGGTCGGGGTGCTCTTCGTGGACGGCCAGCCCCCACGCCTCGCCCGGCGCCTGGCCTCCGACCTGAAACTGAAGCTCGGGACGCTGGAGACCCTCGAGACGGGGAAACTGGGCCTGACGGCCTACGAGGATGGCCTGCGCCGCAACCTCGGGGCGCTGGTCGACGGCCTGGGGAGCCCCTCCCGGAAATGAACGTCGTCCCCAACGCGGACGCTCCGGCGATCTCCATCCGGGGTTTGAACGTGCGGCTCGGCGGACGAACGGTCCTGCGCGACGTCAACCTGAGCATTCCGACGGGAGAGTTGGTCGCGCTGATCGGGCCGAACGGGGCGGGCAAGACCACCCTGCTGCGGAGCCTGCTGGGTCTCATCCAGCCGGAATCCGGCGAGATCCAGCTCCTGGGGGAACGCCAGCTCCGGCGCGCGTTGTCGCAGGTTGGCTACGTGCCGCAACGCCTCGCGCTGGACACCGGACTGGCCTTGAGCGTGCGGGAGTTCCTCGCCCTGCGCCGGCGGGGCACGCGCAACTGGTTCTGGAGGCGCCATGCGGACCTGGACGCCCAGTTGCCGTCCGTGGCGGAGGAATTGGGAGTCCGTCCGCTGCTCGACAAATCCGTCGCCACGCTGTCCGGGGGCCAACTGCAACGGGTGTTGATCGCGTTCAGCCTGCTGGACAACCCGAGACTGCTGTTTCTCGACGAGCCGACGGAGGGGGTGGACGCACCCGGGGAGCGGACGTTCTACGAGATCATCTCGGACATCCACCAGGCGCATCGGCTCACGGTGATTCTGGTTTCGCATGACCTCTCGCTGGTCCACCGGCATGCCTCCTGGGTGGTCGCGCTGAACGGGCGGGTCTGCTGCGAAGGGGCGCCCGACCAGATCATCCGCGAGGACGCGCTGCGCGAGGCCTACGGGCTGCACGTCACCTCGTACCACCATCACCATCCCCATCACCATGCTCCGCATCCGGGGCCCGGGCAGACCTCGGGCCACCCGCACGACCACGACCACGACCACGATCCTGGGCACGGCCACCGTCACGAACACCGGCCTGGGCGGGGGCCCGGATCGGGGACCTAGGCGACCCGACCACGCACGATGTTCCACGAACCGTTCATGCTGAGAGCGCTGTTGGGTGCCGGAATCCTGGCTCCGCTCTGTGCCTTGTTGGGCGTCTTCGTCACGGCCCGGCGGATGGCCTTCTTCAGCGATACCATCGCGCATGCGTCGCTGGCCGGGACCGCGGTCGCGTTCATGCTGGGGTTTTCCGAGCCCACGCCGGGGATGCTGGTGGTGAGCCTGCTGGTCGCCGCGACGATCCTCTGGCTGCGGGAACGGAGCGGGCTGTACAACGACACCATCATGGCCCTTCTGCTAACGGGCTCGGTCGCGGGCGGAACGATCATCCTCAGCCGGCTCCACGGGTATCGTGGCGAGCTG
Source organism: uncultured Verrucomicrobiota bacterium (assembly GCA_964608505.1). Lineage (GTDB taxonomy): Bacteria > Verrucomicrobiota > Verrucomicrobiia > Limisphaerales > CAIMTB01 > CAIMTB01. Next base: position 9,121 of record CAZSOV010000133.1, read on the forward strand.
CACCGGGTTTTGTTCGGGGACATCCTGGCCGTCGGTCCCGTGGAACTGGGCCTCGCCGGGGCATTGCTGGTGCTGGTCATTGGCGGGGGTTTCTGGGCGCTGAGTCCGCTGTCCCTGATCACGACCCACGAGGACCTTGCGCACGTCAGCGGCATCCCCGTCCGGGCGTTCAACTACGTCTTCGTCCTGATCCTGACGCTGACCGTCACCGTGAGCATCCGGCTGGTTGGCATCCTGCTGGTTGGCGCGCTGCTCGTGATTCCTCCGGCCGCGGCGCGCCTGGCGAGCACCAATCTCCGCCAGGAACTCTGGCTGGCCGTGGCGCTCGGCGCCGTTTCCGGACTGGGCGGGGTATGGCTTTCATACGCGGCGGACCTGCCGTGCGGCCCTTCCATCGTCATGGTGAGCATCGGCCTCTTCGTGGTGGCCCTCGCCGTGCCGCGCCTGCGCGCCCGGGACGGCTCGAGCCTTCCCCCGGTCGGTACGTCATGAACCCGCCGGGCCATCCTCCCCATGCCGATTCCGACGGGCACCGGGACTGCGGAACGCGCCCGAGGCTCGTGGATCTGACGGACCGGCTTCGCCGCGGGGCGCGGCGGGTGACGGGGCCCCGGCAGGCCATCCTCCAAGTGCTCGAGGCGAATCCCCATCCGCTCACCAACAAGGAAATCTTCCAGGCCCTGCCGCCGGGCGGATGCGATCTGGCGACGGTGTACCGGTCGCTGCACCTCCTGCAGGACATGGGGCTCGTGATCCGGTACGACTTCGGCGACGGCGTGGCCCGGTTCGAAATCGCGCGGGCCGGACATCACCACCACCTCATCTGCACCCGGTGCGCCGCCATCGTCGAGATCGAGGATTGCCTGGCCTCGGAGTGGGAAGCGCGAATCGCCGCGGAGAGCGGGTTCAAGATGGTGACCCACAAGCTCGAGTTCTTCGGCCTGTGTCCGCGTTGCCAGTGACGGGGGAAGCGCCGCGGATGGCCGGACGGCAGGACGCCGCGTGGGGGCACGGGGCGTATCGTATGGTTCGCGGGCCCGGCGCGGAACCGCGACGTGATCGGACCGGCGAATGCCGAGTCGCCGGCTTCTCTTCGCCTTCCGCGTGCTTTGACCACCCCGAGGGGAACCCGGACAGCGAAAAAGGCTGCTCCCCGGTTTGGGGGCAGCCTTTTGATTCCGACACGCGGCGCCCGGCAAGGACCGGGCGCCCCCGAAGGATCGGGAATCGGGCTCCGCTCAAGCGGCGCCGGGATCGCCTTCCCAATCACTGCTTCGGATGGCTTCGCGAGCCTTGCGGCGTTCGTAGCGATGTTTCTGGGCCTTCTGGGGACGGTTCTCGACGCCTCTCGGATGGTATCTGTGGTTGAGGACCACTTCCGCGACTTGTTCGTTCGTCTTGGCCATGATGCTGCTCACGGTTTGGCGGGTCGCACCCGCGCTGTTTGGTGGGGAAACCGGCGACGCCGCATCGAGTCCTGGGAGGACAGCGGCGTCACCGAATCGTCTCTGAGAAGATATCTCATGGACGCACTACGGAGCTCTGATAGTACGAAGTCGTTCCCAGTTCAAATTTTTTCTTGCCAACGCCGTTAGGAAATTTGGCTAGGGCCTGCTGCGGGTCGCGCCGCCCTTCCCTGCGGACGATCGCCCGGCCCTATTGCGGTTGCCGTGGGGCCTTTCCCAGGTCCAGGCAGACGAGGCGATCCTCGCTGCGCAGGTAGAGACGGCGGTCCGCCAGCACCGGCGCGGCCCAGCAGGGATAGCCCAGGCCGGGCACCTGCCAGCGACCCAGTTCGACGCATTCCTTCGCCGACGGCTGGAACAGACCCAGCATCCCCCCTTCCCCCAGCGCGATGAGTTTGCCGTCGGCGTGGATCATCGATCCCCGGCCAAACACGGGCGGCTGCCGCGACGAATGCGGGGGCCAGCGCTCGTCCCGTTCCCACCGCACCTTGCCGGTCAGGAAGTCGACGCAGCGCAGGACCGCGTCCGGCTCGTTCCGCCCGCTGAACGCATACAGCGCCCCGTCGATCAGGAGCGGCGTGGTCCAGTGGGCCTCCATGGAAATCCCGCGCCAGACTTCGTCGACGCCCCGGCCATCGGGCCGGACCCGGAGCAGGACGGAACCGACGCGATAATAGGCCGCGGAGACGAGGATGAGGTCGCCGTGGACGACCGGATTCGCGGCGTTGACCGAATCATTGAGGCGGGAGCGGAACCAGAAGCTGAAGTTCACGGCGCCATGGGCGGGGTCAACGGAGACCAATCCCTGCCGCATGAGACAGAGGACATGCCGGCGCCCGTGGAACGTTGCGGGCACGGGCGAGGCATAACTGGCCTGCTTCTCGGCGCGCTGCCAGCGCACGAGCGGTTCGCCGGGCCATCCCCGCATTGGCTGTCCCGCCCAGTTCGTTTCGCCGACATTCTGCCACAGCGTGCGCCCGGTCTCGGGGTCGAACGCGGCCATGCCGCTGCTGGGCTGTCCGCCCACCATGACGAGGAGGCGCCCCCCTTCGAGCACCGGGGTGGAACCGACGCCGAAGAAGGCGGGCGGAACCTCGAACTCCTTGCCGGTCTCCCGCTCCCACAACCGCTTTCCGGTCTCCCGCTCCAGCGCCTGCAAACGGCCCTCCGCCCCGAACGTGAAAACCCGGTTCGAGGTGAGCAGCGGCGTGCAGCGCGGGCCGTTGTTGTACCCATACGGGTCCTGGAAGAACGACGGAGCGGCCTGCCGCCATCCCGGACGCCCGGACGCCGCGTCGAACGTCTCCACGATTTCCTCGTTGCCCTGACGGTGATGGAGCACGACCTGCCGGCCCCACACCGAGGGCGCGCCATACCCCGTCCCCACCGCCCGTTCCCAGAGGATCGGCGGACCGTTGGTGGGCAGGCGATCCAGCAAGCCGGTCTCCGTGGAGAACCCCGTGCCCTCCGGGCCGAGGAACCGCGGCCAATCGCCCCCCCGCGAGGGCAGCAGGCCGCTCCCGACGAGCAACAACGCGAGAAACCGCCGGACCGGGGCGATGCGAGAGTTCATGAACGCCCCGAGGATACGGGTCCCGCGTCTGGTGACCACTGCGAACCCCTACCCCGGGGCACGCCCGTTCGAATGCCGGCGCCGGAATGGCCGGTCGCCGTCACCCCGGGTCGCCCGGTCCGTCCCGACGGGGGCGTCCGGGGTCCACCGCACCTACTCCACGCGGACCCGGTAGACCGCGCTGCCCGGGGCTGCCTGGGCATCGACGAGGCTCACGGTCGTCCCGTCGCCCGCACGTTCCGCGACGGTCTGCCAGGGCGAACCGGGGCCTGCGCGCTGGACCTCGAGCCGGTAGGTGTATCCCGACACCGTCGCCACCCGGCACGAGAACGCGCCCTGGCTCCACCCCGGCTCCGAGAGCGCCGGCGCCGGCGGGGGCGGGGCCACCACCTGCACGTAAAAGGCGATTTCCTGATTCCAACGCCCGCCGCCCGTGCCGGCCATGCGCATCTGGAACAGGTAGAAATCCGGGGCACTCGCGGCGAGGACCTTCAGGGCGTGGGTCCAAGTGCGATTCGAACCCGTCGGGCCGACGGAGACATAGCCGCTGCGCTTCGTCCAGGTCGGGTCCGTCGTATGGGACAGGCGGTTGGCGGCATTGCGGATGCCGGTTCCCGCTGGATTCACAAGGGCGAGACCGTACTCGTTGTGGCCGTCGGTGACCTGGATCCCGAGGTTGACGGACTGACCGCGCACGACTTGAAACAAGGGACGGTACCCGGCCCCCAGATTGGTGAGGCTCTGGAATCCCGTGAGGTTCATGCCGTTCCGGGCCGTGGAATGGCAACTGGCGCAATTGGCACCCGAGTTCACATGGGCCCGGGCGGCGGGAAGGGATGCCCATCCCAGCACCGCTCCGACCACCAGGACGGCCAGCCACCTCGTGCCCCGGGCGGCCCGTGGGCCCGGGCTTCGAACGGATCGACAGCTCATGCGGCGAGAGTCGGCTCCCAACCTTCCGGAAGGTCAACGCGCCCGGGACGAGCGGGTGCAGGCGGGGATTCCGCGTCCCGCGTCTGCCGGGCCATCCCATCACCCGTGCCACACCGCATGGCCCGTGGGCCCGGGGCAGCAGGGCCGTTGACCAAGTCCTGCGTGGAACCGCGATGTGGAGCCGGTCGCGGGCCCCACTCGACTTTGTCCATCGCCCTGCCCGGGGCGGGAGCCGTCCCCTGCCCTGCCTCGACACGGACCCCGGGCCCGTCCGAGGGTGCCGCGGTGCCGACGGTCTCGCTCCAATCGCTCTGCCGTACGCATCGTCCGCCGGGCGGGGCGCCGGTGGCCGCGGTCCGCGACCTGTCGCTGGACGTGGCCGAGGGCGAGTATGTCGTGCTGCTGGGGCCCTCCGGCTCGGGCAAGACGTCCACGCTCCGACTGATCGCCGGGCTCGACGAGCCGGATGCCGGCACCGTGACCGTGGACGGGCGGGACATGCGGGGTGTGGCGGCGAAGGACCGCGGCATCGGCATGGTGTTCCAGGATCACCCGCTCCTGCCCCACCTGTCCGTCCGGGACAACCTCGCGTTCGGCCCGCGCCTCCAGAAGATCCCCGCCCTCGAAATCGCGGGACGTATCGCGGAACTCACCGAACCGCTCGGTCTCGGCCCGTTGCTGGACCGGGCGCCCGACACGTTGTCCGGCGGCGAACGACAACGGGTGGCCCTGGCCGCCGCGCTCGTCCGGGCCCCCCGCCTCCTGCTCCTGGACGAACCGCTCGGACAGTTGGACGCCCCGCTCCGCGTGCAGTTGCGCGGGACGATCCGGCGGTTGCAGCGCGAACGGGGGCTGACCGTCGTTCATGTCACCCACGACCAGGCGGAGGCCATGGCCCTGGCCGACCGGCTGGTCATCCTCCACCAGGGACGCTGCGAGCAGATCGCCACCCCGCGCGACGCGTATCATCGCCCGGCCAACCTGTTCGTTGCGCGGTTTCTCGGGTCGCCGCCGATGAACCTGCTCCGGGGCACGGTGCATTCCGCGAGCGGCCAGACCTTCTGGCGTTCCCCGAGCGGTCTGCGTTGGCCCGCGACGCCCGTGCCCGCGCCCTCCGAAGGCGGGATCCTGCTCGGCGTCCGTCCCGAGTCCGTCCGCCTGGCTCCGCTGCCCCCCGTGACCCCGTCAACCCCGACCCGCCCCCCGTTCCGGGTCGAGGCCGTCGAGTTCCTCGGCGACCACGCCCTGGTCCGGATCCGGCTCGGAAGTGAAATCCTCCTGGCCCGCGTCGGCGGCGAGACGCGACTCCGCGACGGCCAACCCATCGAAGTCTCCTTCGACCCCGACGCCATTCATTTCTTCGATGCCGCGGGTGGAGGCCGGTTCGCGCCCCGCGCGACGACCCTCATCCCGTCCGTCCCCCGGACCCGTTGAATCCGGTCCGTGCTCTCACCGTGCCAGCGCGTCGCGCCCGGGCAGGGCCGGGAACGGCGCGTGCGGCTCGGTCTGGTACCAGAACGCCACCGACGCGATGTCATCCTGCAACGGCAGATAACGCCCGCCCTCCTGCCAGCCGAGCGCCTGGATCGTCACCTTGAGATCCTTCGTGAACCGGATCGGGTCGGGGATGTGCCAGCGATAGAGTCCGAAGCGTTGCCCCACCTGGTAGATTTCGTTCGGCGGCAGCACCTGGGCCAGGCCGGCGTAGGGCGTGTTGAACACGGTGTACCGGTTCTTTCCGTCCGGCCCCTTGGTGTCGAAGTTGTACGAACCGCAGAAATAATCCTCCGTGCCCGTCCCGCAGATCGTCGGGAACTCCCGGTCCCCGTCCATGAAGAACTTGATTTCGCCCTCGCCCCACCAACCCGGGCTGAACACCTCCCAGGCGAGGTAGGTGCCCACGTATTGTCCCCGGCCCTTCACGCCGTCGAGCACGGTGTACAGCCCCTTCGTCGCGAGTCGGTCCTCGCGACGGAACTGCGCGTGCAGGTACGCCGCGTCGCGTCCGACCGCGCCCTCCGCGTAGTTGATCTGGTAGTACAGGGTCATCCGGTTCGTGCCGATATTCTCCATCGTGATCCGGGCGCCCTTCCGGAACGGCATCGGCCAATAGCAGTTGAACGCGCTGCCCGGGTTGACGCACACCGCCAGCGACGAGATCTGGATGTACTGCCCCAGGCCGCAGGCGAAGAAATCGCCCACCGGGACCTCGATGGACGGGGTGGCCTCGCCGTCCCAGTAGAACCGCAGGATCGAGGTCCGCCAGTTCCCGGTCGGCGTCATCCAGATGCTCTGGAGGCAGCCCGGACCCCGGATCTCCCCCAGCGTGAACGTCGTGCCCGCCTCGATGTTCACCGAGGGCGAGACCTTCCACGTTCGACCCAGGTCCCGCGCCGCGTTTTTGCCCGTGCCCTCCGTGGCCATGCCGGCCTTCCCCTTTTCGCCCGTGAAGTTCTCGGGGCTGATCGACCGGCTTCGCGCCGACGACATCCGGTGCAGGTCCTGAAGTCCCACCGCGAGATTCCCGGCGGCCTGAACACCCACCGCCGCGACGAGGCCCGCGGCGAGGACGAGGGCACCCAACCCGCGGGTCCGGGCCAGGCATCGTCGGGCGGATGCGGTTGCCGGGGAGCGACGCGGGAAAACGGAAATCGAACGACCACGACCACGGGCGTGCCAATTCATGAAGGCATCCTGAACGCCGCCGGTTGCCCGCAGGCAAAGGGAATGGGGCGAACCGACGGTTTGTTTCCCGCGTGGCCTCCCCGTCCGCCGGATCTCCGCGCGGGCGGGGGCGGGAACCCCCGTCACTCCCCGATGTTCCGGCGCACCATGGCGCGCAGGCGGCGGGGATTGAGCAGGGTGATCTGGGGGCCCTGGACCTCGAGCAACCCCAGCTCGCGCAGCTTGGCCAGGGTGCGCGAAAACGTCTCGCTGACGGTCCCAAGCTCAGCGGCGAGCGCGCGCTTGGTCCCCTTGAGTTCCACCACGTGCGGCTGCTCGGAGTCGGGGTCCGGGCAGCGCTTCAGGAACCAATTCGCCAGCCGCGTCTCCACGTCCTTCAGCGTCAGATCCTCGATCTGCCCCACGAGATCGTGCAGATGCACCGCCATCGAGGCCAGCATGCGCAACGCCAGTTCCGGCTGGTGCCGGATCATCTCGACCATCCCGTCCTTCCGGACCAGGAGGACGAGCGAGGATTCCACCGCCCGGGCATTGGCGGGATAGCCGTACTCCATTGCCAGGGTCGCCTCCGCGAACGATTCCCCGGCGCGGAAGACGCGGATGACCTGTTCCTTGCCCGCCGCGTTGACCCGGTGCACGCAGATCGCGCCGCTCCGCACGATGTAGAAACCCCGCGACGGCTCGCGCTCCCGGAACAGGTATTCGTCCACCTCCAGGCTCCGCGGCGTCACGAACGAGGCCACCTTCCGCAGATCGTCGTTCGAAAGACCGAGGAAGAGTTGGGACGACTTCAGCCCCTGGATGATTCCCGCGTCCTTCAGTTCGGAATTGTCGGCAAGCATGGGGGCGGGGTTCGAAAGGTCAGCGGTTCATCAACCAGAGCACGCCACCGAAGACGCCGGAGACGAGCAAACCGATGGCCACGGACCAGCGGAACACCGTCTTTCGCTTGCGTCGATTGGCACGGGTCATCCCCGGAAGGAGATAATACAATCCGTGCTTCTTGCGTCGGCTGCCGAATAACCCCATGTGGCTACCCCTTTCAACCTGCCACGGGCGGTGGTGTCAATTCGGCAATCGGCCCGCGATGCCCGCGCGCCGCGGACGAGTCCCGGGTTCCGGTCCCCCCGGCGGGCTCACGCGGGCGCCCTCGACCTTCCCTCGATCCACGCGTACAGCGTCGGCAACAGCACCAGGGTCAGCAGGGTCGAGCCGAGAATGCCCCCGATCACGACCGTCGCGAGCGGGCGCTGGACCTCCGCGCCGGCGCCCGTGGCCATGGCCATCGGCAGGAAACCCAAGGCCGCCACCAGCGCGGTCATGAGCACCGGACGCAGCCGTGTCAACGCCCCCTCCCGCACCCCGTCCGCCACGTCGCTTCCCTGTTCCCGCAGCTGGTTGAAGCAGCTGATCATCATCAACCCGTTCAGGACGGCCACGCCCGACAGCGCGATGAAGCCTACCCCCGCCGGAATGCTGAACGGCAGTCCGCGCAGGGCGAGCGCAAACACCCCGCCGGTCGCCGCCAGCGGGATCGCCGTCGCCACCAGCAGCGTCTGGCGCAGGCTTCCCAGCGCGAGGAACACGAGCACGAGGATCAGCGCCAGCGCCCCGGGCACCACGACCGTCAACCGCTGCCGTGCCTCCTGCAGGTTCTTGAACTGGCCGCCGAACTCGATGGCATAGCCTTCCGGCAACGGCACGCTCTCCGCCACCCGCCGCCGGGCCTCCCGGACGAAGCCGTCCACGTCCCGCCCCCGCAGGTTCACCAGCACGGCGGCCCGACGCTGCCCGAACTCCCGGGCCACCGCCGCGACCTGCTCGGTCACGCGGAAGTCCGCGATCTGCCCGAGCGCCAGCAGTCCGCCGTCGTCGAGCCGGACGGGCAGGCGCCGCAGTTCCTCGACGCGCCCGCGCAGTTCCTCGCGCAGCCGCACGACGATGTCGAAGCGGCGGTTGCCCTCCACGATCTTGCCGACCGCGACCCCGGCCAGGGCGGCCTGGACGACGCGGTTGACCTCGGCCGCATGCACGCCGTAGCGCGTCATGTCGTCGCGCCGGGGCACGATCTCGAGCAGGGGCGAGCGTCCGAGGGCATCGAACTCGACGTCCGCGGCCCCGGGAATGCGTTCCAGCACCTCCCGGATCTCGGTGGCGAGGCGTTCGAGCACGGCGAAGTCCTCGCCGAACACCTTGACCGCGAGATCCGCGCGGGTGCCCTCGAGGATCTCGTTGAAGCGCATCTCGATGGGTTGGCTGAACAGATGGCCCTCGCCCGGCACGTGCCGCGCCAGTTCCTCGGCCATGAGCGCCGCCAGCGCCGGCTTGTCGATGGGCCGCCCGTTCACCCGCCGCCAACGGTCGGGAGGATGGAACTGGATGTAGGTGTCCGCGACGTTCACGCCCATCGGATCCGTCGCCAGTTCCGCGGTGCCGAGCCGGCTGAAGGTGGACGCGACCTCGGGGAACTCCTCGAGCAACACCCGTTCCCCGCGCTTCTGCATGGCCAGGCTCGCGTCGATGCCGATGCTGGTGGTCCGGATCATGTGGGTCGCGAAGGAACCCTCGTCGAGCTGCGGCACGAATTCCGCGCCGAGCCGCCCGAACACGACCATCGCGAGCACGAACAGGCCGAGCGCCGCCGCCACCACCAGGCCACGAAAGCGCCAGCCGAAGGCCAGCACGCGCGCGTAAATCCGCCCGGCCCAGCGCATGGGCAGGCTTTCCTCCTCCTTCAGCGTCCCGCCCAGCAGATAGGAGCAGAGCGCGGGCACCAGGGTGAGCGAGAGCGCCAGCGCGCCGACGAGTGCGAAAATGACGGTGAGCGCCATGGGGCGGAACATCTTCCCCTCGAGGCCGCTCAACGCGAGGAGCGGCACGTACACCACCGTGATGATGGCCACGCCGAAGAACATCGGGTGGGCCACCTCCTTCGCCCCGACGAGCACCTCCTGCGCGCGCTCGGAGGTCGTCAGGACCCGGCCCTGACGCCGTTGCCGCGCGGCGAGGCGACGCACGATGTTCTCCGTCATCACCACCGCGCCGTCGACGATCAGCCCGAAATCGATGGCCCCCAGGCTCATCAGATTGCCGGAAACCCGCCCCTGCACCATGCCCGTCATGGCCACCAGCAGGGACAACGGGATCGCCAGCGCCACGATGGCCGCGGCGCGCCAGTTGCCGAGCAGCCCGAGGAGCACCACGACCACCAGGATCGCCCCCTCGAACAAACTCGTTTCCACCGTGCGGATCGTGCGGTCGACGAGCTCCGTCCGGTCGTACACGGGGACCACCCGGATGCCCGCGGGCAGCCGGGTCTGGATCTCCCGCAACTTCGCGCCCACCGCCCGGGCCACCAGCCGGCTGTTCTCCCCGGCCAGCATCAGCGCCGTCCCCAACACCGCCTCCTCCCCGTTGTACGTCGCCGCCCCCGTCCGCACCGCGCTGCCGATCCCCACCTCCGCGACGTCCCGCACCCGGAGCGGCGTGGGCCGGGCGCCGAACCGCAACGGCAGGTTCCCGATCTCCTCTGCGGTCTGCACCCGGCCCGCCGCCCGCACCGCCACCTGTTCCCCGCCGATCTGGATCACGCCGCCGCCCGCGTTGTCGACGTTCTCCCCGATGGCCGCCGCCACCTCCCCGAAGGACATGCCCACGCTGCGCAGGCGGTCGGGATCGGGCCGGATCACGATCTGCCGCTCGTAACCGCCCTGGACGTTCACCTCGGCCACCCCGGGCGTGGAGCGGAGCCGCGGCTTCACCGATTGATCGTGGATCAACCGCAGTTCCATCAACTGCTCCTCGCGCGACGCCGGGCGGTTCGTGGCGTCGGGGGCGTACTCCACGACGTAATAGTAGATCTCTCCCAACCCGGTGCTGATCGGCGCCAGTCGGGGCCGGATTCCGTCGGGCAGCTCCTCGAGCACCGCCTGCACGCGCTCGCTCGCGAGCTGGCGCGACCGGAACAGGTCCGTGCCGTCCGCGAAGATGAGGTTCACCTGGGAAAGGCCTGCCTTGGACAACGAGCGCAGCTCCAGCAGGCCCGGCAACCCCGTCATCTCGTTCTCGATGGGGAACGTCACGAGGCGCTCGATCTCCTCCGGCGCGAGATCCGGAACCTCGGTGTTGAGCTGGACCTGGATGTTCGTGATGTCGGGCACGGCGTCGATGGGCAGCCGGAGCGCCGAGTGGATGCCGATGCCCACCAGCACCGCGGTGGCCAGCAACACGAACACGCGTTGCCGCACGGAGAATTCGAGGATGCGCGAAAGCATGGTCGTGTCCTCAGTGGGAATG
>CAZSOV010000134.1:0-20044 GCA_964608505.1 uncultured Verrucomicrobiota bacterium
TCCATCGGCGCGCGCGTCCTGCGGGCGAACGCGGAGGCGGTGGGTTACCGTCCGGATTACACCATCCTGGACCGGGAGGATTCGGAGGATCTGCTCAAGGCCTGCATCGGCGCGGCGGGGATCGACATGAAGGGGACGCGGTTTCCGAAGGCGGCGGTGCTGGCGGACCTGCTGTCGCGGGCGATCAACGAACGCAAGCCGCTGGCGCGCATCATCGAACGGCACCATCCGGGGATGGAGGAGGTGCAGGAGGAGATCGAGCGGGTGGGCGCGTTGTACGCGGAGCGGAAGCGGGCCGCGAACGTGATGGACTTCGACGACCTGCTGGCGTGCTGGCTGCGGCTGCTGGAGGAGAACGAGGAGGCCCGGGAACGGTACCAAAGCCGGTTCGAGTTCGTGCTCGTGGACGAGTACCAGGACACGAACCAGATCCAGAGCGACCTGATCGACCTCCTGGCCGCCCGGCACCGGCACGTGATGGCGGTCGGGGACGATTCGCAGAGCATCTACTCGTGGCGCGGCGCGAACTTCCGGAACATCCTCGAGTTCCCCCGGCGTTTTCCGGACGCGAAGGTGTTCAAGATCGAGGTCAATTACCGGAGCACCCCGGAGATCCTGGCCGTGGCGAACGCCGCGATTGCGGCCAACACGGCGCAATTCGCCAAGCGCCTGACGGCGGCCCGCAAGCCCGGCATCAAGCCCGTCGTGGTGCCGTGCCAGGATGGCCAGCAACAGGCGTCCTTCATCGGTCAGCGGATCGAGGAACTCTGCGAGGAAACCGTCCCGCCGAAGGAGATCGCGGTGCTCTACCGGTCGCACTTCCACGCCCTGGAGGTCCAGCTCGAGCTGACCCGGCGCGGCATCCCGTTCGTGATCACCAGCGGCATCCGGTTCTTCGAGCAGGCGCACATCAAGGACGTGACGGCCTGGCTGAAGCTGCTGGTGAACCCGGACGACGAGGTCGCGTTCAAGCGGATCGTTCTGCTTCTGCCGGGGGTCGGACCGAAGGCGGCGGAAAAGCTGTGGCAGGCCTTCGGGACCCGTCACGGGGAGTCCATGGTCCAGGCAGGCGGAACCGCGCCCCTGGGCGCCAGCCTGATGGGCATCCAGAGCGCCGTACCCAAAAAGGCGATCCCCGCCTGGGCCAACTTCGCGACGACCATGGCCCAGCTCCAGGCACCGACGGTCGCCGGCGAGGCCGGGGTGCTGATCCGGTTGATCGTGGAGGCGTTCTACGGCGACTACGCGAACGAGACCTTCGCGAACGCCCGCAACCGGCTGGAGGACCTTGAGCAACTGGCCGTCTACGGCGGGCAGTTCCGTTCCCTCACGGAGTTCCTCACCCAGCTCTCGTTGCTCGGAAATCTCGAGGCCGAGGCCGAGCAGCAGGGCGCCACCTCCGACGACGACCGCGTGCGGCTGTCGACCGTGCACCAGGCCAAGGGGCTCGAGTACCGGGCCGTGTTCGTGATCATGTTGTGCGACGAGTTGTTCCCCTCCGCGCGCTCCCTTGAGTTCCCCGAGGCCGAGGAGGAGGAACGACGACTCTTCTACGTCGCCGTGACCCGGGCCAAGGACGAGTTGTACCTCTGCTACCCCCTCATGCGGATCTCGCCCGGGCAGGGCCTGGCGTTCCTGGGCAAGTCCCGCTTCCTCCAGGAGGTTCCCGGACGACTGCTCGACGAATGGAATCTCCGCCCGCCCTCCGCCTGGACGCCCCCGCCTGCATCGTCCCGTCCGCCCGGCGGCACCGATCCCGCGGGCGAATCCGCGCCGGGGATCGAGCCCGAGCCCGACCCCACCGATTTCCGCGGCGAGGCCGAACCGCCCGAAGGCGAGGAGGAGGCGCCCTTCTGATCCCGATCCGTCCCGGCGGCTTCCGGTCGGGCTCAGGGCTTGGGCCGCGTCGCGGCAAACTCGGTCAGTTCCCGGACGAGGTCGGCCGCGATGGCAGCGGGCGCGTGGCGCCCGGCGCAGCGGGAGTGGAGGCGCCGCCCGAGTTGGGCCGCCAGGGCCGGTGCGTCCAGCAGTTCCCGGATTCCCGCGGCGAAGGCCTGGGCGTTCGGACGCACCAGGGCGTCCTCGCCGAGATCGATGCCCTCGGCGCCCAACCGGGTGGTGATCACGGTCCGCCGTTGGGCGGCGGCCTCGAGGATCCGGATCCGGGTTCCGGACGCCACCCGGACGGGGAGGATGACGAAGCTGGATTCGGCGATGGTGGCCTCGAGCGAGGTTGGCGACTCCCGCAGTTCCAGAAGCCCGGGATCCAGGCGCCGGACCCGCTCCGCGAACCAGCCCGGAGGCCGGCTGCCCGCGACGACCAATTTCACCTTGTGCCGCCGGAGGTCGGCGGCGATCAGCGGCAGAATCGTGTCGAGCAGGTACTCCAGGGCGTCCTCGTTCTCCGGCGCGTCCAGGCGCCCGAAGAAGAGGATACGGGGACCCGGGAGGGGGATCGCGGGCTGCCCCGCCGGCAGTGCGTGCGGGAGGACCGCGAAGCGTCCGGGCGCGGGTTCCATGGCGATGCAGGTCCGGAAGTATTCCGCCTCGGCCGGCGAGCTGAAGAGAAACAGGTACGGGCGCCGCGCGATGCGGCGCTCGAGCAGTTTGAGCCGCCATTTTTCGAGGAGGAACCGGCGACGCCTGAGCGAGGGGCGACGGCTCCAGCAGCTTTCGGCCAGGCGCGATGGGAGCAGGTCGAGATCGAGGACCACCGCGGGCCTGCCCGGATGTCGCTCCGCCGCCCGGGCCAGATGCCAGTTCGCCGCGCCGCGCACGTACACGAGGTCGAACCGGCCCAGGTCCAGCAGCGCGGCAAATCGGTCCAGCTCCGAGACCGGGAACCGGAACACGGACGGCGACTCGAGAAAGCCCGCGGGAAGCGCACGGACCACGGTGAGCCTGCCCGCGCTCGGCGGGCAGAGGTCCGCGGTCGAACGATCCTCGGCCCGGAACAGACGGGTCTGGACGGCCTCCGCGGCGAATTCCCGGTGCAGGATGGACCAGATGAAGGGGCCCCGGTTCCGGTCCTCGCCCAGCAGCTTCTCGAAGGGAACGTCGATGTAGAGAACCCGGGGCATGATTCAGGATCGCATTCCGGGGGGGGCCTCGGGAGGGTGGTCAGGTCGAGCTTGCCATTCAGTCCTTGCCTCGCGGGGTTCCACGGCGGGCATGGGCATTATTTTCTCGGACACCCGTCGCAACATGACAAGGGAATAGGTTGAAAATAAGGGCAACTATCTTGCCCACCCGGACCCGGGGCGCGGCGAGGGCGGCACCCGCGCGACGGCACGGACCACATTCTTGGTGAGGCTTTCCCGTCCCGCCGCTAGGCTCCGGGGGTACCATGAGCGCATCTTCTTTTGCGGCGAAACCAGTGACCTTGGGTCTGGTGGTCGGCAACCGGGGATTCTTTCCGGCCCACCTGTGCGACAGCGGACGCGCCACCGTGATCCGGCGTCTGGAGGATTCCGGGTTCCGGGTCGTCACCCTGGGCACCGAGGCCACCCGGTTCGGCGCGGTGGAAAGCCTGGCGGACGCGCGCCAGTGTGCGGACCTGTTTCAAAGCCGGGCCGGCGACATCGACGGCGTGCTGGTCACGCTGCCGAACTTCGGGGACGAACGGGCGGTGGCCAACGCGCTCCGCTGGTCCGGCCTCCGCGTGCCCGTGCTCGTGCACGCCTTCAAGGACGCGACGGGTTCCATGACGATCCGGGATCGGAGGGATTCCTTCTGCGGGAAGATGTCGGTGTGCAACAACCTCCGTCAGTACGGGATCCCCTTCAGTCTGACGCGCCTGCACACGGTGGACCCCGCCGAGGCCTCGTTCGCGGCGGATCTCGAGGATTTCGCCGTGACCTGCCGGGCCCTGCGCGCGCTCCGGCATCTGCGGATCGGGGCGCTGGGGGCCCGCCCCACCGCGTTCAACACGGTCCGCTACAGCGAGAAACTGCTCGAAGGCTCCGGCATCAGCATCGAAACCCTCGACCTTTACGAGTTGTTCGGGTGGATCGGGAAGCTCGCGGACGACGAACCTTCGGTCACGGCCAAGCTCGCGGAGATCCAGGGCTACGTGGTCGCCAAAAGCGTTCCCGCCGCCGCCCTGATGAAGATGGCGAAGTTCGGCGTGGCGGTGGACGGATGGATGGCGCGCGCGCAACTGAAGGCCACCGCGATTCAGTGTTGGACCGCGATGGAGGAGTTCTTCGGGGTCGTTCCCTGCACGTTGATGTCGATGATGAGCAACCTCGGCCTGAGCAGCGCCTGCGAGGTCGACATCATGGGCACCGTCGCCATGTACGTCATGGCCCAGTCCAGCGGGCGCGCCAGCGCGCTCGTCGATTGGAACAACAACTACGGCGACGACCCGGATCGCGGCGTCATCTTTCATTGCTCCAACCTGCCCAGGGACCTGTTCGAGGTGGAGGGAGGGGGAGCCCCGCGCATGGATTACCAGGAGATCATCGCGGGCACCGTCGGGAAGGAGAACACCTATGGGACCGTCGTCGGACGGTTGAAGGCGGCCCCGCTCACCTACCTCCGGGCCACGACCGACGAACGGACGGGCCGCATCCGCGCGTACGTCGGCGAAGGCGAGCTGACCAACGATCCCCTGACCACGTTCGGGGGCGTCGGGGTGGTGAAGATCGCCCGGTTCCAGAAGCTCCTGCGCTACATTTGCGAGAATGGCTTCGAACATCACGTCGCCGTGAATCCCGCGCGCATCGCCGCCGGAGTCCAGGAGGCTCTCGGGAAGTACCTCGGCTGGGAGGTGTACCGGCACGACGCGACCGAATGATCGGGAGCAGGGCCGGGGATGGTCTCCGCCGCCGGGGACGCCGGTCCCCGCCTTATTCCGCGGGCCGCGCGGACAACCCCAGCGTGGTCTCCTTCTGCTGTCGGAAGATCCGGAGCAGCGCGGTCTGTCCGGACGGCAGTGCCCGGTGGCGCCGGGCCAGTTCGTCGGGCGCCCGCAAGGTTTCCCCCTGCCAGTCGAGGAGCACGTCCATCGGCTGGAACCCGGCCCGGGCGGCGGCGCTGTCCGCGGGG
This sequence comes from uncultured Verrucomicrobiota bacterium, assembly GCA_964608505.1. Taxonomy (GTDB): domain Bacteria; phylum Verrucomicrobiota; class Verrucomicrobiia; order Limisphaerales; family CAIMTB01; genus CAIMTB01. Next base: position 5,050 of record CAZSOV010000134.1, read on the forward strand.
CGGTCCACCAGCAGGATGCCCACGGGACCGGGCAGTCCGGCGGCGGAAACCTCGCCGGGTTCCGTCACCTTCTTCCAGCGGGCGCCGAGCCAGGGCACGACCGACCCGGCTGGCTCGGAAGCGGCGGCGGACGCGGAAGCCCGCGGCGCCAGGCGGGGGATCACCGGCGTCCGGGCCATGGCACGCAACGCCGCGGGCCGCACGCCGAAGGCATCCATGGCAAAGTTCCGGAAGCTCACGGAGAGCGCCGGGGAGTCCTCGGCGACGCGGAAGTCGCCGTGCGCGGGATTCTGGAACCGGGGATCTCCGGCGAGGGAATGGGAATCGAGGCCGAGGGAACGGGATCGGGCAAGGGCCGGCTCATCGGGGAGCAGGTTGGAGTCGATCTCGCGCCCCCAGCGGGGCGGCATGCCGATGGGCTTGTACCAGGTCATGACAATGTTCCGCTGGAAGACATCTCCGCTGTCGGCGAACCAGACATGGGGATGGAACGAGTTGTTGAGGATGACGTTGTTGCTCACGGTGCGCCGGAAGCCCTCCCGGAGCTTGAGACCGCCGTTGAGGCAGAGATTGTCCTCGATGCGGTAGTTGCTGGAGCCGTCGTCGAGGTCGATATCCCAGCCATGGTCGCAACGCCAGCGGTTGTGGCGGAGGATGACGGGTTCGACGGCGTCGAGGCCCGGCAGGTCGGGGTGCGCGGCGACCAGGCGGTCGACTTCCTTGATGTCGGGGAGCCAGTAGCGGTCGCGGCCCCACGAGTTGAACGAACCGTGGTCCCCGGTCTCCTTGACGGTGTCGAAGACGTCGTTGTGTTCGATGACATGCCCGCCCCAGCAACCGTCGCCGATGTTGATGCCCGCGCGCGGCACGTCGTACAGCGAGCAATGGCGGACGGTGATGCGCGCCGCCATCGCGATCTGGACCGGGGCGGTCTGCTTCTCGACGCGCCCCGTCTCGTGGACGAGGCAGTCCTCGACGAGGCAGTCCGACGGGTAATCGGGCGAGCGCGGGCCGGGCTGGCGGTCGATGCGGTCGAGGGGTTGGCGTTCGGAATACTCGAAGAGCGGGGAACGCACCGCCTTGGGCTGACCCACGAAGGCGAAGCCGTTGCCGCCGGCCCGCCAGATGCGGCAGGCGCGAAAGGCGAGCCGCCGGTTGTATCCGTCGACGAACACCGCGTTCCCGCCGACCTGGTCGACGAAGCAATCGTCGAGGGAACAGTCCTCGGCGCCGGCGAAGTGGATCGCGCCGCCGCGGTGGGTCGTCCAGTCGCTCCGCAGCAGCGGTTCCCGGTTGTCCATGAAGGTCCGCGCGGCATGCCGGAACGTGAGGCCGCGCAGGGCGACGTGATGGACTGGGGCGTTGGAGGTGCCGCGAAATTCAACGAGCTGACGCAGGCGCACCAGTTCGACGCGGGCCCGTGCCAGGTCGAGGCCCGGAGGCGGCAGGAAGAACAGGCGGGAGGCCGCCGAATCGAGGAACCACTCTCCGGGGGCATCGAGTTCCTCCCGGATGTTTTCGACGAAGCGATGCTTCGGGTGCATCCCGTAACGGCGGTTGTTCTGCCAGCCGCCCTCGTAGGTGACCTGGCCTTCGGCGTCCCGTCCGGTGATCACGTAGTGGAAGTCGCCCCACTCGTGCTTGTGCATCGCGTGGATGAAACCACCCCGGGGATCGGCCCAGTTCCGGGCGCGGCTCGGAGCGAAGGCCTCGGGATCGAACCCGTTGAAGATCCGCTGGCCGGCGTCGAAGTTCGGGTACCGGGCCAGGATCTGGCGCTGGCCGTCGACGAACAGTTGGTCGCCGGACACGTCCGCGGGCACGGCGGTGACCCAGACGCCGTTGGTATGCGGCACCCAGCGCGTCGCCACCGTAATTCCGCCGCTCAGGATCACCGGCCCGTCCCCCTCGGCCCGGTACGTCACCACCCGTCCCGGTGCGCCCGAGTCGGACGCTTCGAAGACGAGCGGTTGCGCCAGAGGGTAGGTGCCGGCGCGCAACCAAACCGTGACGGCTTCGCGTCCGGCGACGCGCCGGGCGGCCTGTTGCGCCCGAGCCGGGCTCGCGAAGGGTTCCGCGGCGGTTCCCGGGTTCCCGTCCTGGCCCTCGGGGGCGACGAAGAAATCGGCGGCCCCCGCGAGGCAGGGGAGGAGGGCGGCCCAGATCGCAAGTCGACGGTGCAGGTCACGAATCCCGGAGAACATCCCGGGAGGGTAGGGTGGGCGGGGCCGGGTGGCGAGCCGCTCGAAGCGACGGCAGACGGGCGAATCGAGAAGAGCGCGGCGCGGGTGAAGCAGACATCCCCACCGGGGAGGGCGACCCGAACCCCGTACACGCCGCGCCCCTCACGATTCGCCCGTCGCCGGCCCGGGCTACGCTCCCAGGTACCGCACCACGGCTTCCGTGCGGGTCTGGACCTGGAGCTTCTCGTAGATGCTGCGGAGGTGGGTCCGGACGGTGGTGGCGCCGATCCCGAGACGTTCAGCGATTTCCTTGTAGAGCAGACCCTTGGAAAGGGCGTCCAGGATCTCCCGTTCCCGCGGGGTGAGAGCGGGCAGGGGCGGCGCCGAGAGCGGCGCGGCGCGGCGCTGGGTGGCGTCCTGGAACGAGGCCACGACCTTCCGGGCGACCAGACTGCTCATGGGCGATCCGCCATCGCGGACCTCGCGGATGGCCTCGAGCAGCTGGGCGGGCGGCGTGCGCTTGAGCAGGTACCCGCTCGCACCCGCCCGCAACGCGGCGAAGATCTTGTCCGCATCCTCGTAGACCGTGAGCATGATCACCAGCAGCGAGGGATGGCGGCGCTTCAGTTCCCCCACGCACTCGATCCCCGACTGCCCCGGAAGGTTGATGTCCATGAGCACCACGTCGGCGAGGTCCGCGGCGTTGCCGGCCAGGACCTCCTCCGCGCTCGCGAAGGCGTTGACGCACCGGTAGCCGGGCGAAAGCTCGAACAACGAAATGAGGCTCGCGCGGATGCGCGCGTCGTCCTCGACCAGGGCGATGCGAATGGGCTCCGCGGCGTTCGACGTCACCCCCGCGGTATAGCAGCTCGGTCGCGCGCCGGGCCATCCTCCAAAAGGAGGAGGCGCCAACGGGGCGCGACTCCTCCCAAGGGACGATGTTCGGCCCGCCGTCGGATCGGGTACATCGGAGGAGTCATGCGCGAATTCCTTCGATTCCTGGCCGGGTGCCTGTTGGCCCTGGGCGTGGCCGACGCCCGGGCCCAGAGCACGAGTTTCACCTACCAAGGACAACTGCTGGACGCCGGCGCGGCGGCCAACGGGAGCTACGATTTCCGGTTCACCCTCCACGACGCCGAATCCGGCGGGGGCGCCGTGGGTTCCATCGTCGAGAAGCCGGCGACCCCCGTGACGCACGGCCTGTTCGCCGTCGGCCTCGACTTCGGCGCCGGCGCGTTCCCGGGCGCCGACCGCTGGCTGGAGATCTCGGTGCGGACCAACGGAGCACCGTCCTACACGACCCTCGGCGGGCGGCAGCCCGTTGGCACCGTTCCCTACGCCATGCGGGCCGCCGCCGCGGGAATCGCGGACAGCGCGGCGTCCGCCACGACGGCGGGCAGCGCCGCGTTTGCCACGACGGCGGGCAGCGCGAATGCCGCACAGGTCGCGGTCTCCGTCAGCGGCCCGGTGCCGGCGGGGCAGGTGGCCGGCACGTTCTCCCTGGCGGGCACGGTGGCCAACTCCGCCACGACCGCCACCCCCGCGAACACCCCGAATGCCATCGTCGCCCGGGATGGCGACGGCGGTTTCGCGGCCGGGACGGTGACCGCGACCGCGTTCGCCGGAGACGGCGCCGGGTTGACCGCACTGAACGCCTCCGCGCTGGCGACCGGGACGGTGCCCCTCGAGCGGTTGCCTTCCTCGGTCGTGAGTCCCGTGTTCTCAGGCCCCTGGGCGGGCGATGGCAGCGGCCTGACCAACCTGCCGGTCGCCTCGGTGGTCGACCAGTTCGGCTCCGTGGACTTCTTCGGCGAGTTCATCCCGGACTTCGACCTCGGCTCCGACGACATCGCGCAGATCGATGCGCACGAAGGGAACCTCGTCGTGGTGAGGCGCGGCGGCACGGTGACGGCGACCGGCGAGGATCTGTGGACGCAAAGCCTCGTGGGACACGATGTCATCTCGGCGAAAATCAGCGGCAATCTCGTCGTGGCTCTGCGCCGAAACGGGACCGTCTTTCTTTGGCATCTGCAGAACCTGGAGTTCCCACCCGCACCCGACCTGCCGTCCGAACTGACGGAGGTTCCGGCATTGTCCGGGGCCCGCGCGGTGGCGCTGGCGCCCTGGACCGTGTACGCGCTTCTTGGCAACGGCACGCTCGTGGCCTGGTCCCACGACGAACCCGGGGACCCTTGGAATCCGCTGCCCGGGGTCGAAGAAGTCAGATCCTTCGCCTTCGACTCCGAACGAGGTCTGGCCGTGACCGCGGAGGGCACGGTGGTCGCTTGGGGAAACCCGGATTTCGACCCGTTTGGTTTGGGAGTGGTGCCGCCCATCGACGGTCCCGTCGTGGCCGTCGCGATCGGGGCATCGATCAGTCTGGCGCTCGAGGCCGACGGCACCGTGGTGTCCTGGGGGGATCCGCAGTGGACCACGAGGATTCCGGGCGATCTCGCGGGCGTGGTGGAAATCGCGGCCCGAGGGAATCTGGTCGCCTGGCGGTTGGCCGACGGAAGCGTCCACTGGGCGGGGTTGGAGTTCGAGGGCACGGTGCCAAGTCCCGGAGACAACCCGGGTTACACGCAGTTGGCCTCCTCGGGCTGGTTCCTGGCCGCGCTCCGGCTCCGGTCCGAACCGCTGGTTCCGGCACGGCTGAACGGGCTTCGGAACGATTTCCAGGGACTGGTCTCCGCCGAGGCCTTCGTCGGTGACGGATCGCAATTGTACGGACTGAACGCGCAGGCCCTCGAGTTCGGCGAGGTTCCGGCGCAGGTCATCCCCTCCCTGGACGCCGCCAAGATCGGATCCGGCGTCCTGCACGTGGATCGGATCCCGCTGCTGGACGCGGGCAAGATCGGCACCGGCGCGTTCGCCGCGGCCCGCATTCCGGGGCTCGACGCGAGCAAGATCACGAGCGGGACCTTCTCCGCGGCGGGACGGGTGGCGAACTCGGCGACGACGGCAACGAGCGCGAACACGGCTTCGGCCATCGTCGCCCGCGATGCCGCGGGCGGATTTCTGGCGACCTCGATGACGGCCTCGGGAACGGTGACGGCGGGGAGTTTCGCCGGCGTCGGAACGGCGCTGACCGCGTTGGATGCCTCCCGTCTGACCCAGGGCTTGCTGCCGGACGCGCGCTTGGGCAGCAACATCCCCCGGTTGAACGAAACGATGACGCTGACCGCCGACTTCCGGCTCTCGGACAACGACCTCCTCTTCCGGAGCGGCAGCGACACGAATCACGGACTCGGATGGTTCGGTGGTTCGAGGGAATTCGCCCAGACGGATGTCGACGGGCCGGTGCTCTATGGCTGGGCGGGCGGGGGGTTGGGGACGATCAGCGGCGGCACCCAGCGGCTGGCGCTGACCTGGGACCAGGGAAACGGCGTGAACCTGCACGGCGACGTGAAGGTCACCCAGTCGCTCGTGGTGTCGAACGTGTCCGGCAGCGCGCCGATGCGCATCCACGGCAAGGTATCCCAGGCCTCCGGCCACGCCTCGTTGCTCGTGGAGAACACCGAGAAGGCCGGGGACGCCGGTCCCGCCCTCCGCGTCATCGGACGCGGCAACGCGTCCGAAGGCGCGCTGTCCGTCACCGCCGAGGACGGGCACATCGCGGTGTTCAGGAAGTTCGGGTCCACCGTGGCGTACCTCGAGAACAACGGGACCTGGCGCGCGGCCGCGTTCGTCATCACCAGCGATCGCGCCCAGAAGGCCGGCTTCGACGCGGTGGATCCGGAGGCGATCCTCGCCAGGGTGTCCGCCCTCCCGATCCAGCGCTGGCACTATACCAACGACCCCGCCGCCACTCCGCACGTGGGCCCCATGGCCCAGGACTTCCACGCGATGTTCGGCGTCGGCGCCGACGATCGGGGGATCGCGACCGTGGACGCCGACGGCGTGGCGCTCGCCGCGATCCAGGCCCTGCACCGTCGCGCCAATGACCTCGCGTCCGAAAACGCGGCGCTGCGCGCCAGGTTGGACCGTCTCGCGGCCAGGATCGAGGCGCTCGCCGGGCCTGACGCGGGCGGCCAGTAACCAGGAGAAAAGGAGGGGCGCGCCGTTCGGACGCCCCTCCTTCCTTCCGATTCCAGGACTTCCCATGAATTCACTCTCTCTTCTTCGCACCCCGCGCCTGGCGCGCTTCGCGGCCCTGGTCCTGTCCCTGGCCGGGCTGGAGGACGGTCCTTCGCGGGCCGTGGCCCAGCCCTACGAACTGGTCTCCGGTCGGGTCACCTCCGGTGGCGGTTCCTCGGCGTCCGGACCGTACGCCGTGCATGGCTCCCTCGCCCAATCCGACGCGGGATCCGTCGCCGGCGGCACCTACACGGCTCTGGGCGGCTTCTGGAACCTTCTGACGCTACCGTTCCTGCTGGAGTCCGGGACCGATGAAGTCGCGGTGCCCGAAGGCCGATCGATCAAGATCCCCGTCTCAGCCCTCGTGGACAACGACCGGAGCCTGCTGGGCTATCCGGTGGCGGTGGTCTCCGTCGATGCGGTGACCGAACGCGGCGGGACGCTCTCGGTGACCGGCGGATGGTTGGTCTATCGCCCACCCGCCGGGCCGTCCGCGAACGATCGCTTCCACTACACGCTGAGCGACGGCGGCGACGGGCCGAGACATGCGGTGGTGGGTACCGTGGAGTTGCGGTCGGGCCCGGCGCCGGCGGCGGAAGTCCCGCCGAACGCCGTGCGCATCGCCGTGACCCACGGCAACGTGGAACTTGCGTTCATCGGCGTGCCGGGGCGTTCGTACCGGATCCAGTACGCCGTGGAAACCACCCCCGCTCCGCACTGGCTCGAATTCGCGCCCGCAGCGGTCCGGGTGGCGGAGGCCAATGGCGTCTTCCGGTTCACCGACGTGGCACCTCCGGAGGCAAACCGACTGTACCGGGCCGTCGCGGCGACGACTCCCTGAGCGAACGCGCGTCCCTTCCTCCCCTCCTGCCGCCATGAACTTCTCCCTCCTCCCCCTCGGCCTCGCGGTGCTGTCCGGAGCGACCACGCTGGCCGCCGTCCCGATCACCGATCCTCCCCGCACGTTCCTCGTCTCCCACGACATCCCGGATCGCTCCGACCCGCCCGTCTCGTTCGTGCAGAACATCGTGGATTCCCCGATCCTCGTCCTGTCCAGCGTCGTGGTCGGACTGCGTCTGGTCGGAGTCACGGAGGATGCCGGCTTCGCCGGCGAGATGGTGGTCTCGCTCACCCGCAACCTCGCGGACACGAGTCTGCTCCTGAACCAGGTGGGACTCGCGGACCTCTTCGGCGAGGGCGCTCCGTACGATGGCTGGGACGTCACCTTGCGGGACGATGCGGCGGCGGGCGACGTGCACCTGGCCAACGCGACCGAAGGCGTGCTGCACGGCACCTGGCAACCCGACGGGCGCCTCCTCGCCGACACCGAGGAACGTCCGGCGATGCTCGACGTTTTCTCCGGTGGCCCGGCCAACGGAGAATGGCGCCTGAACGTGGCCGACCTCGAGTTCGGCGGCCGGATGCGACTCGAGAGTTGGTCGCTCACGTTCACCGGCTTCGGACCGGCGACCGATCCCGAACCGGACCCGAACCCGGGCGGCAGTCCGGGTCCTTCCGTCGTCCCCGAGCCCTCGTCCTGGTGGATCGGGGCCGCGATGCTGGGTGGCTGGGTGCTGGTTCGGCGGCGGCGCCCCGGACGAAGCGGAGCGTGCGTAGCGTAGGGTTCCGCCGTCCTCCGGGGGCGCCTAGCCGGCGACGGGCAACTCGATCCGGACGCGGGTCCCCGCGCCGGGTTCGCTGCGGACCTCGCAGGTGCCACCCGCCGACTGGGCACGGCGGCGCATGTTGGCGAGTCCGTCGCTGAAGCGTCCGGCGGTGCCCGGCTCGAACCCGCGGCCATTGTCGCGGAGTTCCAGGACGAGGCGGCCCGGGGGGAGTTGGGCGGAGAACATCGCCTCGGTCGCCCCGGAGTGCTTGATCAGGTTGTTCAAGGCTTCCTTGATCAGGAGCAGGATCTGGTGCCGGCCGGTCGCGGGAATGGCGGTTTCGGGCAGTTGCACGGGAAGATCCAAGCGGCACAGGACGCCCGCGGGTTGCAGGAAGGACTGGGCGTATCCGGCGAGGTATTCCACCAATCCGGCCAGGGTGTCGTGGGCCGGATCGACGGTCCACACGAGCGTGTCGAGGCTGCGCACCACCTCGCGCGAAAGGTCGCCGAGTTCGCGGAGCCGGGGTTCGGCACCGGCGGGTTCGCGTTGGGCCAGGTCGCTCAGGAGCCCGATTTGGGTGAGGGAGGCGCCCACGTCGTCGTGCATGTTGCGGGCGATGCGGGCGCGTTCGCGGTTGATCGCCCGATCCTGTTCGAGAATGGCCACCTGCCGGAGCAGGCGACGCTGCGAAAACCAGCGGACGACCAATCCGGCGGCGGCGAGGGTCAGGAGGGCGGCCCCCGCCTGGAAGCCCCGCCGCTGCCAGAACAGGGGCTGCACACGCAACGCCACGGTCGCTCCGGTCTCGTTCCACACCCCGTCGGCGTTGGCGGCCAGGACCTGGAACGCATACCTCCCCGGGGGCGGATGCGTGTAGGTCGCAAAGCGCTCGGTCCCCGTCTCGCGAAAGCGTTCCTCGAAACCCCCGAGCCGACATCGGAACCGGTTGCGGTCCGGCGCCACGAAGCTGGGGGCGGTGTAGCGGAACTCGAGCGTCCCGGTGCGCGGGGGGATGGTGTACCCGCCCTCGTCCGGGTCCGGGGCGATCTCCCGCCCGTCGGCCGTGACCGTCTCGATGACGACGGGCGGGGGAACGAGGTTCCTCGGCAATCGCCGGGGATCGATGATGGCCAGACCGTTCAGCGTCGCGAACCAGAGCCGCCCGTCGGCTCCCTTCCACGATCCGGGCTGATACCCGCTGCACTCGACGGACGGCATGCCGTCGGTCCGGTCGAAATGTTGGAACTCGATGCGTCCGGCGCGTCCATCGCAGAACGCCTCGAGCTGGGCGAGTTCGATGCGGAAGAGGCCCCGGGGCGTGCCCAGCCAGAGCGAGCCAAGGTCATCCGCGATCAGGCTTTTGATGATCGAAGCCGGGAGACCTTCGGACGGCCGAATCGGGGACAATCGCCCCGCCTTCCACCGACTCAGCCCCGCTCCGCCGATCCAGAGCGTCCCGTCACCCGTCGCGAGAAGGCTGCGCACGCTTTCCTGGGCCAGGCCATCCGCGGTGGTGTAGACCTTGACCTCGTGGTCCCGGACCCGGACGAGGCCGCGGTTGCTGCCCACCCAGACGCCGCCCCCCTCGTCGTCGGCAAGGGCGTTCACCTGCGGATGCGGAAGCCCCTGGGCCGTCGTCCAGGACCGAAAGCCCGTGCCGTCCCAGCGCGATAGGCCGGCCTCGCCGCCGATCCAGACGCGCCCCCGCGAGTCCTGGCACAAGGCGAAGTGCGCCTCCCGGATGAGCCCGGGATGGGTGGTCGGATGGAATCGTTGGGCCTGGGCTTCCCCGGGACGATAGCGGTACAGGCCGCCTCCGAAGGTGCCGACCCAGAAGCTCCCGTCCCGCGCCGCCAGCGTGCACCAGGCGAGCACGTCCTGGGGACGGTCGGGAACCACCGGCGGGATCGTGAAGCGTCCGTTTTCGAGGAATTGAACCCCGGCTCCGTGCACGGCCACGGCCACGCGGTCGGGTGTGCCGCTGACGGAGAGCGCCACGGGCCGGGTCATGCCCTCGGCGGTGCCGCTGGACAGGACGTACCGGCGACGGAGCCGAAACACCCCGGTGCCGTCGGTGCCGATCCAGAGATTGCCTTCGCGATCCTCGAACGAGACGCGGGGCACGCTGCGGGCCAGGGCCAACGTTCCGTCGAGGCGGCCCCAGACGCCCTCGCGGGTGCGGCGCAGAATGCTGTCCTGCCCCAGGGCCCAGAGATTCTGTTCGCGGTCCAGCCGCAGGACCAGCGACCCGCCGTCGGGCGCGGGCAGCCGATCGAACGCAGTCAGCCGATCCGCCTCCCAACGCACCAGACTCCGCCGGCTCGGCGGCGGCTCGAGCAGAACCGACCCGTCGGGCATCCCCACCCAGCCCGCGCCCGCCCTTCCGCTCTCCGGAAACGCCACCACGTGCCAGCGACCCTCGGCGTAATACGCGATCCGTCCCTGCCGTTCGATCCAGAGCCGGCCCGCCCGGTCGACCGCCAGCGGTCCCGGCCCCGCCCACTCCGGCCCGGCCGGTTCGGCATGCCGGACGAACTGCCGCCGCGGACGGTCGTGCCGGAGGACGCCGCCTTGCGTGTCGAGGGCCCAGATCGACCCGTCCGGCGCCGACGCGATGCAAACGATGCGGCCCGTGGGCAGGCCGTCGGCCTCGCCGAGACGTCGAAAACGGGAGCCCTTGCCGTACGTGGCTTGGCCTCCCGCCAGACTCAGCCAGAGCCCCCCCTCCGGATCCGCGACCAAGCTTCCATAGTACCGTTCCAACTCCGGATCCCGATCCGCGTCGAACACCACGAACCGGCGCCCGTCGAACCGCGCCAACCCCTCGAAGGTGGACATCCACAGGTAGCCATCGCTGGTTTGCGCCATGCCAATGACGGAATTCTGCGGAAGCCCGTCGTCGCTGGTCCATTGCTCGACCAGGTATTCCCCGGCGATGGAGGGCAGGCCCGCCGGCCCCTCGGGCGCGTCCCGACCGTGATCGGCGGCTCCGACACGCCGGGGCCCGAGCATCACGAACACGAACGACAGGATCGCGGCGAGGCGGAGTGCGATCCGTGCCTTGGGCGTCGGTCTGGACACCTTGGGCAGGGGCAGGATGGGGAGGGGACCGAACCGAGGCGGGTTCAAACCACGCCGTTCCGGGCGAACCAGGCCAGCATCCGCTTCCATCCGTCCTCGGCCGCTTCCTTGCGGAAACTCGGGCGATAGTCGGCGTGGAAGGCGTGCGGCATGTCGGGATACACGTGGACTTGCGACTTGCGTCCCTGCTCCGAGGCCGCCAGGGCGGCCGTCAGCTTGTCCACCGCCGCCTGCGGAATGCCCTGATCCGCGCCGCCGTAAAGCCCGAGCACCGGTGCGTTCAGCTGCGATGCCACGTCCGCCGGGGTCTTTGGTTGGGCCGGAGGATTGGGGTTCAGGCCGCCGTACCACGCGACGCCCGCCTTGATCCGCTTGCTGTGCGCCGTGTACATCCAAGTCGTCCGTCCCCCACGGCAGAACCCCGTGATTCCCAGCCGCTCGAGGTCGGCCTTCGGTTGCTTTCCCGCCCACTCCACGACGACGTCGAGGTCCGCGAAGCACTGCTCGTCCGTCAGTTTGTTGGCGCCGGCCAGGACGTCCTTGATCTCCTTGAGCTGCGTGAGGTCGCCGATGCGCACATACGGCTCCAGGACGACGGCGAAATATCCCGCCTTCGCCAGACGCCGGGCGACGTCCTTGATGTGCTCGTGCGCGCCCCAGATCTCGGGGATGACTAGGACCGTCGCGTGCCTGCCTGCCTTCCGGGGAGCCGCGTGATACACGGATAACGCGGTGCCGTCCCGGGCCGTGACCTTCGCGGTGCCGGTGTCGAGATCGTCGGACGGCGTGACGATCATCGTCTGCGCCGCCACCGGTTGAACGGAAACGGCGATTCCCGCCGCCGCGGAGGCGACGATGAACTCACGGCGGGACGTGGGGAGAGGACGGGGCTTCTTCATGAAATAAGGGCCACACCGTCTCGCCCGTGCGAGACGGGTGTCAAGGTGGAGTTCGGGGCGGGGCAGGGGCAGGGCGATGGACAAAGTCCGGGGCGCAACCATGTCGTGGGGCCGGCGACTGGCTCCCCGCCAACGCGTCCGCGCGACGGTGGGCCGAGTCGCCGGTTTCCCCTCCGGTCTCGTCTCCTTCGATCACCCCGGGATCGGGCAGCCGCGGGCGTCAACCGCGTTGTCCATCGCCCGGCGGCGGGGAAGGGGTACCCGGAGCGCGGCGTTCACGCCCCTTCGGGGCGAACTGGCAACCCTGCCGGCGAGGATCGTCTCCCACGGATCGCGATTCGGGGGCTCAGAGAGCACCGCCCTCGAGCTGGGCAAGCACCTCGGGATCGCGCACGTCGACCCAACGACCCGCGATCTCCAGGCCGGCCAGTCGATGTCCGGCGCCGATCATCTGCCCGATGGCGTCCGTGAGTTCGTACTCCCCGCGCGGCGACTTCTCCAGGCGGGCCGTGAACTCGTAGACGACCGGGCGGAAAATGTAGATCCCGGCGTTGTAATACAGGGGTTGACCGGGCTTCAGCAGGCCCTGGCTTCGGAGTTCCCCGATCTGCGCAGGGGAAGGCTTCTCGACCAGCCGGGTCAGGCAGAAATCGGCGTCGAAAAAATTGAGTCCGCCTTTGGAGACATCCTCCCCGAGCGTAACGGTGACGACGCCGGCAAAGGAGCCGGACTGAAAACGCTCGATCATCCGGCGATACGTTTCCGGCCGAACGAGGATGTCGCCATAGGTCAGCAGAAAATCGTCCGGGCCGACGAAGGACTTCGCGTACTCCGGGGCGCGTCCGGTGCCGTCCTGGACGACCTGGCGGGCATATTCGATGCGGACGCCGAAGCGGGAGCCGTCCCCGAAATGCGACTCGATGACGTCCGCCCGCCAACCCGTGACGATGCAGACCTCGCGGATGCCGGACGCGACGAGTCCGTCGAGGATGTGTTGGAGGATGGGGCGACCCTGAACTTGGAGCATGGGCTTGGGCAGCTCCTGCGTGAGATCACGCATGCGGGTGCCCTTGCCGGCGGCAAGGATGACGGCCTTCATGGGAGGGAACGAAAAACGGGCGGTGACGCCAAACGGGCGCCGGGAATCGCCGGCGCCCGTGGGATGCGTGGGTGCGGGCGACTACGCACCGAACTTGGCGAACATGCGCCCGTTGGCCTGCATGAGGCGCAGGAGGAACTTGGCCTCGAACACGCCGAGCGAGCCGAGGTTCGCCCCGGTTTCGGTGAAGCGATCCAGCTTGTCCCAACCGGAGATCGGCGAGTGGAGCAGGACCGGTTGGGGGTGCCAGGAATGTCCCTTCACCGCGCAGGGGGTGGAATGATCTCCGGTGATGGCGATGACCTCGGGCTTCTTCTCCAGGAGAATGGGCAGCGCGGCATCGAAGTCCTCGATCGCCTTGACCTTGGCCTCGAAGGAGCCGTCCTCGCCGGCCTTGTCGGTGTACTTGAAATGGATGAAGAAGAAATCGTAGTCGTCGTACAGCTCCTGATACCGGGTGAACTGTTCGGCGATGGTCTGGGGACCCTCGATCTTGGCCATGCCGACGAGTTGGGAGAGCCCCTTGTACATGGGGTAGACCGCGAGGGCCGCGGCCCGCAGACCGTAGCGCTCCTGGAAGGTCGGAATGTGCGGCTGATGAGCGATGCCCCGCAGCAGGAACCCGTTGGCCGGGTGCTCGTTCTTCAGGAGGGGCAGGGCCACCTTGTAGAAGTCGGCAATCAGGCTCGCCGCCTTCTTTTGCTTGGCCGACTTCGCGTTCGTCGGCTTGGCCGGCACGATGGGTTGTCCCTCGCGTCCCGGGTCGGTGTCGGTCAGCGGACCTTCGAGCCCCTCCCCACGGAAGATGATGACAAAGCGGTGTTCCTTGCCGGGCTGGATGAGCACCTCGACGTCGCCGATCTTCTTGATCTTCTTGGCGAGGATGGCGCACAGGGCCACGCACTTCTCGGTCGGAATGCGTCCCGCCCGGCGGTCCGTGACCAGTCCCTTCGCGTCCAGCGAACAGAAGTTGCCCCGCACCGCGATGTCCCCGCCTTTGAGCGCGACGCCCAGACCGAGCGCCTCGATCACCCCGCGTCCGACCTCGAACTGAAGGGGATCGTACCCGAACAGGGCCAGATGGCCGGGTCCGCTGCCGGGTGTGATGCCGGGCGCGACGGGGATCATGCGACCCTGCGCGGAGTCCTTGGACAGGGCGTCCAGATTGGGGGTCTGGGCGGCTTCGAGCGGGGTGAGGTAGCCTTGGTCGCGGGTGGCGATGTCGCCCAGGCCGTCGAGCACGATGAGGGCCATCTTGGCGCCGCTCGGGGCGAGCAGCTTTGCGTAGGTTTCGTCGAGGATGTTGCCAGGTTCGGATTTCACGGTTGCCATGTCGGATCTGCTCCTTCGCGGGCCGCGGGGACGAGTTGGGGGCGTCACCCGGGCGGCCCGGGTCGGCAGGCTCCGGGAGAAGGCCGGGGGCGTCAATAGTCGGATTGTATGATTAACCAACCGCCGGGATATTTAATGTAGTCATCAGTAACCGGGATATTTAGATTGCGTGTATTCAATTAACCGGGATATTTAGATTGCAGATGGCGGCGCTGGTTGGCAGGGTGCGGGGCATGCCGACCGGTCGTTTGCTCGCCCCGCCCGATCATCCCGCCGCCGTCTATCACTGCGTGTCCCGCGTCGTGGATCGTCGCTTCATCTTCGGTCCCGCGGAGAAGAACCACTTCGTCCAACTCCTGCGCGAGGCCGAGGAATTCTGCGAGGTTCGGGTCCTCACCTACTGTTTGATGTCCAATCACTTCCATGTCCTCGTGGAGGTGCCCAAGGCGCCCGAGCCGCCGCGGCGTCCCACGCCGGAACAGGTGCTGGCCAAGCTGGCCAAGCTCTCCGGACATCAGAATGTCGGGCTCGTCCGCCAGCGCTTCGAGATGTATCGCGAGGCGAAGGATGAGAAGGGATTGGCGGAGTATCTGACGACGTTTCACGCCCGGCTGTGGGATCTGAGCCAGTTCATGAAGCTGGTGAAGCAGCGGTTCACCCTCTGGTACAACCTGCGCGTGGGGCGCACGGGCACGCTCTGGGAGGACCGCTTCA